>JAFZRH010000015.1 GCA_017619975.1 Lachnospiraceae bacterium | reverse complement strand
GTCTGCGGCTCCCGGTCGACGCTGAGCTTCAGCGGCTTTTTGGCGCCGCAGGCGACCAGAAACTCTTCCAGCGCCAGGCGGCGGTCCGGGGAACGGCGCAGCGACAGATATAGGCTGCGCAGCGAGTCATCTTTCAGGAAAGGCATCTCCGTAAACTGAGGGGATTCAAAAAGCCCCAGCATGCTTTCCGGCCGTTTCTCGGCCAGTTCTCCCAGCTCCGCGATGGTCGCGGGCGCCGCGGAGAGCCCCGAGATCAGCTGCCCGAAATGGATCTGATACGGCAGGCGAAGATCTCCGCCGTTCGTGACAAAAGAAAAAGTTCCTTCCAGCTGCGTATTTTCGCTGACCGTCTCTCCGTGCACGATGAAAGAAACGGAGGCCGATACGCCGGCGAAAGCATTCTGCTGGATCTCGATCCGGTCGTCATCCGCGTACGCAAGTCCCCGGAAGGGCACGCCGTTTTCGCTGGAAAGAAGGATTTCTCCGCTGCTTTGCCCGCCGCAGGCCAGAAATACTTCGATCTGCGGAGAAGCGAAACGAATCAGAGGCCGTTTTTCTTCTGTGATTCCTTTTGCCAGCTGATTGATTTTCTTTCTCACGATACTCTCCTTCCCCAAAACAGCTCTGAAATGGTGTAAATGTGGGGGACAAATCCTGTTTTCAGCCTTATTTTACACCAATTGTGTCAAAAACTCCATATATTTTTTTATTTCCTGCTCGTATCCGTTTTCCCCGATCTGAAGGAAACGCGTCCCCAGAAGTTCATCCGGCAGATACTGCTGCTTCACGTAATGACCGGGATAGTCGTGGGCGTATTTGTAGCCGATCCCACGGCCCAGCTCGCTGTGGCCCTGATAGTTCGCGTCCTGCAGGTGCGGCGGCACGGTCCGGATCTCCGTCTTTTCCACTTCGGCGAGGGCCCGTTCGATGCCCAGATAAGCCGCATTGCTCTTCGGCGCCGTCGCCACATAAACAGCCGCCAGCGCCAGCGGGATCCTGCCCTCCGGCATGCCGACCCGCTCGAGCGTTTCGGAAGCGGCGACCGCCACCTGCAGCGCCCGGGGATCGGCGAGTCCCACATCCTCGGCCGCGCAGATCATGATCCGCCGCGCGATGAATTTCGGATCCTCGCCGGCCGCGATCATCCGGGCCAGATAGTAAAGAGCCGCGTCAGGATCCGAGCCGCGCATGCTCTTGATGAAGGCACTGATCACGTCGTAGTGGTTGTCTCCGTCCTTGTCGTAGCGCACCGCGCGGCGCTGGATGCATTCCTCCGCGACCGCCAGCGTGATGTGGATCAGGCCGTCCTCCGAACGGTCCGTGGTAAGGACCGCCAGTTCCACCGCGCTGATGGCCCGCCGGGCGTCGCCGCCGGCCACGTCGGCCAGAAACTGAGCCGCGTCCTCGTCGATCACGGCCCGGTACATGCCCATGCCCTTCTTTTCATCCGTCACAGCCCGGCGGATGAGGGTCAGGATATCTTCCTTCTCCAGCGGTTTCAGTTCAAAGATATTCGAACGGGACAGAAGCGCCCGGTTGACTTCAAAGAAAGGATTCTCCGTGGTAGCACCGATCAGGATCACGGTGCCGTCTTCCACGAACGGCAGCAGATAGTCCGGCTGCGCCTTGTTGAAGCGGTGGATCTCGTCGATGAACAGGATCGTCTTTTTGCCGTAGGCCGCCCGGTTCTGCTTTGCCTCCGCCACGACCTCCTCCATGTCCTTTTTGCCGGACGTCGTCGCATTGATCTGACGGAACTCGGCTTTCGTGGCCCGGGCGATCACCTGTGCCAGCGTGGTCTTGCCGGTGCCGGGCGGGCCGAAAAAGATGAGCGACGAAAGCTGATCCGCCCGGATCGCGCGCGAAAGCAGCTTGTCCGGTCCCAGGATATGCTTCTGACCCACGACCTCGTCCAGCGTTTCGGGACGCAGCCGCAGGGCCAGCGGGCTTTCCTTCTCCCGGGCCTGTTCGTTCATATAGTCAAAAAGATCTCTGGCCATAGCTGCCTCTATCTTTCTTCCGTGTGGCGCGGCGTCATCTGAAAGCGCCGGTATTCTTCACCGGCCAGTGTTTTCCAGCGGAACAGACCGCGCTCCATGGTCATATAGCTTTTGCTGCTGCCGTCTTTCGGCAAAGTCACGGAGCCCGGATTCATATAAACATAGCTCCGGTAATCCTCCAGCGCCGGCCGGTGCGTATGGCCGCAGAGGATCACGTCCGGATCCTGAACCGGCGGCAGCCGGTGCGCGTTGTAGCGGTCGCCGTGCGTCAGCGCGATGGTCAGCCCGCTGTCCCGGATGACCAGAAAAGGATTCATGATGGGAAACTGCAGGACCATCTGATCCACTTCCGCGTCGCAGTTGCCCTGTACGCAGAGGATGTGCGGCGCGTAGGCGTTCAGCTGTTCATAGACTGCTTTCGTCTGGTAATCCGCCGGCAGTTCATTGCGCGGCCCGTGATAGAGAAGATCTCCCAGAAGGACCAAAAGATCTGCTTTTTCTTCCTCAAAACGTTCCAGCAGCTGCCGGCAGCATTCGGCGCCGCCGTGTATATCCGAAGCGATCAGGTATTTCATACGCATTCTCCCCCTTGAAAAATATATTGTAACATAAGGACGCCCGAAGGGCAAGGGCTTGCAATGCCGGGCGGAGCGTTGTATAATTTTTTCATCTGCAAGAAAAAGGAAGGTCCGGAAATGCCGCGCGAGAAAACGCCCGTCTTATATATCGTTATCCCCTGTTACAATGAGAAAGAAGTTCTGCCGATCACGTCCAAAATGTTTCTGGACAAGCTGAATCAGCTGATCGGGGCAGGAAAGATCGCCGAAGAGAGCCGCATCCTGTTTGTGGACGACGGCAGCAAGGACACGACCTGGGATCTGATCACGGAGTTCTCCCTGACGGATCCGCATTTCATCGGGATCCGGCAGAGCCGCAACCGCGGCCATCAGAACGCGGTGCTGGCCGGACTCATGGAGGCGAAGGACGTCTGCGACATCACGATCTCCATCGACTGCGACGGACAGGACGATATCAATGCTATGGACGAGATGGTGGACGCCTATCTGGACGGCTGCGAGATCGTTTACGGGGTGCGGAACAACCGGGACACAGACAGCTTTTTCAAGCGCTTCACCGCGGAAGGCTTTTACAAATTCATGAAGCGCATGGGCGTGGAAAGCGTTTACAATCACGCCGACTACCGGCTGGTCTCCGCCCGCGTCCTGCAGTCTTTTGCGGAGTTTAAAGAGGTCAATCTCTTCCTGCGCGGCATGTTCCCGCTGGTCGGCTTTAAGAGCACCAGCGTCTACTACAAGCGGGAGGAACGCCTGGCGGGAAAAAGCCATTATCCCTTAAAGAAAATGATCGCGCTGGCCGTGGACGGCATCACCAGTCTGTCCGTCAAACCCATCCGCCTGATCACGAGCTTCGGGCTTCTGGTCGCGCTGCTCAGCTTTATCGGGATCATTTGGTCGGTCATTTCGTACTTTGCCGGAAACACCGTCTCCGGCTGGGCCAGCACGGTCACGATCATCCTCTTCGCGCTCGGCGTGCAGATGATGTCGCTCGGCGTCATCGGCGAATACGTGGGAAAGATCTACCTGGAGACCAAAGCCCGGCCGCGCTACATCATCAGCGAGCGGACCGGCAGCCGTTCCGGCTGTGAAGACAATCAAAAAGGACGGCCTGAAACCGAACTTCCGCCGCCCGAAAGTTTTCCTGCCCCGCAGCAAAATAAATAATCATGCGCTCCTCCGACAGTGAACCGGATCAGATAAAGAATAACAAGAAGGAATAACGATAAACCCCGACCCTGAACTTTACCCTGAAAAAAGATTCTCCGATGAGAAAAAGCGCCGCGGGACAGCGGAAAACGCGTTCCCGCGCTTTTTATGCCTCAAATTCGAAACGAAGCGTATTGTTCGCCGTATCGAGCAGCGTCTGCGCCCGGGAAAGCTCGTCCGAAACGGCTTCCAGATCGGCCTTCACCTGCTCCGGATCGTAGTTCGTATAGCGGTATTCCACCAGACTGCTGTTGTAGCGGACTTCGCGGCTTAAGGGCAGCTTGGCCGCCATCTGGGCCAGCTTCGCTTTCTTCTTCGAGAGCTGCGGAATATAGATCAGCAGCTGGTCGATGGTCATATCAAATTCCGGGATCACGGTATTCGCGTTGAACAGATTCAGCCGGTGCTTCAATGCGCGGATCCTCTCTTCCAGCTCCATGATCTTTTCCTGCGTCTCCGCATAATCATAGTCCGGCCGGACCATCTCCATGTCCTCGCCGGAGGACGCGACAAACTCGCGGCTGATGTTCTCCCGTTCTTCGAGCGCCGTCAGTTCCTCGTTCCATTTGCGAAGCAGCTTCGCCGCTTCGGCGGATGTCAGCGTCAGATTTTCTGCCATATGAATTTCCTCCCCGATGATGAACTTGTCTGCATGCAGCCGGACAAGACTTTTCCGTAAGGTCACTCTACTGAATCTGACCGAAAAAGTCAAGTTATGCCGTATCAATTTCTTTTTTCGCAATGATATGGTATACTGTTTTTATCATGCAGAGCCGGACAGCGCGTCCGGGCTCGGAAACGGAGAACCTGATGAAAGAAACAAAAATCACGGCTGCGGCCGTCTATCGAAACGGATGTATGATCAAAAGAACGGGAAAAGTTTTGCTGCAGGCGGGATCGCAGCAGATCCGTCTGGAAGGTTTAAGCGCTTCCGTGGATGAGAGCTCCCTTCGGCTTGCCGTCCCCGCCGGGGTTTCCGGCTCCAACGTGCAGGTTGAGCATCCCACCCGCGAGCAGCAGCAGGAAGCCCTCAAAGAGCTGAACCAGAAGCTGGCCAATCTGCAGAATCAGATTCAGAGCAAAGAAAAGCTGGCGGCACTGTGGGAAAGCAATGCGGATTTCTCCCAGAAAGAATCGCTGTCCATTGAGGAGATGACTGCGTATCTGGAGAAGCTGCCGGAACGGCTGGACGGCATCAGCCGCGAGCTGACCGCCCTGAAGGAAGAAAAAGATGCGGTCAGCAAAGAACTGTCCGAAGCCCGGAAAAAGGCCGCCCTTCCTTTCGTGACCGCCGAACTTTCCGCTGACGCGGCCGGAGAATATCCGGTCGAACTGACCTACCGGGACTATCAGGCCTTCTGGAATCCGGTCTACGAGATCCATACCGAAGAGGATGCCGGTTCCCTGCAGCTGCGCTTAAGAGCCCGGATCGCGCAGAACACCGGGGAAGACTGGGAGAACGTGGCGCTCACGCTTTTTACCGGCAATCCTTCCGTTTCCGGAACCATTCCGGAGCTGAATTCTTCCCATATCCGCTTCTACGTCCCCGCGCCGGTCGTGAAGCGGAAAGCCGCCCCCATGCTCGGCGCCGCGATGATGATGGGCGCGCGGCCGGCGGAGGATACCGCCATGGCTGAATGTGCCATGGCGGACGAGGCCTGCGCACCGATGGCCGCCATGAATACGGTCTACGCGGGCGGCGGCACAACGTCCAAAGGGGAAACCATGACCGAATATGCTTTAAGCGGTGTCTGGGATATCCGGAATTCCCAGGAGATCCTCTGCGATATCCGCGCCGATCTTCTCTCCTGCCGCTACCACGTCGTCGCCGTACCGAAGCTTTCGGAGGAAGCCTATCTGGCCGCCGAAGTGAAGACCGCCGATCTGGAAGATCTGCAGGGCACGCCGGCCGCCGTTTACTTAAAAGGCGCCTTCGCCGGCAACGTCGTGCTGGAGCCGGATATGACGAAGGACAGCTACGATCTTTCCCTGGGCGTGGACGAGTCCGTGAAAGTCAAGCGCGTCCAGAAAAAGCGTCATACCTCGCAGGTGCTCTTAAAGGGGCAGAAAAAGACGGAGTATGAATACGAACTGACCGTCTCGTCCCGCAAGGAAAAAGAGGTTTCCGTGACGGTCTCGGATCAGATCCCTGTCTCGGATGAGAAGACGATCCAGGTGGACGTTTCAAACATTTCCGGGGCGGTGCGCGAAGAAGACACCGGACTGCTGCACTGGACCTTCCCGCTGGCGGCCGGCCAGACGAAGACGCTTACTCTCGCCTATTCCGTCGCCTGGCCGAAGGACAAGCAGACGGAGGAGATTGAGGTAAGAGTATAATTGTTTGCAGGAAAGAAGCCGGCAGTGATAACCGAACGCGCCCGATCACAACTTTTCGAGGACCCTTGGAACCGTGGTCCGAGAAAAGTTCGTGTCGTGGCAGTGAGGTTATCACTGCCGACTTTTTCTTACCAGGCCTTTCCCCGGCTGGTGACGGGCATTTCCCGTATAATCTCTCCGCTCTCCGCGAGCAGGATCTTTTCGAAACTGTTGTTGGTGGTGCAGCAGTGGCCCGGGATTGCGAGCAGCTTGTCGCCGACCTTAAGAGGCGCGCCTTTTACGAACAGCGTCGTATGCTCTTCGCTGAAGGAAAGCGCCGCATCCGGGAAAGCCGCATAGCGCGGCGGAACCTGGTCCATGGCCAGCGATTTGACGCCGCAGTCCGTGACGATGCGGTCTTTTTTTACGGAGACGACCGTCGTGAGGATAAACATCGCCTGCCGAAAGACAAGGCCGAGCCGTTCGTAGCTGGCATCCATGAACAGATAGCTGCCGGCCTGCAGCTGGGTGTAGACCGTATCTTTCGGTTTATCCGCCGCCGTGCCGGTGCTGCCCCCGCAGACGTGACGAACCGGAATGCCGTACATCTCCACAAAGGCTTTCAGCGCGGCTACGTCTTTTTCGATGCGCAGCATTTCGGTCTTTCTCCTGGCGGCGTCTGTCTCGTGCGAGAGCTGTCCTGCGTAGGCCTGGATCCCGGCAAAATTCAGATGCGATTGACGGCGGATCAGCTGCGCCAGCTGCAGCACTTCCGCATGGGTCTCCGCGCCGCAGCGCTGCATGCCGACTTCGTATTCCACTAAAACATTCAGGCGGGTGCCGGCCTTCGCGCACGCGGCTTCCAGCGCCAGTACGTTGTCCGGATCATCCGCGCAGACGGTCATCGATGCCTTTCCCGCCAGCAGCGCCAGCTTTTCCAGCTTTTCGGGCTGTACGATCTGATTCGCGATCACGACGACCGGTATGCCGGCTTCGACAAGATCCTGCGCCTCCCCCAGCTTGGCGCAGGTAATGCCGCCGGCGCCGTGCGCCATCTGCCATCTTGCCAGCTCGGGACATTTATGGGATTTGTAATGCGGATACAGGACCATGGAGGTCCCGCGGATCAGCTCTTCCATCTTCCGGCTGTTTTCTTCCATGATCTTTTTGTCCAGCAGGATCGCCGGTGTCGGTACGTTTTGAATCAGCATAAAATATTCCTCGGAATCTACTTCAAAAATGAGTTCGTTACAGGCATCTGCGAACGAGTTCCTCGTCATTGATGGCAAGATCCAGCAGACGGCTCAACAGTCCCGTATACCCCTTTCCGTACTGCTTTGCTTTATTCAGTGTTGCGGGGGAAATTCGAAGAGAGATCGTCGGTTTTGTCCTGTTTCCTTTATTGATTCGTTTAAACTGCATCAATTGTTCCCAGGTCATCGCCGGGCTTTCGTCATCCAAAGCAGGGACTTTCTGTTCCGCCGCTTCCAGTTCCTGCATTTCCTGCGCCGTTAATTCCGTATTGATTTCATCAAATCTCATCTTTACCTTGTTCATATCTTGCTCCCTCCTGCGTTGTCGCTATTCTTGCCGAAATCAGTCGGATTACACTTTTATGCCGGAATACACAGACCACAAAAAGAATCTTACCAACCTTTCCGATAACATCATAACGTAATTCTTCTGTATGCTCTTCATCTTCACGTATAAGCATATCAGGGTCTAGAAATACCTTTGCCGCGGTTCTGAAATGAATACCATGTTTGGAAAAATTGATCCGATCTTTGACGTCATCCCATTCAAAAGAGAGATTGCTTACATCCAGATCAAATAGTTCAACCATAGCCCGCTCCTTTCGATAGCAGGATACTGCATTTTATTACAAATTGCAATACTTTTTGCAATACTTTTTCAGCCGAACAGCTGCGACAGCAAATGTAAAGACAAGCTTGTCAAAAGAATAAAAAAGGGGGGACCGTTTTCACAGCCCCCCCAAATAACACTTTATCTTGTTTTACATCATCCCCATGTCCGGATTCATCGGAGCGGCGGGGGCGGGTTCCTTGATGTCCGCAACCACGCTCTCGGTGGTCAGCAGGGTCGCCGCTACGCTGACGGCGTTCTGCAGGGCGGAGCGGGTGACCTTGGCAGGATCCAGGATGCCGGCCTTCACCATATCGACGTAGGTCTCGTTCAGGGCGTCGAAGCCGAAGCCGTCCGGCTCTTCCTTGACCTTGTTCACGACCACGGAGCCTTCCAGGCCCGCGTTCGCCGCGATGTGGTACAGCGGAGATTCCAGCGCCTTTAAGACGATGTTCGCGCCGGTCTTTTCGTCGCCGCTCATGCCGGCTGCCAGCTTGGCAACATCCTTCGCCGCGTGGATGTAGGCAGCGCCGCCGCCGGCCACGATGCCCTCTTCCATGGCGGCGCGGGTCGCGTTCAGGGCGTCCTCCATGCGCATCTTGTATTCTTTCATCTCGGTCTCGGTAGCCGCGCCGACGCGGATGACCGCGACGCCGCCGGCCAGCTTCGCCAGACGTTCCTGCAGCTTTTCCTTATCGTAATCCGAGGTGGTCTCTTCCATCTGCGCCTTGATCTGCGCCACGCGGGCCGCGATCTCGTCCGCATCGCCCAGGCCGTCCACGATCACGGTATTTTCCTTGCCGACCTTAACGGATTTCGCACGGCCGAGCTGCGCCATGGTGGCATCCTTCAGTTCCAGACCGAGCTCGGAGCTGATGACCTGGCCGCCGGTTAAGGCCGCGATATCCTTCAGCATTTCCTTGCGGCGGTCGCCGAAGCCCGGGGCCTTGACGCCCACGACGTTGAAGGTGCCGCGCAGCTTGTTCACGATGAGGGTGGTCAGAGCTTCGCCTTCGATATCCTCCGCGATGATCAGGAGCTTCGCGCCGGTCTGCACCAGCTGCTCCAAGAGCGGCAGGATCTCCTGGATATTGGAGATCTTCTTGTCGGTGATCAGGATGTAAGGGTTATCCAGAACGGCTTCCATCTTCTCCATGTCGGTGCACATGTAGGCGCTGACGTACCCGCGGTCGAACTGCATGCCTTCCACCAGATCCAGCTCGGTGTGCATGGTCTTGGACTCTTCCACGGTGATGACGCCGTTGCCGGTGACCTTCTCCATGGCGTCGGCAACCATTTCACCCACTTTGTCGTCGCCGGCGGAGATGGCCGCCACGCGGGCGATCTGCTCCTTGCCGGAGATGGGGCTGCTCATGGCCTTGATGGAGTCGACGGCCGCATCGGCCGCCTTCTTCATGCCGCGCCGCAGGATGACGGGGTTCGCGCCGGCCGCCAGGTTTTTCATGCCTTCGTTGACCATGGCCTGCGCCAGAACGGTCGCGGTGGTGGTGCCGTCGCCGGCTACGTCGTTGGTCTTGGAAGCGACTTCCTTGATCAGCTGAGCGCCCATATTTTCAAAACGGTCCTTCAGCTCGATCTCCTTCGCGATGGTCACGCCGTCGTTCGTGATGAGCGGAGAACCGTAGGATTTATCCAGAACTACGTTGCGGCCCTTCGGACCTAAAGTAACACGAACGGTGTCCGCCAGGGCGTTGACGCCGATCTCCAAAGCTTTACGCGCTTCCGCGCCGAATTTGATTTCCTTTGCCATTGCTGTCTCCTCCTTAGTCCTGGACGATCGCCAGGATGTCGCTCTGCTTTACGATGATATATTCCGTGCCGTCCAGTTTGACTTCCGTGCCGGCATATTTGCTGTAAATGACTTTATTGCCGACGGCGACTTCCATCTTCACCTTGTTGCCGTCCTTGTCCACGCCGCCGGGACCGACCGCCAGCACTTCGGCCGTCTGGGGTTTTTCCTTGGCGCTGCCGGGCAGAACGATGCCGCCCTTGGTCACTTCTTCGGCTTCCACCTGCTTTAAGACCACTCTGTCTGCTAAGGGAACCAGTTTCATATTCATCTCCTCCTTGCGAGTTTGAATTCTCGGTTTTGTTAGCACTCTTTCTCTTTGAGTGCCAAACGTATTATACCGCATTCCGCACAAAATGCAAGCATTATTTTGAAAAAAGTTTTACCGTTTCCTGCGGCGGTCTCAGTCTTTCTTTTCTTTTTCTTTCTCGATCACTTTGTCGATAAAGCCGGCCATCGGATCGAAAACAGCATCGTTGAGCCGGTTGGAGCCGTTGAACATCACGGCCGCGCAGAGATCCTCCGTCAGTGAGAGGGTCCAGTAGGAAATGAAACCTTCATTGCCGCCGGTGTGGCAGACCTGATCGGGGATATGATCATCCAGTCCGATGCAGAGCCCGTAGCCGTCCAGCACCGGCGTCACCATGCGCCGCGCGGTCTCCTTCTTCAGCAGACCGCCTTCCCGGACGCTCCGGGAAAGTGCCAGTCCGAGCTTCGTCAGCTCCGTGGGCGTAGTCCAAAGACCTGCCGCCGCGTGTTCCGGATAATAGTGATAGCCGTGCTCCGGATCCTCCCGGTAAGCAAGCCGACCGCCGAACGCGGCGTTCGGGATCAGTTCTTCATCCAGCGGCTGGAAGTAGCCGGTCCGGCTGAGCCCCAGCGGCTCCGCGATCTCCTTCCGGAAGGCCTCCCGAAGCGTGGTACCCGTAAGACGCGTAAAGGCCAGCTCAGCCATCGTGATGCCGCCGCCGGAATACATGTACTGTTTTCCGTAGGGTCTGATCCGGCGGATCTTCGGCGTGTTGCCTTTTCCGTTCAGCACGTCCTCCAGGGTAAGCGGCGCATGGTCCGCGCGGTATCCGGGGAAGCCGTGGACGTTCAGGCCGGCCGTGTGGCTGAGCAGGGCGGAGAAAGTCACCGGGTTTTTTGTAAACTCCGGGATCACGCCCGAAAGATCCGCGTCCAGATCGATGCGTCCCTGATCCACATAGCGGAGCAGCGTCATGGCGAACATGGGCTTGCTGATGGAAGCCGCCTGGAACAGCATGTCCGGATTGACCGGAAAGTCCCGGCCGCAGCGTCCGGTACCGGAGCAATAGGTTGTCACGTCGTCCTCTTCGGTACAGACCGCGATGCTCACGCCGCAGCTCTTCTTTCCCCGGATCCGCAGGAGCCGGTTCACGTCGGCGTCATAGAAGGTTTTGATCGTTTTGTTCGGGCCTTTCAGCATCCGCATCAGGACGGCCTCGTCATCCCGGATGACACCGGTCTTTCGGAAGCCGGCCTTATGATAGATATGGAGGCCCCGCTCATTCTCCGGCTCGGTGCTGAGATACAGCCGGTCCGCGCCGTTTTCCTTAAAATACCGGACGATCTCCGCAAGCGCGGCCTGACCGTAGCCCTTTCCCTGTTCGTTCTGATCGATCATGAAGCGCCAGAGCCAGTATCTTTTTTCCGGGTCTTTTTCTTCCGGGGCGAAGTAAAACATGCAAAAGCCGACCGGCGCGCCGTCCGCGCAGATGGCAAAAGGACGCGCCGCGCCCGGACGCTCGGCGTTCTTTTGGGCAGCCTGCCGCAGGGAAACATCGTTCGGTGCAACAAAAGGCTGATCCCCGCGCACGGCAAGGGCTAAAACAGCTTCCCTGTTCCGGTCATCGATCGGGACCAATCTGATCTTCATCTGTATTTTCTCCGATTTTTTCTATTCTTTTCCAAAGCGGTTCAAGAGCAGGAGGCTGCCCGTCAGCAGCACGGCGCCGGCGCCGAGCGCGATCCAGGGCGTTAAGGTAAAGCCCGCGATCAGATAGCCGGCCGCACAGACGATGGCGACCAGCGTCGCGTAGGGCAGCTGCGTCTCCACGTGGCGGATATGCTGACAGCCGGAACCGGTGGAGGACAGGATGGTCGTATCCGAGATCGGGGAGCAGTGATCTCCGTAAACGGAGCCGGCCAGCGTAGCGCCGAGCGCGGGGACCAGATACGCGCCGGCCCCCTCGGCGGCGCAGATCATGCTCACAATGGGGATCAGCATGCCGAAGGTGCCCCAGGACGTGCCCATGGAGAAGCTCATCAGCGCGGCGATCACAAAGATCAGGAAGGGCAAAAAGCCGAGCGGAAGCTTCGCCGTGCTCACAAAGCCCGAAATATAGACGCCCGTCCCGATCAGCTGGCGGCAGACCCCGCCCAGGCTCCAGGAAAGGATGAGGATCAGCATCGGCGGGACGATCTTGCCGATGCCGGAAACGATCATCTCGATGAATTCCTTCGGCTTCATCAGGCGGCGGGGCAGATACAGAAGCGCTGCGGTCACCAGCCCGGCGAACGCGCCGAGCGTTAAGCCCGCGGTCGGATTTTCCCCGATGGCTTCCGCAAAACCGACACCGTCAAAGAAGCCGCCCACATAGGCCATGCCCAGGATCGCGCAGATGATAAGGACCAGGATCGGCAGCACCAGATCGATGACCCGGCCCTGCTTTTTCGCGTCTTTCGCATCCGCGTCTTCGGCTTCGGCCGCTTCGCTTTCGGCAGCCTTTGCTTCCGCCTTCTTCATCGGCCCGAAGTCACGCCCCGTAAAAGCTAAAAAGAAGACCATAAAGATCGTCAGCAGCGCGTAAAGGTTGTAGGGAATGGTGGAGAGGAAGACATGAAAGCCGCCGCTCTCGCTGACCTCGCTGGCCACCGCCACCGCCCAGCTGGAGACCGGTGCGATGATGCAGACCGGCGCCGCCGTGGCGTCGATGATATAGGCCAGTTTCTCGCGGGAGATCTTCAGACGGTCCGTGATGGGACGCATGACCGTGCCGACCGTGAGGCAGTTGAAGCCGTCGTCGATAAAGATCAGGATCCCTAACAGCGAAGTGGCGAAAGCCGCCGAGCGCTTGTTCTTTAAGCGTTTTCCGGCCCAGCGGCCGTACGCTTCGCTGCCGCCCGATCGGGATACCAGCAGAACGACCGCCCACAGCAGCGCTAAAAAGATGATCATGTACGCGTTGTCGGCGATCTTGGCATACATCATGTCGAAGGTCATGGAGACGGCCGAGACCGGGCCGCCGCCGCTGCAGCAGGCATAGATGATCATGCCGGAAAGCAGCCCCGCAAACAGAGAGGAATAGACCTCTTTTGTAATCAGAGCGAGTGTGATGGCGATCAGAGGGGGAAGCAGTGAGACCCAGCCCGTTTCGATCATTGTAAATTCCATGGAGCAGCCCTCCTTTTAATATTAAGATTTTAGCATAGCCTCCGCCCGAAAACAAGTGCCGCGAGCGGCGTCCGGCCGCGGATCCGGCCGCTCCCGGCCGATTGTGAAAGTTTTGTGGACTTTGGCCGTCTCCCTTTACTTTTCGGGAAAAATAGCATACAATTCTTTTCGGGAGAACAGATTCCCTCCGAAGCAGAGGGATCAAGACAGACAGGAGGAAATATCATGGCGAAACACACGTTGTTAAAACTTCTGACCGGCGCGGCTCTGGCCGGCGGTCTGGCTTATCTGGTAAAGATGAACAATGAAAAAGCGGCGGAACCGGCCGTGGATACGGACGATATTCCGGATGCCGAACCCGAAGAGGGCAGCTGGCGCAGTGCGACCTTCAAGGTCGGCGGTGAAGAAATGACGGCAGAGGAAGCAAAGGAACGCTTTAAAGAAGAAGCTTCCAAAGCTCTCGGCAATCTGAAGGAAGAAGCCAAGACCATCTCCGAAGAGGTCGTTGTCGGCTTAAAGAAGATGCTGGAGCAGGTCAAGAGCTCGGTCGAGGAAGCCAAGAAGGCTGCTGCCGATCGCGCTGCCGCGGAAGCGGAGGAAGCTCCCGCCGAATGCTGCTGCAAGGAAGCCGCCGAAAAGGCCGAAGAGGTCAAGGAGTGCTGCTGCAAGAAGGCGGAAGAAGTCAAGGAAGACGTCGACGAAGCGCTTAAGGACTTAAAGGAAGTGGTTGAGGACGTGATCGAAGAGGTCAAGGAAAACGTCGAAGACTGATTCCGGAAACATGTTTTTATGTTCATCGGGCCAGCCTGCAAAAACTCTTCTTAACCCGCTTCGACGACCTTCCTGAACAGACAACAGCAGTCAGGTCGTCTCAAGGGGCATTCGAAGAGTTTTATGCAGGCTGGCCCGGGAAAAAATCCTCCGATCCTATGCGGGCGGCACATTTCTGTGCCGCCCGTTTTATTGCTCTTATTTCTTGAACCCGTCTTTCAGGCTTACGCTCCGGTTGAAGACCGGGTGCTCCGCCGTGCTGTCCTTGTTGTCCAGGCAGAAATACCCGACGCGCATGAACTGGAAGGTCGGGGCGTTCACGCCGGAGCGGTTTTCGACTTTGGCGTATTCCGCCGCGATCTTCGCCAGATCTTTCTCGATCTTGCAGTTTTTGAGGATCACGAGGCTGTCCGGGTTCAGAGCGTCCAGGAAGTTTTTGTCCGGGCCGTCCGGGTTCGGATCGTTAAAGAGGTTGTCGTACAGACGGACCTCCGCATCAACAGCCGTTTCCGCGTCGACCCAGTGAAGCGTCGCGCCTTTTACTTTCCGGCCGTCGGCCGGATCGCCGCCGCGGGAATTCGGATCGTAGGTGCAGAACACTTCCGCAATCGAGCCGTCCTCATTTTTCCGGCAGCCGGTACAGGTTACGAGGTAAGCGCCTTTTAAGCGGACTTCGTTGCCGGGATACATGCGTTTGTACTTCGGGATCGGCGTCTCCAGGAAATCTTCGGCATCCATCCAGAGGTTCCGGCTGAAGGTAATGGTGTGCGTGCCCTGCTCGGGTGCCGTCGGATTGTTTTCGACCTCGAAGGTCTCGCTCTGCCCCTCGGGATAGTTTGTTACGGTAAGCCGGATCGGGTTGAGAACCGCCATGGTGCGCTCCGCCGTTCCGTTCAGGTCATCTCTTAAGCAACGCTCCAGCTCGGCGAATTCAATGATGTTCGTGCTCTTCGCCACGCCGATCTGATCGCAGAAATCGCGGATGGACTTTGCCGTGTAGCCGCGGCGGCGCAGACCGCAGAGCGTGGGCATGCGGGGATCGTCCCAGCCGCTCACATACCCCTGCTCGACCAGCTGGCGGAGCTTGCGCTTGCTCATCACGGTGTGATCGATGCCCAGGCGGGCAAATTCGATCTGGCGGGGCTTGTGATACGGGATGGACACGTTGTTCACGACCCAGTCGTAGAGCGGGCGGTGATCCTCGTACTCCAGCGAGCAGAGCGAATGCGTGATGCCTTCCAGCGCGTCCTGGATCGGATGCGCGAAATCATACATCGGATAGATGCACCACTTCGTGCCCTGACGGTGATGGTTGATGTAGCGGATCCGGTAAATGACCGGGTCGCGCATATTGAAATTGCCGCTGGCCAGATCGATCTTCGCACGGAGCGTCATCCTGCCTTCGGGCACTTCGCCGTTCTTCATCTTTTCGAAAAGCGCGAGGTTCTCCTCGATCGGCCGGTTGCGGTACGGAGACTTCGCCGGCACCCCGACGTCACCCCGGTTCGCCTTGAATTCTTCGGGCGTGAGTTCGCAGACGTAGGCCAGTCCCTTCTTGATCAGCTCGATCGCGTATTCATAATCCTTTTCGAAATAATCGGAGCCGTAGAAGAAGCGGTCGCCCCAGTCGAAGCCGAGCCAGTGGATATCCTGCATGATCGCTTCCACATACTCGGTATCTTCCTTTGCCGGGTTGGTGTCGTCCATCCGCAGATTGCACAGACCGCCGAACTGCTCCGCCATGCCGAAATCGATGCACAGCGCTTTGCAGTGCCCGATATGCAGGTAGCCGTTCGGTTCCGGAGGAAAACGGGTATGAACGGTCATGCCTTCATACTGGCCGCCTTTCGCAATATCCTCCGCGATGAACGCGTAAATGAAATTGCGGCCGCCGAAATCCCGGGCCTCGTCTCTCTCTTCTTTTTCAGGGGAATTCGTTTCCCGCAGAACTTTCTCTTCTGCCATAGGGCTGCTCCTTATTCTCTGATTGGTCTTTTATACTTATCTTTTTATAGTTAACTGTAGGGATCTCTTTTCGGAGGATCTGTCATCCTGTCTCTCCTTCATAGGGGAGGTGCCTGCGAAGCAGGCGAAAAGCTTACACAAACGGCAGCGTCTCCTGCATGGGCGGGATGGCGTAGCCCAGGTGCGCATAGGCTTTCTCGGTCGCCATGCGTCCGCGGGGCGTCCGTTTTAAGAAACCGTTCTGCATGAGGTACGGCTCGCAGACGTCCTCCATGGTGCCGGCGTCTTCGCCCAGCGCGGCCGATAAGGTCTCCAGACCGACCGGCCCGCCGCCGTAGTTCTCGATCAGCAGCTTTAAGAGCTTGCGGTCCGTGCGGTCCAGGCCGAAGGCGTCCACATTCAGGATCTTTAAGGTCTCGTCCGCGATCTCGCGGGTGATGACGCCGTCGTAGCGCACCTGCGCGAAATCCCGGATCCGCTTTAAGAAGCGGTTGGCCAGACGGGGCGTGCCGCGCGAGCGGGAAGCGATCTCCATGGCGCCGTCCGCATCGATCTCAACGCCCAGCACCTTCGCGGAGCGCTCCACGATGGTCTTTAACTCCTCGGGTTTATAAAATTCCAGGCGGTGCACCACGCCGAAGCGGTCCCTTAAGGGTGCCGTCAGCATGCCGGCGCGGGTCGTAGCCCCAACCAGGGTAAAAGGCGGCAGCTTGTAGCGCATGGAGCGCGCGCCGCTCTCCTTGCCCAGCACGATGTCGACCACGAAATCCTCCATGGCGGGGTAGAGCACCTCTTCCACCTGCCGGTTTAAGCGGTGGATCTCATCGATGAAGAGCACATCGCCGGGCTTCATGCCGGAAAGCACGGCCACCAGTTCGCCGGGCTTTTCGATGGCCGGGCCGGAGGTCACTTTGAAGTTCGCCCCCATCTCGTTCGCGATGATCCCCGCGAGCGTGGTCTTGCCCAGGCCGGGCGGGCCGTAAAGCAGCACGTGGTCCAGCGGCTCTTTGCGGCTTTTGGCCGCCTCGATATACACCTTCAGCGTATTCTTCAGGTCTTCCTGGCCGATATATTCCGAAAGGACCTTCGGCCGAAGCGAAAGCTCCAGCTGCGTTTCTTCCGGCAGTTTTTCAGTTGTGATGGTTCTTCTTTCCATGCTTGATCCTCGTCAGCCAAGGGAATGATTTCAGAAGGAAGCCAGCTTCCGGAAGGCCTCCTGCAGGATCTGATCCACGGTCCAGTCGTCCGCAGCTTCGATGCTCCGCACCGTCTTTAAGGCTTCCGACGAGCTGTAACCCAGGGACTGCAGCGCCGCGACCGCTTCGGTAAAGGCATCCGTCACGACGACCGGCGCGCTGCCGGCCGCTGCCGTTTTCGGTGCGAGCACCGCCGCCAGATCGATCTTGTCCTTTAATTCCAGGATCAGCTTCTCCGCAGTCTTCTTGCCCATGCCGGGCGCCTGTGAGATGGCTTTGACGTCACCGGAAACGACTGCCAGCCGCAGCGCGTCCGGCGTTAAGGTCCCCATCACGGAGACGGCCAGCTTCGGGCCGATGCCGCTCACCTTGATGATCTGCGTAAACAGGCTCCGCTCGTCGCGGCTCGCGAAACCGAAAAGCTTGCGGGCATCCTCCGTGACCGAATAGTACGTATAGAGCTTGACTTCCTCGCCGGGCTGCGGCAGTTCGGCCAGCAGCGAAGTCGGCACGGTGACCTGGTAGCCGACGCCGCCGGCTTCGATCACGACGCCCTCCTCGGAGTACTCCGTCAGGATCCCTCTCAGGTAATAGATCATGCCTTCTCCTCCCAGACGATGGTAAAGGGACCGTCATTTAACAGCCGCACGTCCATATGCGCGCCGAAAATGCCTTTCTCCACCACCGGACAGACCTCGCGGCAGCGGGCCAGGAAATATTCGTACAAATGCTCCGCCTGCTCGCCGGAAGCCGCCTCCACAAAACTGGGGCGGTAGCCCTTGCGGCAGTCCGCGTATAAGGTAAACTGGGAAACGATCAGCAGGCTTCCGCCTACGTCCGCCAGGGACAGATTGGTCTTTCCTTCCGCATCGGGAAAGATGCGGAGCCCCAGCAGCTTTTTCGACAGGCGGTCCGCCTGCGCTTCCGTATCGTCTTTGCAGACGCCCAAAAGGACCAGGAAGCCCTTGCCGATCTGTCCGACTACGCTCCCGTCCACGGTGACGGACGCTTCTTTTACTCTCTGTACAACGATCTTCATGCGATTTAAGCCCCAATGCTGTCTTCGTCTTCGACCGGCAATGTTTCCTCCGGATTCAGGCCGCCCGGATTGTCCGGATTATCGTCGGGCGGCAGCTCGGTCGTCTCCTCCGGCGTCGTTGTCGGCGGGACATACTCGGTCACGGTGATCTCTGCAAAGGTCCTGTGCGGCAGCGGCGTAAAGATACTGTCGGAACAGGTGACCGTGACCTCCAGTCGGTGCGTGCCTTCGATGACGGCATATTCGCCCAGATCCAGCGAGGCGCTGACCGTGGCGAGATTAAACTCCACGAAATCCGTTTCCAGCGCCCGGATATAGACCGTGACCGACCGGCTGTACTGGTAGCGGTAATCTTCATCCTGTCCGGTGACTCTCAGGTTGGTGACCGTAAACTCACGGACGTCAAGCTCCACGACCTCCAGTGTGATGGTGAAGTGGGACTCCTGACCGTCCATCAGTTCTATGCCGACCGGCAGATAATCGTTCAGATCCAGACTGAAGCTTCGGCTCTCCTTTGCGCCTTTCAGATTGAGGGCGCTCTCGGGGATCGAGATCATGGAAATCTCGGCCAGGCGGCTCATCAGACCTTTGACCTGTACACTGTTGACGGTCTGCGTCGCCTTGATATAGCGATAGCCGTCCGGGACTTCGTTTTTCACCTTATCCAGCGCCGCCTGACTGATGACGACCGGCAGCGTCTTCATGGTAAAGATGTCCAGACCGACCGTCACACTGTCCGTGCTGACCGTCGTATCGCGCGTCGTGTTCAGCGAAAGGGACTGTCCGGTCCCGGAAAGGAACTGCAGCGGCGAAGCTTCGACGGTCGTGCTCTCCGTCAGTCCTGTCACATCCACTTCCGTGATCACCGAAGCGATCCGCTCCATCACGGAAGCCGGGGCGCTGATGGTGACCGTTGCCGGATTCGTCCACTGGCGGCTGATGAAATATCCCTCCGGCAAAGTGCTCTTGGTGCGGATCTGAACCGGATATTCCTTCGTTACGATATCTTCGAAATTGATCTTCAGCGTATCCGACGACAGCGTGATGGAGCTGATCCGGGTACTCAGCGAGGTTCTGGTACAGACGACGCTGATCGGAACGCGTCCCGTCACGTCAAACATCTGGGAAACGTCCGCCGTTGCCGAGAAATCGGCGCCGGAAAGTTCCCGGTGCACGGAGCCGGCCGCGCTGACGCGGATGGTCACCGTCGGATTATCGCCGCCTTCCAGCGTGTAGCTTTTTCCCTTCTGCGTCAGCAGATCTTCGTTGACCAGCGATACGGGAATATTGTAATAGCTGCGGGTCTCCGTCGGATCCGCCAGCGACATGATGATGAACCACACGATGACCGCCAGGACAACGGACAGCAGCTTGATCGGCCAGTTTTGAAAGATCCTATTCAGCATCCTGCTTCTCCTCCTTCACCGGTCTCCGCTCCGATTTTTTACGGCGGCTCAGGCCTTTCTCGGTCCCCTTCCCTTTCCGGAGATCCTGCCGCTGAAACTCCGTTTCGATCATCAGCAGCTCGTTCCGCAGTTCATCGGGCCTTAAGTTCTGCGTCAGCGTTCCTCTCTTTGCCAGCGAAACCTGTCCGGTCTCTTCCGAGACCACGATGATCCAGCTGTCCGTTTCTTCACTCAGACCGATCGCCGCGCGGTGTCTGGTTCCCAGTTCCTTGCCGATGGCCATGTTCTGGGAAAGCGGCAGATAGCAGGTCGCCGCCGAGACTTTCTCGCCCTGCATGATCACCGCGCCGTCATGCAGCGGCGTATTGTGTTCGAAAATATTGATCAGCAGCGCGCTGGAAACTACGGCGTCCAGGCGGATGCCGGTCTTGATATATTCCGCCAGGCTGATCTCCCGCTCCAGTACGATCAGCGCGCCGGTGCGGTTCTGCGCCATCACGTAAGTGGCGTCGACCACGGCTTCCACCACTTCGGCCGGATACCAGGCAGTGCTCTGGCCCCGTCCGACCCGGAAGAAGCCCCGCAGGAATTTTCCCTGGCCGATCTGCTCCAGCGCCGCTCGCAGCTCCGGCTGGAAAAGGACCAGCAGCGCGATGACCAAAATGCTCAGCGTCCTGTTCGCGATATAGGAAATGACGTTCAATTCCAGCAGATTGGCCAGCAGCACAAAGATGACCAGCACGATCAGGCCGCGCATCAGCGCCCAGGCCCGGGAGCGTTTGACCCATGCCATCAGGAAATAGAGGATCACGGCCAGAACCACCATCTCAAAGATGTTTTTCGGCGCGATCTTGATCGACTGAATATAATGAAGGATCTGACTTAAGAACTCACGCATTCTCTGTCACCTCCTCTGCTTCCTCCTTTGTTTCGGCGGTCTGCGCGGCGGCGCTTTCCTGCGCGCTCCGGCTGCGCCGCTCCGCATTGCCGCGGCTGCGCGGACCGGATGCTTTTTCTTCTGCGTTTTCAGCGGCTTCCCGAAGAAGCAGCTGTTCCGTCATCCGCTGTTTTCTGCGTTCCGTCCGCTGCTTTTCGGCTTCCGCCTCGTCCGGCTGCGAGAGCTTCGGAACCGCTTTGACATAATAATAATACTCATCATCCTCGAACTGGACCCGCTCGGTCTTGGCGTAATCCAGGACCCGGGCCAGAACAGAGAACAGAAGTCCCAGGAAGAAAGCTGCGATACTGCCCCAGACAAGATCTTCGGGACCGTCGCTTCTCCCGAAGTGCTTCAGAATCGCCTGGAGCAGGATCGGATCAAAGACGGCGCCGGCAAGGACCGCGATCTGCGGCGCATAGGGCACCGGCGTCCGGCTGATCAGATACACGACCAGCGTCGTCAGGGCGAAGGTGATCAGAACAGCCAGCATGGTCTCGTTTTTCAGCGTATTCTCTGTCAGGAACAGCAGCCGCTGCACCAGCGTCGCCGCTTCCGGATCGGTCAGATAGCTCATGCTGCCGACGACCATCCGCAGCGAATAATAAAGCAGCACGCCGCTCCCGACCGTGATAAAGCCGCTGACCGTTCCGGCCAGACCGACGATCACTGGGATCACGAAAGGGATCTTCCAGAGGAAGCACAGGGGCAGCAGGACCAGCGCGATCCCCACGCCGGGCAGAAGCAGATAGCGCAGGAGCGCCAGGACCAGCAGGATGATAAAGAGAAAGACCGTCACTTCCAGCGAGATCGCGGAGACCTGAAGAAGCAGCCAGAACGCGCTGATCAGCGTAATATAATTCCAGGGAAGCACGCTGCAGAGCAGCGCCACCGCGATGGTCACGATAGGCCGCAGCAGGAAGCTTCTGCCGGGGAAATACTGATTCATATAGGAAAAAGCCGCGTAAGCCACAGCCAGTTTGACAAGAATATCGATATAAATACCGTAAAGGGAATAAAAGCGCTTGATCGCCTGTCTTATTCCGATAAACGAATTCCTGATCGTTTCCATCTTATTTTTCGCTTCCGCTTTCTTTTTTCTGCAGATTGTGAATGGCGTCCTCCAGCGCGTAGAGACGTGAGATCTTCCTCAGCTCGCCGCGGATCCGCTCCTGCTTTCGGTACGCCTGCCGGTACATCCACACATGGGACAGGGCGCAGAGCAGGATCCCTATGATCAGGACTGCGGCATAGATCTTCAGGGTCCGATAGGCCAGATTGATCACGTCCGCAATATGATAGGTCACGGTCCAGCTGTCTCCGTAAGCGACCAGACCGAAGAAGAAAACAAGGGCGAAGGTCAGCGTGATCGCAAAGAAAGCCTTCCACATTTCCGTCGTGATATAGTCGTTAAACCAGTAATGACGGGTGATAAAGCTCAAATGCTGCTGATTCTTTTCCTCGATGGCCAGATGCGTCATAGCAGCCACCTTATCCTTCTGGATCATCCCTGCTCCTTCCCGGCGGATATATATAGCCGGTTAGCATTATAGCACAAGTCGCCGAAAAAGAAAACAAAAAAAGAAACGGAAGCCGACGCTTCCGTTTCCCTTCCTCGCCCGGGGATCAGGTCCTCTGGATATCCAGGATCTGAAATTTCAGTTCGCCGATGGGTGCTTCCGCGACGACCGTATCGCCAAGCCGGTGGCCAAGCAAAGCGCGGCCGATGGGGGACTCGTTGGAGATCAGGCCTTTTAAGGCGTTGGCTTCGGAGGAACCGACGATATGGTAGGTCTGCTCGATCCCGCGGTTCTCGTTGAAGACTTTCACGCTGTGGCCGACGTTGACCGCATCCTCATCGATGCCTTCCGTGTCGACGACCGCCACATTTTTTAAGATCGCTTCCAGTTCGGCGATCCGGGCTTCCATATGGCGCTGTTCTTCCTTGGCGGCATCATATTCCGCATTCTCGGAAAGGTCGCCCTGCTCACGGGCTTCCTTGATCTTCTGGGCAATATCCTTGCGGCCGCTGATCTTCAGCTCGTTCAGTTCGCTTTCCAGCTTTTCCAGCCCCGCCTGCGTTAATACTTTCTTTTCCATACTGGTGCTCTATCCTTTCTGCCGGCCGAAGGCCGGGAAATCCGCTGAATGGATATTATACGTCCGGGGAAGTCACTTGTCAATCACCGCGTGAAAGAAATGCCTGCAAAAAAAGCGAAAGTTCCTGCCGGCAGGACAGACCCGAGGCCAGCTTCCGCAGCGCGGCTCCGCCGGGCAGACCTGCCGTATACCAGGCCAGATGCTTTCTGAGCTCCCGGCAGCCGACGGCTTCTCCCTTTTCCGCGATCTCCGCATCCGCGTGCCGGCGGATCACTTCCGCCATCTCCGCCCGCAAGGGACGGGGCGGAACGCTTTCTCCCGCAAGAGCCGCCCGGATTTCCCGGAAGATCCAGGGATTGCCGCGCGCGGCCCGGCCGACCATAACGGCGTCGCAGCCGGTCCCCGACAAAAGGCGCAGCGCCGCTTCGGCACTGTCGACGTCGCCGTTGCCGATCACGGGGATCGAAAGAGTCTCTTTGATCCGCCGGATCTCCTGCCAGTCGGCCTTCCCGCTGTAAAGCTGACTGCGGGTCCGCGCGTGAACAAACACGGCGGCCGCGCCGGCTTCTTCCGCGATCTTCGCAATTTCCGCGCCGCAGATCTTTTCCGGCCGCACGCCGATGCGGATCTTGACGGTCAGCGGCTTCTGCAGCGCTTCCGCCATGGTTCGGACAATGTCCCGCACCAGCTCCGGCTTTTCCAACAGCGCCGAGCCTTCCCCGTTCTGCACGATCTTCGGCATGGGGCAGCCCATATTCAGATCGATAAAATCATAATCGTCCTGTACCTTCGCGGCCATCTGCGCGAGGATCCCGGGATCCGATCCGAAGAGCTGCAGGCCGAGCGGCGCGGTATCCGTCGGCTGACGCATCAGCTGAGCCGTTCCGCGGTTATGATAATAGAGCGCTTTCGCGCTCACCATCTCCGTCACGCAGGCGCCGGCCCCCATGTCCCGGCAGAGCTGCCGGAAAGCGCCGTCCGTCACCCCGGCCATGGGGGCGAGAAACAGCGGCATTTCGATTGTCAGCGAACCGATCTTCACGCCTCTCCTCCGAAAAAGGCCAGGTAGAAGGCCTTCAGCTGCAGAAACAGCATTTCTTTTTCCCGCTGCAGGCGCGAGATCTCCAGGCCGGCTTCGATCTCATCGTAATAGATCGGATCCGCCGGCGGATAGACTTTGAGCTGCGGATCACCCTCCTCCGAAAAAACGATCAGGATCGTTCCGCCCACATGCTCGGCAAAAAGCACCAGCGCTGCCTGCAGTTCTTCTTTCACCGCTTCCGGCAGCCGCTCGTAGCGGGGATTGAAATAATATTTTTCCGCGTCGCCGTTCGCGCCGCAGAGGACCAGCTCTTCGTTCATTCTTTTATCCTTCTTTGGGGAAGTGCCCCGGCGCAAAAGGCCGGCAGCCGGGCTTACGCGATAATAATGCCTGAAAGGGCCGCGCCTGTCAAGCTTCTTTCCGTACAGAAAAAGGGGCGGGACTTTCGCGCAGTCCCGCCCCTTCTGTCTTCGGATTGTTCTGTCGGCCCGGCTGATTATCCTTCGATCAGGATCGTCTTCTTTTCAGGCACTTTTTGGGCTTCCTTCTTCGGCAGGATCAGCGTCAGCACGCCGTGTTTGAAGCTGGCCTTTACGTCTTCTTCCGTCAGCTCTTCGCCCACGTAGAAGCTCCGCTGCATCGCCCCGGCGTAACGCTCCTGGCGAATCAGTTTGCCTTTCTTTTCCTGGTTCTTGTCCAGCCCCTTGGCGGCACTGACCGTCAGATAGCCTTCATTCAGCTCCAGCGTGATCTCATCCTTGGCAAAACCCGGCAGATCGATATCCACCTCGTAATGATCTTCATGCTCCCGCACGTCCGTCTTCATCATGCGCTCCGCATGGTGTCCGTAGAGCTTGCGCTCCGCGCGGTCCAGATCCTTCAGTTCGGGGAATCCGAACCAGTCATCCAACAAGCTTTCTCCGAAAATACTAGGTGTCAACATTTCTTTTTCCTCCTTAACTCATTTTTCTGAGCTAGGGGAAGGAGTGTTTGGATCTTCAGGATTCTTGGTCCCAGAGGTCTTCTCTTTTCCTCTGTTCGGCCCCGTTATAGCACTGTTGTTAGCACTTGTCAATAGCGAGTGCCAAAAAATTTGTGAACTTTTTGTTACGCTTTCTGCCGTACCGGCTCCGCCGGTTTTGCTTTGGCAAGGGCGCTGCTTAAGGAATGCGGCACGGTGCGCGGGCCTCTGACCGCCGTGATGCCAAATTCCTTCCGCAGGCGTTCGAAAGGGAAAGCATCTGCGGCGAAACGCTTCTGCAGCCGCAGCTTCATGAGCGCCGTAATGGTCAGATGCTCGCTTTCAAAATGATAGGGGATACCGGTCCGGGTGACTTTGCATTGATACAGAACGGCTGACACCGGCGCGGCCACGTACAAAAAGACCGTATCGCCGGTTCTGATCCCGGCCCCCTGTTTCCAGTCGATCTCCTCCCGTTCATCAAAAGCGTGCAGGATATCGTAATATTTCGGATTGGCCGGTACGATCCATTCCTTTGCGGGACGCAGCTTCCCCTTCTTCTTCGGGGAAGCGCTGGCCAGAAAGCTCGCATCGATCAGATCCAGCACCCGCTCTTTTTCGACGCTTCCGTCCAGGAGGACCGTGATCCAGTGCATTTTATTCATGTGATAGGCCGGAAAGATGCCGTCCTGCCGGAGCAGGATATCCCGGAGCAGCGGATCGTCGATCTTCAGATTAATGACCGGCAGCCGCGCTTCTTTGCTTAAGCCCAGCTTCGATGCCGTCACGTCCATCACGAGCGCGAACCATCTGCGGTTGTCCTGATGGCGGAATACCGCCGTATCCATGTCCTCCCGGAACGGAAAATCCGGTTCAATCCGGTATTTCTTCTGAATATACTCTTTCACCGTCTGCCACATACTGCTCTCCCGTTCCGGACATGATGCCGTTTTGCGTTATTATACCAGCCTGCGCCGGGTTCTTCAATCGTTCCGAAAGGTCTGCTGCCTAAAAGAAGCTGCCCAAAGAGGCAGATTTTGTCCCGGCCGGAAGGCTGTCCATTCCGGTTTTTTTATGGTAGAATGTTTTTAATCGGAAAGAAAGGAAAAAGCTCCATGAAAACCTCCTTCGATCCCCTTCGGCAAAAATACCCCTCCCAGCGCTATCCGATCTATGCCCGGGGCGGCATGGTCAACTGCTCCAGCCCGATGGCTTCGGCCGCCGGCCTGGAAATGCTGCAAAAAGGCGGCAGCGCGATGGACGCGATTGTAGCCGCTGCCGCCGCGCTGACCGTCACGGAACCGACGCACAACGGTCTCGGTTCGGACGCTTTCGCCCTCATCTGGTCCGAAAAGGATCAGAAGCTCTTCGGCTTAAACGCCAGCGGTCCCGCGCCGATGCTGGCCTCGATCGGGCGGATCACAGCCGACGGAAACGACGATCACGGCAAAATGCCCCTGCACGGCTGGACGCCGGTCACGGTTCCGGGCGCGCCGGCTGCCTGGGCGGCCATCAGCAGACGCTTCGGCCGCCTGAAAATGACGGAAACCCTGGCGCCGGCCATCCGCTACGCGCGGGACGGCTACCCGCTCGCCCCGGTTCTGTGCGAGAACTGGAAGAACAGCGCGGAAAACTATCGCCGGATCTGGCGCTCGCCCTGCTTTGACGCGTGGTTTAAGACCTTCACGCCCGAAGGGATCCCGCTCGAAGCCGGCGAAATGATGCGTCTGCCGGATCATGCCGATTCGCTGGAGTCGATCGCCGAGAGCGAAGCGGAAGCTTTTTACCGCGGCGAGCTGGCGCATAGGATCGATGCGGAGAGCCGGAAATACGGCGGCTATCTGCGCTATGAGGATTTGGCCGCCTATCAGCCGGAATGGGTTGAACCGGCCCGGGTGAATTACCGGGGCTTTGAGGTCTGCGAGATCCCGCCGAACGGGCAGGGCATCGTGGCGCTGATGGCGCTCAACATCCTGAACAACTTTGAGCTGAAAGAAAAAGACAGCCCCGAGACTGCCCACCGGCAGATCGAGGCTTTGAAGATGGCATTCGCGGATGCCCGGCACTATGTGACGGATCCGAAGGAAATGACGATCGATTACCACCGCCTGCTGGATCCCGCCTACGGGGCAAAGCGCGCTTCCGAAATGCAGGATACGGCCCGGATCTGGAGCCACGACGTTCCGCCGGGCAGCGGCACGGTCTATCTTTGCGCGGCGGACGGGGAAGGCAATATGGTCTCCTACATCCAGTCCAATTACAAGGGCTTCGGTTCCGGCATCGTGGTGGAAGGCACCGGGATCTCCCTGCAGAACCGCGGCTGGGATTTCTCGCTGGATCCGCAGGCCGCGAACTGCTTAAAACCCGGCAAGAAGAGCTATCACACCATTATCCCGGGTTTCCTGATGAAAGACGGCCTGCCGGTCGGGCCGTTCGGCGTCATGGGCGCCTATATGCAGCCGCAGGGACACGTGCAGGTCGTCAGCAACTATGTGGACTTTCATATGGATCCGCAGCAGGCCCTGGACGCTCCGCGCTTCCAGTGGATCCGGGATCTGACCGTCACGGTGGAGACGCGCTATGACATGAATCTGGCCCAGGCCTTAAAGCGCCGCGGCCACGCGGTCAGCGTGGATATGAATACGGTGCTTTTCGGTCGGGGCCAGATGATCGTGCGCCTGCCGAACGGCGTTCTGGTGGGCGGGACCGAGTCCCGCACCGACAGCAACATCGCGTGCCGGTAAAGAAAACAATTTAATACGGCGGGCTGCCTCGACACGAACTTTTCTCAGCCCGGTTCGGCGACCTTCCAAGAATGAAATGAATGATGTCAGGTCGCCTCAAGGGGCATTCGAAAAGTTGTGTTCGGGCGCGCCCGCCGCTTTTTTATTTCCGGCTCTGCACGCCTTTTATGATCCCGATGATCAGGGCGTAGACGACGCCGGACACGGCCCAGATGATCCAGCTGCGGTCCCAGCGGCCGGTCAGGAAGCTGTAGGTCAGGAAGATCGCCGTAATCGCCATCCAGTAAACACCGCTGATCCAGCCGGTCTTCTGCTGCTCCTGCTTTTCCTTCCGGGAATAATCTCCCTCCTCCAGCAGCATCTTGTAGCCGCCCTGCACGATCCCGACCCGCAGGATCATCCAGACGCCGGCCGCGCAGAATAAAAGGATGAAGATAATGGAAACGGCTTTTGCCAGATCGCTCTCCTCAAAAAGGAAGAAGGAAAGCATCAGCGGAATCACCGAAACGACGCAGAGCACAATGCCGGTCGTCAGCCAGGCGGTAAAGCGCGGCTGGAAGCGCGTCATCTGCTCCCGTACAAGACCGCTGACGCCGTAAGCCGTTTCGATCGGCTCTTTCTCCAGATACTCATACTTCTGCGTCCGGATCCCGGTCAGGACGAAAAGCGCGACAGCCGCGCCGATCATCAGGAACAGCACCGTCAGACCGATGCCGCCCGCCGCGTTTTCCGAAAGCGCGATCTTGCCTGTTTCCTGCAGGGCGCCCAAAAGGAGCAGCACTGCCGGAGAAAGGATGCAGAGCAGCACGCCCAGCGAAACCTGTCTGGCGTTCTTTTCCTTAACAGTCAGAAAATCCTGCGCCTCTTCCATCGAAACGCTGCGCAGCGAGGAATCGCTCTCCGGCTGCGCCAGGTATTCCGGCGCGTCCATCTCATCTTTTAAAAGGTAATCCGTGCTGACGCCGAAGACCTCCGACATTTTTAAGATCCGGTTCATATCCGGGATCGACTGCGCGCTCTCCCACTTGGAGACCGACTGCCGGCTCACGTTCAGCACATCTGCCAGTTCTTCCTGAGACCAGCCGTTTTTCTTTCTCAGTTCAATAATCTTATCCGCAAGTATCATGGGTTCTCCTTTCGTCCCGGGTGCCTCCTGCCCCCTGAAGGACAGCGTCATCGTAGCAGACGGAGCGGTTGCAGACCAGAAATTCGCCTTGGAAATTGCGCAACCGGCAGTTGCAGCTGCCGGTTTTACGCTTTGCAGTTTGAAATTGTGGCCGAAAAGCCTCTTACGCCTGTTTGATGTGAACGTCCAGCTGCTGGTGAGGCATCGCGATGCCGGCCGCTTCGAGGGCCGTCTTGGAGCTCTCCAGAAGATCGAAGAAAACATCCCAGTAATCCGCCGTATTGCACCAGGCGCGGCAGGTCAGCTCTACGGTGCCGCCGCTCTGTTTGCAGACACGGACCACCGTTGCGGGATCCTTCAGGACCTTTTCGTTGCGGCCGCAGACCTGAAGCAGAACTTCCTTGGCTTTGGCATAGTCGGCGCCGTAGGCGATCGCGAAGGTATGATCCACGCGGCGCAGGTTCTTGTCGGTGTAGTTGACGATGTTGCCGGTCGAAGCCGTTCCGTTCGGAATGTAGACCACGCGGTTGTCGATGGTCACCAGCTTGGTGCTGACCAGATTAATGGCCTCTACCGTGCCCATCTGTCCGGCGATCTCCACGAAGTCATCCACATGGAAGGGATGCGTGACCATCAGCAGCACGCCGCCGGCGATATTGCCCAGGGCTCCGTTTACAGCCAGGCCGATGCAGACGCCAAGGGATGCGACCAGGGCGGCAAAACCGCTGGTATCGATGCCCAGATACCCGACCAGTGCGAGCACGATCAGCACTTTGATCAGGGTCTTGACCGCGCTGATGATCATGCGCGCCAGCGTCTTGTCCATTTTGCCCGACGCCAGGTTCTTCTTTTCGATCTTTCTTGCGATCGCATTGACGATCTTAAAGGAGATCCACATGATGATCAGGGCGATCACGACCTTAATGCCGGTATTGGTCAGCCAGCTCATCACAGAGTTCCAAATACTGTTCCAATCCATATTGTATCCTCCCCTGCCGTCATTTTCCCGACGGCTTTTCCTTTTTTATCTTATCTTTTTCGGGCTGTTTCGTCAATCGGAAATTACGCCTGCCGTCCGTTTATCTTTCTCTGTTTCCGCCGGGGGCAGTTTTTCATAGGGCACCAGATCCGGATGCATCTTTCCCAGATCGCTGCGGCTTCCGGGATCCGTGGTCCCGCTGAAAATATAGCCCTCGGAACGGATGTAAGCCATCCACCGGGCATGTTCCTGACGGGCCGACGCTTCCGGATCCGGCCGGGCGGCGGCCTCTTCTCCGCTTTTTTGCTGCCTTTCCGCCAGCTGCTGCCGGAGATGGGCGTGGATCGCGGCAGCCGCCGAGGAGCGGTAATTATACTCGTGGCGCCAGAAGCTCTTCTCCTGCCCGCCGTTTAAAAGATGGACCTTCAGAGCTTCCTGTTCCAGCTCGGACTGCAGGATATCCGCCTCGCTGTAGCGGGACGGCAGAGAGCCGATCGTCTCGACCGCATACGGTTCTCCCAGGAAATTTACGGCATGGTTCAGTTCTTTAGCTTTTTCGGCGTCCTCCACGACGGTCTCGAGGAGCGGACGGATCCCCATCCGTTCAAACAGCGTTCTCAGCCGCATGGCACCTTCTATATTCGCGTCATCCGAGCCCAGATCCGCAAACGCATAGCTGATCGTCCCAAGCGCGGCGACTGCCTCCTCAAAACGAGCCGTTCCCGGCGCAAACCCCGCATGGACGCGGATCGAATAATCCGCCGTCCCGGGCTCATGCCGTTCCTGACAGCCTGCCGCCAGAAGCTCCGGCACCTGCGCCGTCAGCCGGTCCCCGGCCGCAGGATCCGCGTCAAAAGC
>JAFZRH010000014.1 GCA_017619975.1 Lachnospiraceae bacterium | reverse complement strand
TCCCGCTGCAGGCGGCGTTTGGCGCGCATGTGTTCAACCCGAAATCTTTTCTCCGCGAAAAAGGAGCTCGTACGAGCTCCTTTTTCGCGGAGAAAAGATTTCGGGTTGAACACATGCGCGCCAAACGCCGCCTGCAGCGGGAAAAATTTCCGATAAAAGGCTGGAAATTATTTGTCACTTTTCGTTTCCCGAATCGTATTATAGGTGAAAGATCTTTCAAGACAGTGTATGATAAACGACAAAGGAGGCGGAGAGATCGTATGAGGCTGGAAACGGAAGACCTGTTTACTGAATATTGGCAGTCCGTTTACGCGGCCGCATACATCGTCTGCCGGGACCGAATGGATGCGGAGGACGTTGCCCAGGACACTTTTGTCAAATATTTCATGCACAACAGACAATTTGAAAGCAAAGAGCATATCAAGGCATGGCTTCTGCGAACGGCCATCAACCGTGCCAGAGATCTGACCCGAAGCTTCTATCGGAAAAACAAGGTGCCGCTTGAAGAATATATGAGCGGGGCTGAGAAAACCGGAAGCGTGGATCAACATTTCTGCCGGATCGATGAACAGCAGCAGCTGACATCCGCCGTGATGACGCTTCCGGAAAAATACCGCATCGTTGTCCATCTGTTTTACTATGAGGACCACTCGTGCAGCGAGATCGCCGGAATGCTTCATCTCTCAGAGGCCAATGTGCGCAAGAGACTGTGCCGTGCCCGTGACATGCTGAAAGCCAAAATGATGGAGGAATGGGAAGATGATTGACAGAGAAGAATATAAGGCAAGGTTCTCCATACCCGACGCTTCCGCCGTGCCCGCCTTGGATATGATCAGAAGAGACGCAGAGATCAGGAAAAGGACGGTGACTAAAAAAGTCATATCGATTATCTGCGCAGCAATTGCCGTGCTTGTCCTGTCAAACGGGGTATGTTATGCCGCAACCGGAGAAACTTGGGTAGGAAAGGTCTGGACTACAGTGCTGGCAAACGGAGCAAAAGCAGAACTCCGGGAGGATGAGAACGGGAGCTATAGTCGGGTAGAGTCCCACTGGGACGATGCCGGATACACCGTTTATGAAAACGGACGGACATATTTTGTTTTCAAGGATATCAAGACGGATATCACGGACATCGTCGCCGGCGGGAAGGATTATTACAAATATGAATATACGGATGAACAGAATATCCGGCATATCATTTTTGTGGGAGAAATGATATTGGATGAAGTCCTGGTGGACGGACCGAAAGAGTATTGCAGCTTATGGATGGAACAGCTCTATTATCCGAACGGGCAGGTACAGCGCGTCGGCGTGATGCCGGATCCGGAGAACTGGCCTGAGTGGGCAAAAAAAGCAGCGCAGGACTATCCGGGCAAGGCAAATCCTCATTAAGTGCGTGATTGATATATAAAGCCGAAGCAAAAAATTTTTTAAGCTTCACACCGACTTCACAAGCACCTCACAATCCGCACACATTTTCATGTTTTACTGTGGACAGATAATAAGAAAGACGGCAAGCCGTCACTGCAAGAAGGCAAGCCGCATCTTCATTACTCTTTCTCTCTTCCTGCAGGAAGCCTGCTCCTTACCGGGACAGGCTTCACTTTTATTCTTGTAACAGCAGCCGAATTGTCTCCCCCCATACTTTGTGGTATACTACGGTAAAATATTAAAAAGGGCGTTGCTATCCTGCTTTACGGAGAACCGTTTATGAATTATCTGGAAGAATACTACAACAATTACAATGAAGACGGGCGGCTTCTGTCCCGTCACGGTCAGGTCGAATATCTGACCACCATGAAATACATCCGCGCGTGCCTTGAGGGGCTTTCCGATCCGCGGGTATTGGAAGTCGGCGCCGGAACGGGGCGCTACAGCGTGACACTGGCCAAACAGGGGTTAAACGTTACGGCCGTCGAACTGATCGCCCACAACCTTGAGATCCTTCGGGCCAAGCTGGACGGATCGGAACCGATCACGGCCCTTCAGGGAAATGCGCTGGATCTGTCCGCCTTCTCCGACGATGCCTTCGATCTGACTCTGCTGCTTGGTCCCATGTACCACCTCTATACGAAAGAGCATCAGCTGCGGGCGCTTTCCGAGGCGGTGCGCGTGACAAAACCGGGCGGCCATATCCTGGTCGCGTACTGCATGAACGATCCGACCGTCGTTCAGTACGTATTCGGCCTGAACCATCTGCACGAGGTGATGGAGCTGAGCATGCTGACGCCCGACTGGCGCTGCATCAGCGAGCCAAAGGATCTTTTCGAGATGGTGCGGACGGAGGACATTGCCGCGCTGGATGCCGAAATGCCGGTGAGGCGCATCCGGCTGGTCGCAACTGACGGCGCATCGCACTACATGAAAGAGCAGATCGACGCCATGGACGATGAGACCTTCGGCAAGTGGCTGGACTATCACTTCACGATCTGCGAGCGGCAGGACCTGATCGGCGCGTCCCACCACACGCTGGATATTTTGCAGAAACTGTAACAAGCCAAACGGCAGGCTTCTTGACTTTTTTCAGAAGACCGACCGCACTGTCAGCCCGTCCGGCCGGCCGCTCAGGATCTGTACGGTCTTTTCTCCGCCGCTTACGTCAAAAAAGTTATCGGACAGGATCAGATCATCGTTTTCATTGCGGATGAAAACGCTTTTGGCAAAGGCCGAAGCGCGGACCGTGATCCTGTCGCCGTCAAGCGAAAGCGTCAGCTGCGGGTCGCGGAACCGGAAATGCTTCGGCGGGCAGAACAGCACCGTCCCCTCGGAAACCGTTTCGCCGGCTTCGGTCAGCTGAAAACTGACGTAGTTCCCGTAAGGATCCGCCTGCGGCAGCGCCTCCCTGTCGAGCCATACGGACGAGGACGCCGGCACGGTGAGCTCATATTCCTTTTCGTCGAGCACGCAGCCCAGGGCATCGCGCAGCTGCCGCCGGACCGTGACGAAGTGCGTCTTTCTCGTCTCGTTGGCAACGTTCAGACGAATGGAACAATCCGCCTGACGGTGCTCCTCATTCACATTCGGATGCGAAAGCAGCCCCTCTTCCTCGCAGGAAAGCATAAGCGGGGCAAAAAAGCGCCGGGCATAGCAATGCAGGGCTTTCCATCGGCCGCAATAATCGATCGACGACCAGGAAGCCCCCGGCCAGCAGTCGTTCAGCTGCCAGTAGATCGCTCCCATGCACCGTCCCCTGTGCCGGCGCAGATGCTCCGCGCCGTACCGTATGGCCTCCGCCTGCAGCAGCTGGGAGTAGTACACCAGGGTGTCGAGGTTTTCGGGATACAGGAAGGTCATCCCCATGTAGCTCATGATCCGGCTGTTGGCCGTGCCGTTTCGCTGGTGCTTCTCCATCACATAAGAGAAAATGTTTCTGTCGCCCGGTTCGGTGAAGGTCTCGATGGTCTTAACCGACGGAAAGGACTGGAAGCCGAACTCAGAAAGATAACGGAAGCGGAAGCGGCGGTACTCGGTGAACGGTTTGCCGCCGTGCCACACCTCCCAGTAATGAACGTCGCCGCGGTTTTCATCGTTGGGATCGTCAAACCCGCCGCCGGAGGAAGGGCTGGCCGGCCAGTAGAACGCGTCCGGGTCTTCTTTTTTCAGGATCTCCGGGAAAATCGTCTCATACATCTTCTGATAATCGTCCCGGCTCTCATCTGCTTTCCAGTACCCTCTCTCCGTAAACCATTCCATTTCATTATTGCCGCACCACAGGCTTATACTGGCGTGATGCCGCAGACGCCGGACGTTGTCGGTCACCTCGGCGCGGACGTTCTCTTCAAACTCGCCGGTCAGGCGGTAGACGGCGCAGGCAAACATGAGATCCTGCCACACCAGAAGCCCCAGCCGGTCGCACGCATCGAAAAAGAAATCGTCGGGATAGTATCCGCCGCCCCATACTCGTATGACGTTGAAATTCGCGTCGGCGCACTGCCGCAGCAGCTTTTCGGCCGACGCCGGCGTCACACGGCTGAGGATGTTGTCCTGCGGGATATAGTCGGCTCCCATGGCGAAGATCTTCACCCCGTTCACAACGTGCGCGAATTCCTCTCCTTCTCCCTGTCCGTCTTTCTGCCGCGAAACCGTCACCGTCCGCAGGCCGATCTTCCGCTCCCAGCGGTCCACCGGCTTTCCGCCGGCCATCAGTTCGGCTGTTACGATGTAAAGCGGCTGACCGCCGAAGCCGTTCGGCCACCAGAGCTGCGGATCCCGGATCCCGACCGGCCCGCGGTACGGCATCTGCTCGATCAGCTCCCGGCCGTCGGGATCGGTCACGCTCAGCCTCAGCGAGAGGCCGCTGTCTTCCGCCAGGGGAGACTCTTGATCGGAACCGGCACGCCGGACCGTCGCGGAAAGGGACAGAAAGACCGTATCGGCCGTATGTTCCTGGTGTACGTACACGCCCGTAAACAGAGCTTCCTCCACGCCGAGCAGGGTGACCGGACGGTGGATGCCGGCATCGGGAAGACGCGCCCCCCAGTCCCAGCCGAACATATAGTGTGCCTTGCGGATGTGCGGAAAGCCCTCCATCGCATCCGCCGTGCCGTACAGCGGATCCTCCCGGAAGCGTTCTTTGATATATCTTGTCGGCGAGTGCAGGACCACGCGCAGCGTGTTTTCTGCCTTCAGCGCTTCCCTGACGGAAAAATCCCAGGTCCTGTGCATATTTCGGGCCGAGCCGACCGGGATCTCATTCAGATAGACGTCCGCGATCGTGTCGAGCATCTCAAAGCGCAGCAGGACGTCTCCGCAGCCGCGCATCGCGTCGTCGGTCCGGAAATGCGTGACAAATTCATAGTCCTCGTCCATCAGCTTTAACGCCGCCGCTTCATTGTCGCGGTAGAACGGATCGTCCATCCGTCCGTTTTCAAGCAGGCAGGAATAGACGGACCCGGGCACGCGTGCCGGGAAGCTCTCGCCTGTCGAGAGCCGCGTCATCGACCAGCCTTTATCAAGTTTCTGACGTATCATTTTGTCTCTCCCTTCGGGTATTCGCCGCATGGCAGCCGGCAGGCAGCTTCATTGTAAAACATCAAAAAACCTCTGTCAATTCATCCCTTCCGGCAATTCTGTGCTATACTGGAGCCGTACTTTTTTTGAATGTCTGAAACATTTCGCCCTTTTCGCTTGTATTGGGTATAGAAAAGATCCTTCCGCGAAGGAAAGGATCGATTGGGAGGTTTTGTTTATGAAGAACAAGACAAAGTATTTCAAAGCTGCCGGGCTGCTGCTCGTCATCGTTATGCTGCTTTCCCTGCTGACTGCCTGCGGCTCGGCGCCGGTCGTGACTCCGACCGATCCGTCCCAGGCGCCGGCCTCTGCGTCCAGGGTTCCGGCTCAAAATACAGAGGCTCCGACGCAAAGCACCGATCCGGCCGTCCGCCCCACCGCATCCGAAGACCCTGTCCCCGTGCGCTGGGCCGAAAAGATGAGCGTCAGAAAGACCGAAAGCATTGCGCAGGCCCTGAACGCCTCTTCTTTTGACGAGCGCTTCCTGGCTTTCCTCTCCGAACACACCGAGGGCAATTACATGGCCTCGCCGCTCTCCTTCCGCTATGCGCTGGGACTGCTTTTGGCCGGCGCGAACGGTGAAACGAAGGCCGAGCTTTTAAACGCGCTCGGCGTTTCCTCCGAAGAGGAATGGATCGCGTCCTGCCTGGATTTCAACGGTTTCGTCGAATATTTCGCCTCCGATCTGGAGCGCGAGATCGCGGAATATCAGGCAATGCAAAAGCAGGGCTGGATCCCGCAGGACTCTCCGGCGCCTTTCCGCGCACTGCGCATCGCCAACTCCGTCTGGAAGGCGGAGCGGATCACGGAAGACTTTACGGCAGCCTACCGGGAGTCCGTCGAGAAGAATTATGCGGCGGAATACCGGTATTTTACGCCGGAAAGCGCCGTGGAAAAGATCAATGAATGGGCGGATATCAAGACGGAGCATATGATCCCGAAGCTGCTTCCGGACGATTACCCCACCACGCAGCTGGCCATCGTTCTGATGAACGCGCTGTACTTCAAGGATTCCTGGGTGACCTCTTTTGCCGAGTACCTGACGCAGGAAGGTGATTTCCACGCCCGAAGCGGCCAGACAACCAAAAAGGATTTCATGACCGTAGAGGATCAATTCTCCTACTATGAAGATAAAGATACCCAGCTGGTCATCCTGCCCATGAAGGGCGGCGTATCCATGGCTTTCGTGCTCGGCTCCACGGAAGGCCTTGCGGAGAAGATCTCCGGGGCGGGCTCGGAGAACGTAAAGGTCACGATCCCGAAGCTGGACCTGGAAACGAGTTTTTCCGGCGGAGAACTGGTGAATTTCCTGAAAGAATACGGCGTACAGCTCGCTTTTGACGGGGAAAGAGCCGATTTTTCCGCCATGATCGACTATCCGGTCTTTGTCAGCGACATCATTCAGAAGACCCGCATCAAACTGGACGAGGAAGGCGTCGAGGCGGCTGCCGTGACCGCGATCATGTTTGAAGAATGCGCCTATATCGAGCCGCAGCAGCCGAAGGTTTTCACGGCCGACCGGCCCTTCTCCTTCTACATTTATACGACCTGCAACGACACGACGGCGATCCTCTTTGCCGGAGAAATTGTGGAGTGACCTGCGCTCCTCCGGTCCGGTTTTTCTGATACCCGCTATCCGCCGGTCCTGGAAATCGGCCGAAGAAAAAAATATTCCGGGAGTCTCTTCGGTAAAGAAAAACTCCCGGAACAAAAACAGAACATCGTTCCTGATGAAAGGATCCCGTGGGAGGACGCAGTGCGTCCTCCTAATCCGTAATTACGATCTTCTCAATCACCGGCTGCTGATCCTTCGGAATCGTCCCGTTATTATCGGTGGGCTTTGCGTCCTTCGCTATTTTCATCGCAATCTCAATCCCCTCCGTAACGTGTCCGAAAGCAGCATAATTGCCGTCCAGATGCGGGGCATCTCCGACCATGATAAAGAACTGCGAGCTGGCGCTGTCCAGGGCTTTGGCACGCGCCATGGAGATGGTGCCGACCACATGCTTCAGCGGATTTTCCACGCCGTTGGCAGCAAATTCGCCTTTGATCATCGAAACCGTCTTTCCGTCTTTCAGGGCTCCGCCCTGAATCATAAAGCCGTCGATGATCCGATGGAAGGTCGAGCCGTCGTAAAAACCGGATTCTGCCAGCCTGATAAAATTGGCTACCGTGATCGGCGCCGCCTTCTCATCCAGTTCTACCTTGATGACGCCGTAATCCCGAACCGTGATCTCCGCATGGTGCAGTCCGGAAGCCGCTGCCTCGGTCTTCCTTTTGGAGACGTCGTTTTCTGTCTCTTCGTCCTTTTTCCCGCAGGCGCAGACCGCGCACAGAAGCAGGATCAGTGTGAGAACCCAGATACTTTTCTTCATCATTTTCCCTCTGCCAGGCCGATTTTCAAAACAGCGGATTCTTTACTGCATATATCCGTTCGCATCAAAGGTGTAGCTCTTGCTGTCGATCGTGATGGTGCAGTTCTTGGCATACCAGCCGGATTCATCACCGAACCACCAGCCCTTGGCATTCTTCCGCCAGGTCGCCTTGTACGGATATGTCCAGCTGCCGTTGGCGTTCAGCCACCAGCCGTTACACCACTCACTGGCAGCCATCGCGCCGGAAGCCTTGAAGTAATACGTCTTGTCGTCAATGGTCTTCCAGCCCGTGACCATGGCGCCGGAATCGCTCAGGTAATACCATTTGCCGTCCACTTTCAGCCAGCCGGTCTGCATGTAGCCTCTCGCGTCGAAGTGATACCACTTGCCGCCGATCTTTTCCCACTGATTGACCGGGTAAGTGCCGTCCTCCCGCATATACCACCAGCCGTAGGCATTTCTTCTCCAGCCGGCTGCAGCGGTAACGGTCAGCGTTACGATGTCGGAGTACAGCAGCTCTCCGTTCGCGTCTGTGATAACGCAGCGGAACCTGTATCCGTTCTGGGAAAGCGCCGCCGTAAACGCATAGACTGCCGTCTGTCCGCTTTCCTCGGCGACGTCGGTCCAGTCACCGTCGGCCGCGCTCTGAACCTGCCACTGATACTGCAGTCCCGCGCCTTCGGCCGCAACCTCAAAGCTTACGCGGTTTCCTTCTTTCACCGTGACCGATTCCGGCTGCGTCAGGATAACGGCTTCCAGGACCGGGATGATCCAGCTGTTCTCTTCGATTTCAGCGCTGCCTTCCGCATCGCTGAAGAACTTGCCGCAGCGGCTGCAGCTCCAGTACGCGGTGTTGCCGGCTTCCGTGTAAGTCGCCGGGGTTTCCGGATGAGCTGTCAGATCGTGGCCCAGCGCCGGGACTTCTTCCTGTGCCTGCAGGATCGCTTCGCAGCGGGAGCAGTGCTTGCCTTCCGTCAGACCGGATTCGGTACAGGTGGCCGGCACCGCGGGATCAGTCACTTCGTTGTGGCCCAGCGCGGGAACTTCTTCCTGCGCCTGCAGGACCGCTTCGCAGCGGGAGCAGTGCTTGCCTTCCGTCAGACCGGGTTCGGTACAGGTGGCCGGCACCGCGGGATCAGTCACTTCGATATGACCCAGGGCGTCGATCGGTCTCGTTTCGGTCGCGTCGCAGCGGGAGCAGCAGCGCGTCTCTTCGCCGCCTTCCACACAGGTCGCCGGCGTCGTCACGGTCCAATCACCGAAGTCGTGGCCCAGCGCCGGAACTTCTTCCTGCGCCTGCAGGATCGCTTCGCAGCGGGAGCAATGCTTGCCTTCCGTCAGACCGGGTTCGGTACAGGTGGCCGGCACCGCGGGATCAATCACTTCGTTGTGGCCCAGCGCCGGGGTCACGGTATCTGCCTGCGTGATCTCGTTCTCAGCGTCGGCATCCGAGAAATACTTCCCGCAGCCCTCGCAGTACCAGTACTCGATGTTGCCGGCTTCCGTACAGGTCGCGTTCTGAGCCGCAAAATGGGTCAGTTCGTGCTCATGCACGGGCGGTTCCCAGCCTTCCGGGGAAGTCGTGTAGTAGCAGACGCCGTCAAAGGTTTCTTTCCAGAACCGGATGGCAGACGTAGCCGCGCTGTTCATACGGAAATAATTGCCGCTCTTGTTGAAGCCCAGGAACAGGTTCGAGGCGAGGTTGCGCGCCACGATCTTGCTGCCGACAATACCGGCGGTCCAGACGCAGGAATCGGGGCTGAAGGCAGCGCTGTAAAGGGTGTTATTCTGGCTGGCCAGGAACTTTCCCGTCGCCTTGCTGCAGATCGTGTAACCGTCATTGTAGGCGGATACCGTGAACACGTATTTGTCGTCCACGTCGCGCAGCTGGTTCTCGAGCAGCGTCATATCGGAAGAGGCCAGGGTCACGGCTCCGCCGGAAGAGGCGCTCTGATAGGAAGCGGTCTCGTTCAGGCCCTTCATCGCGTACAGGGAGCTGTCGTCGCCGAAGGTGATGACGTAGTCGCCGCTCCAGTCGTTCGGCTTGCTTTCCAGCATCTCGTAGACGGTCTCGGTGTTATTGCCGTCGCGGTGGACGAACAGGGCGTAGAAGGTCTTTTCGCCGCTCGGGGTGTAGGCCGCGCCGCGGGCGTAGTAGGCCGGTTTGTCGGGGGTGGGCTCCACTTCGCTTTCCGTCCAGCCGATGAATGACCAGTCAGGATCCGCCGACGTCATGTCAGGCATGATCATCGAATCGCCGGCATAAACGATCTGCGTATTATAGGCGGCACCGTTCACAATGAAATGGATGTTGTATTTATCTCTCTCCGCAAAGTTGATCTTCACCGTGCAGTCGGTCTGCGGCGTAACGCGGAACACGTTGCCGTTCTGCTCGACCGTCGCGGTGCCTTCGGTCACTTCATAACCGGCCGCATAATAACCGGTGGCCGGATAGGCCGTGATGTTCTTGCCCGAGATACTGACCGTGCCCCAGTCCGTGTTGTTGCTGACAGCTTCGATCAGGTACTGCGGGTACAGGGTCCAGGTGGAATTGACGGTCTGGACCACGTCTACGTTGCCGTGGCCCGGGTACGGGTCTTCACTGGAAGCAACGATGGGGAAAGCTACATAGTTTGCCACCGCCTGCGAATAGGAGTAGCTGGAATAGGCCGGATCCCAGTCACCGTACTGGGCCTTGACCTTGGCAGCCGCCTCGCCGAGCTCGTCGCCGTCCTTCAGGTAAGCCATCAGGGCCACGACATACTGTTTGTCACCGGAGAAGGAAACGGACTGCGAATAGCCCCAGACAGCTTCCACGCCTTTGGCACGCAGGCCGCCCTCCATGCCGTCGGTGGCCATGCCCAGGCAGATGCCCATGTAAAGATAGCTGTTCGGCGCGGCAGTGGGCATATGATTGGCGATGCAGGTGCCGTCCACATAAGCGTAGCTGGAGCCTTTCATGCAGTGATAATAGGTACCGTACGGGCCAGACTGTGCCGCGGTGTCCTGAGAGGTTACGCCGGTATTGGTGATCAGGCACAGGTAAGAGGAGTTGGCCCGGGAAACGTAGTCCCCGCCGTAGCCGTCGTAGTCGGTGGTGCCGTGCGAGTCGAACATGACCAGACCGCACTGGGACATGACGGAACCGATGTTGTTTACATTAGCGTTATACATGGTGTAGCGCATGCCCTCGCCGCCGGTCGCAGCGTAGAAAGCTTCCCACGCCGCTTTATAAGACGGGGAATAAGCGTTGAAGGAACTGTCCGCATAGTTGGAGGAGGAGTCCCAGTAAGGCTGAATCAGGCCGATATTGACGGAAGAAGGCCAGCCGCCCTGGATCTCGGAAAGTTCCTGATACAGTTCATCGGCGCGGGCTTCAGCCAGCGCGATCTCTTCTGCGGTAGGCTCGTTTTCCGTATTATGAAGCTCTGCTTCCATGCGGGGACTGAAGCAGCAGGGGATGCCGACCGTGGTCTGCCAGACCAGGAAGTTTCCGTTCCGCTGCAGGGTCCCGGGGACGTAAGTGGCAGAAGCCAGGACCGTCTCGATAACCTGCGGGACCAGCGCGACGTAATCCGCTTCCGTCATTTTTCCGATGCCGCCGCAGGTTTCGGCAGCGTTCATTTTGACCGTTTCAATCGAAGCGAACACGTCCTGTTCGATCAGCGCATTCTCCTCTTCGGTATAGACGTGGATCGGTTCGGCAGAAGCAGGCTGTTCCTGCCCGGCTGCGGATACCGTTCCGGGGATCAGGCCGAGGACCATGATCAGGGTCATCAGCAGTGACAAAAGGCGTTTGAATCTTTTACTCATATATTATTTCTCCTTGTTGAGATTCCGCTCTTTGTTAACAGGTGCGCAACAGAATAATAATACCACAAATCATTGATTTGTCCAGTGTTTTTTGAAATATCAGGCTGTTTTGTGCGATTAACGTCAGAAAATCCAAATATATTTATATTTTATGCAGTTTTGCCTCGCTCGGTCCGGAAAGGCATATCTTATTCTTCCGGCAGACTGTACAGCGCCTCGCTCCTTAAGTCTGCCAGCAGGCCCCAGCGCGCGCACTGCGCCCGGTTTTCCTTCGGATAGAAATAGTACAGATCGTTTTCGTAGTAGGTTTCGAATTCTTCTCCGCAGGAAAAAGGAAGCGCCTTCAGATGCTTCGCGGCGATCTCAAAGGACAGAGGCCGGCCGTCTACTTCTCCGGAGAAAGAAAAACCTGCCGGCGTCAGACGGGTCACGCCGCTTCCCGCATGTTCCTCCTCTCCGTGAAAGCGCCGCACGGTGACTTCACATTCCAGGGAAGGATCCTCCTGCCGTTCCCGTTCTTCCAGCGCATGGTACAGATCCGCGATGCTGCGGTATCCGTACGGGTTTTCGGAGAAAAAATAATCCTCGCCGATCGTCAGGTCCATCCCGCAGGCCGGGCAGCGCAGGGAATCGCCTTCCGCCTGCAGCGCGTACAGCTTTCCGCAGACCGGGCAGCGGTAGATCAGGTTCGCCAGGCCTTCGGCTTTGTTTTTATGCCGGAAGATAAGCCCGGCTTCCCGCGCGTAGGCAAAATCATCGTTCCGGATCCCGCGGCAGATCCGCTCATTCACCGCCTCCGGCGTCATTTGCTTCAGCGTTTCCGCGGAGATCACCTCTCGGATCTCCACCCGTACGGTCTGTTTGATGAAAAAAGGCCGCCACTTCGGTTTGTTGAAATATCCGCCGCGCAGACGGAGGATCACGAGCGGCACGCCCAGAAAGCGTGCGAAGGCACCGGCAGACGGAATGATCGGATACGTCTCCCCGATGATCGACATCCGCGCCTCCGGTGCCATATAAAGGCTGAAGCCGCCCTTCACGGTCCGCTTCGCCTTCAGGATCACCCCGCCTTCATCCTGAAAGAGCTTCTTGGGGATCACGCCGATGCCGAGCAGCATCTTTTTCAGGATCCCTTTGCGGAAATAGTATTCGTTGGCGATGCAGATGATCCGTTTCGGCCAGAGCGAGCAGGCCAGGCCGAAAAAATCCAGGGACGACGGATGGTTGCTCACGTAAAGCGCCGGGCCGTCCGGCCGTTCAAACGAACCTTTTTCCCACTCGTAGCGGACCCGGCTTTTTAAAAAGACCTTCGTGCCGCGCAGCAGGATCCCGTAGCGAAAATCGGCCGGGGTGCCGGCCTTTGTCTGTTTTTTCTTCTTCGGCGCTGCCGCGCCCTGTTTCTTTTCGTCCATGTGCGATCGTCCTTCTGTGCCGCCGGGTGCTTCAGTGCCGGAGACATCAACCGCCTTCAGCATAGCAAAAAGGACCGCCTCTGTCAATGAAGGCGGTCCGCAAAGGCCGGGCTTATTTCTTACCGCAGGATGAAAACGTCCGTCGTCTGATTGTAGACGGCTCCGACGATTGTTCCGTAATCCGGGGACGTGACAACGCTGTAATCGTCATAGCCCCGGAGCAGGACTTCACCGGTAAAAGTGTCGACCAGATCATACTTTCCGCCGGCGTTCCGGACGGAGATCCACCAGTCGCAGTAGAGCGTTTCGCCGCTTAAGTCAAAGGCTTTCGTCGCAAAATTGTAATATTTCTCGCCCTGACGAACCAAGAAAGCGGAGGCTTTGACTTCACTTTGCGCAATATCCAGCAGGATCTCGCCTTCTTCACTGACAAAGAGGTAATACTCTTGTTCCATTCCCTGCGTTTCAAGATACAGGACGCGGTGCAGTTCATCGTATTCGGCATAGGTCAGACTGACCGGTTTTTCCGTAATCAGATTGCCTTGCAGATCGTAGACCTGCCCCGCCAGAGAACTGTCCTCCCCGGGAACGATCACGAAAGGACCGCAGACCTTCGGCTCATCACCGCGTTTGCTGACGTATTCGACGGAGATCGCCTGACCGTTCTGATCCAAAAGCGTATAGCCCTTTCCCTCCGGCAGACCGCGGACGGCGAAATAGCCGGAAAGTCCATCCCCCAGTGCAATCGAACCTTCATTGGGATCGAAGGTGAATAATTCCTTTCCGTTCGTATCGTAAACCGTCCCTTTGGAAGGTTCCCTCACGATATAGGATCCGTCATACAGCACTTCGGCGCCCGCCTCCAATTCACTGCCGTCTGCCCGGCAGTATTTTTTGTTGTACTGCACTTCGATCAGATTGCCGTAAAGGGAGGAGCCGTATTTCCACTTGTCATATTCCGACTGTTTCGTGCCGGCAAAGCCCGGCACGGGTTTTCCGGTCTCAAGAGACACCAGCTCCCATTCTCCCTTGAAATAGACCCTGTCGCCGGAGCCTGCGTCAGACGAAAAATCTTTGGCGGACCACGTGATGACCGCTTCTTCCGGCTTCGCCGTTTCTTCGCTCACCCGAACGCAGACCGCATAGTATTCATTGGCGTCTTTGATATACGCATACCCTTCCGGAACGATCACATTTCCCCGGGAATCCATAATGCCCAAACGGTTTAGAGAAGCGGCGCTCTTTTCGGGTTTGCCGGTGTCGGACGTCACGACGAGATACTTTCCTTCATATTTCTCATACTGTCCGTACAGATAGGAATAATTCATCGAGTAGAGAAGGCCCGTGTCGGTGACGCCGTCATACGTTCTGAGGCCGAGCAGTGCGGTCCCGTAATCGCCGTAGATCAGACCCGATCCGTGTACCATGCTGATCTGGTTTGACCCGATCGTCACGGACATCACTTTTTCGAGTTCTCCTCTGAAAGGCTGCTCCTCCGGCGCTTCGGTAGGTGCTTCCGTCGGGGTGTCTGTGGTTTCCGCCTCGGAAGCAGCCGTCTGGTTCTGCGGCGCCGCATCCGTCACCGGGGCCGCCGTCGACTCGTTTTGAACGACCGAAGCCGTGGAAGTTCCGGCTGCCGCCGAACTGTCATCCGGGTCGATCCTGTTATTTTTTCCCAGAATGGAGGAAATGATCATAACGGCGGCGAAAAGCACTGCGGCCCCGACGGCAGACCAGATCAGGATCTTTTTTCTGCTGCCGGATGCTTTCTTTTCCGGAGCCGCTGCGGCCTGCTTCGTTTCCGGGGCGGATGATTTCTGTCCCGCGGGGAAAGCCGTCCTCCTCTCATCGGCGGGAGCCGGGACGGGCTGCTCGGAAACTGCCGGCTCCTCTTCGGCCGTCAGCCGCAGGCAGGGGCTTAAGACGCTGCTGCTTAAAATCCTGTTTAAAAACTCTTCCTCCGTCAGGTAATTGTAGCGCAGCACGCACTGCTGGGCGGAAAGCTGCAGCTCCATGCCGGGAGACATCTGCGTCTCTCTCAGCAGAACGCCGAGGAAGGGCTTGCGCTTGGAGAGCGCGTAGGTCACCTCCCGGCGGCAGTTCGGGGAATCGATGGATTCCGGCGTTACGAAGGCGAGCACCACGCTGGACGCGTTTAAATGCTCGGCGATATACTCCGGCCACTCGCTGCCGGGCGCAATGCCGTCATCGTACCAGACGCGGTAGCCGGCCGCATCCAGTCTCTCCAGGATCGGGATGACCTCATCGGAATTTTTATGGGCATAGCTGATAAAAATATACGGTTCACTGCCCTCGTAGGGTCTGAAAGCTGCTCTTCTCACGGTAAAAACCTCATGAATGGATCTTTCTTTGAAAACTATTTTACGAATGCGGGAACGGCATGTCAAGCGTTCCGCGCTTTATCCGTCCGTCATTTCAGGATCCAGTGCGTTCCGTCGGGCGCGGTAAACAGGCTGCCGGGCAGACGCGCTGTGATCTCTCCGTCCGGAATATGACGGACTACCGTCTCCTCGCGGTAATCCGGATCCTCAAACCACTGCGAAAAAAGCAGCTTGTCGCCGTCGCGGCTGTCCAGCGATTCTGCCGCCGCGATCGTAAAGTCGCCCGTTTCCGGCCAAAGCAGCTGAAAATCGTTTTCATGGCCCTGGCGGATCAGCGTCAGCGGCGAGCCCGTTAAACGCAGATTGTAGCAGTCCTTTACCGAGGAAAGCGGCAGACGAACGATTCGTTCAAAACCGTCTTCCGTCTCCTTTTCCGACGCTGTCCCAGGTTTCCACCCGAAGACGTTGATTGTTCCCTGCTCAAAATCGACCAGCGGGAAAAAGATCTTTTCCTGATAAAAAACCGGTTCCCCCAGATACTGGCCCGGAACGACTTTCAGCGGTTCATACTGCCTGCCTTCCGGGAAATGCAGGAAGATCAGGCGGTTCCGCGTGATCCTGTGCTGCTCCCGCCAGAGTTCTTCGGCCTCATACAGGTCGCCGGCCGTATAATCCATTCCCCAGAACCAGCCTTCCGCACCGTCCAGTTTTGCGAAGAACTGTATTCCCCCGGTTTCAATGCAGTTATATCCGAAGTATTTCATAAATTCCTGCCTTCTTTCTTTTGACTTTCCGGCTGTGCGGATCCGCCACACCCATTTTATACCATGAAGCCCGCGTGGTTTCCACCCGTTCTTTTTCAGGTTCGTTTTTTGTTTTCTCACTTCTGTTTTACGCCGCGGGCGGATACGATCGGCTTTTTCCGTTTTCAGCCCGGTTGTTTTGTGATATACTGTAATTCGCCTGAACCTTTGCGGCACGGGAAAGAGGATCTGTATGACGTTAAAAGAACTGGAAATCGGAAAAAGCGGCCGGGTCCTTGCGGTCGGCGGCGAAGGCGCGCTGCGCCAGCACTTTCTGGATATGGGGATCATCCCCGGCACCGAAGTGTGCGTCGTCAAGTACGCGCCGATGGGCGATCCCATGGAGCTGCGTCTGCACGACTATGAACTGACGCTGCGTCTGGACGACGCGGCCCGCATCGAAGTGGAAAAGACCGAAACGGCGGAAGAGACGAAAGCCGTCGCTTTCGAGGAAACAAAAGAAAAAGCCGCGAAGGACGTTCCGTCCGAAGGCCGCTCCGCGGGCCGGAAGAAAAAAGCCTTCCACCCCGGTCTCGGCGAAGAAGGCAAGTTCCACCCGAAGGGCAGCGGCGATCCGCTGCCGGAAGGCACGAAGCTGACTTTTGCTCTGGTCGGCAACCAGAACAGCGGCAAGACCACGCTTTTCAACCAGCTGACCGGTTCCCGCCAGCATGTGGGCAACTTCCCCGGCGTCACAGTGGACCGCAAGGATGGCGTGATCCGCGGCTACGACAACACGCTGATCACGGATCTGCCCGGCATCTACTCCATGTCGCCCTATTCCAGCGAGGAGCTGGTCTCCCGCGACTTTGTCCTCAAAGAAAAGCCGAAAGCGATTATCAACATCGTGGACGCGACGAATATCGAGCGGAATCTGTATCTGACCATGCAGCTTTTAGAGATGGACGTTCCCATGGTCGTCGCCCTGAACATGATGGATGAGATGGCCGGCAACGGCGGTTCCGTGGACGTGAACGCGATGGAGGACCTTCTGGGCGTGCCCGTGGTTCCGATCTCCGCCGCCAAAAATCAGGGCGTGGACGAGCTGGTGCGCCATGCGGTCCATATCGCGAAATATCAGGAAAAACCGCGCCGGCAGGACTTCTGCGGGCCGGAACACGGCGGCGCGGTGCATCGCTGCCTGCACGCGGTGATCCATCTGATCGACGATCACGCGGCGGCCGCGGGGCTGCCGGTCCGCTTTGCGGCCAGCAAGGTGATCGAGGGCGACGAGCGGATCATCGAACAGCTGAAGCTGGACGAAAACGAAAAAGAGATGCTGGAGCACATCACGCTGCAGATGGAGACCGAGCGCGGCCTCGACCGCAGCGCCGCCATGGCGGATATGCGCTTCCTGTATATCGCGAAAGTCTGCGGACAGTGCGTGACGAAGCCGGGCGAGAGTCTGGAACACCGGCGCAGCCGGAAGGCGGATGAACTGCTGACCGGCAAATGGACCGCTATCCCGCTCTTCCTTCTGATCATGGGGCTGGTCTTCTACCTGACCTTCAACGTGATCGGCGCTTTCTTGCAGGATCTTCTGGCCTCCGGCATCGAAGCGCTGACCGGCCTGACCGACCGGGCGCTTTCCGCTGCCGGCGTCAACGAGGTCCTGCACAGTCTGATCATCGACGGCATTTTCGAAGGCGTCGGCAGCGTTTTAAGCTTCCTGCCCGTCATCGTGACCATGTTTTTCTTCCTGTCCCTTCTGGAGGACAGCGGCTATATCGCGCGGGTCGCCTTCTTTATGGATAAGATCCTGCGGAAATTCGGCCTTTCGGGGCGGAGCATCGTGCCGCTTCTCATCGGCTTCGGCTGCACCGTACCGGCGGTCATGTCCACGCGGACCCTGCCCAGCGAGCGGGATCGCAAAATGACCATCCTGCTTACGCCTTTCATGAGCTGCACCGCCAAGCTCCCCATCTACGCCTTCTTCGTGAACGCGTTTTTCCCGAAAAAAGGCGGGCTGGTCATGACGGGCCTGTACGGGCTGGGCATTCTGATCGGCGTGCTGATCGCCCTGATCTACAAAAAGACGCTTTTCAAGGGCGAGGCCGTGCCTTTCGTGATGGAGCTGCCGAATTACCGTCTGCCGAGCCCGCGCAGCGTGCTGCAGCTTCTGTGGGAAAAGTCCAAGGATTTCCTGCAGCGGGCCTTCTCGGTGATCCTGATCGCGACCATCGCGGTCTGGTTCTTAAAGAGCTTCAGCTTCCGCCTGGATCCGGTTACGGATCCGCATCAGAGCATGCTGGCACAGGCGGCCGGCCTCATCGCGCCGCTCTTTTCCCCGCTGGGGCTGGGCGACTGGCGCATCGTGACTTCGCTGATCAGCGGCTTTTTAGCCAAGGAGAGCGTGGTCTCCGTGCTGGAGGTCCTCTTCGGCGCGGAAGGCGGCGTGGCGGCGGTCTTAAGCAGCCTGAGCGCTTTCTCTCTGCTGGTCTTCAGTCTGCTCTATACCCCCTGCGTGGCGGCGACGGCCTCGATTCGGCGGGAGCTGGGCCGCCGGTGGGCGCTGTACGTGGTCTTCGGCCAGTGCGTCATTGCCTGGCTGGCGGCCCTTCTCGTCCGGCTGATCGGCCTGGCCTTCGGGCTGGGGTAAAACGGGGAACCTCCGGGAGGTTTGTATGGGACCTGTGGATATTGTTTTAATCATTTTGATCGCGGCGGCGGCCGCTCTGGCGCTGCGCTCCGTGATAAAAAAGAAAAAGAACGGCGGCTGCAGCTGCGGCTGTGAAGGTGGATGCGGGTGCAAAGGTGGATGCCAGTCGCCCTCACCCTGTCAGCCTTCGGCTGACATCCCTCTCCCGCGTCCGGGAGAGGGCAAGAAAGGAGAATAAAAATGGAACCTGTCATGAGAAAAGACGTGCCCGTGGAAGAGACCTGGGATCTGTCTCTCATCTACCCCACCGAAGAGGCTTTTCAGGAAGCCGTCTCGCAGTATAAGGCGCTCGCGGACGGCATCTGCGGAAAATATCAGGGAAAATTGACCGACGCGGACGCGATCGTCGCCTGCCTGGATGCATATGAAGAGCTCGAAAAGCTGGGCGGGCTGATCGGCAGCTATTCGGGACTGGCCGTCGAAGTCGATTATTACGACGGTGCCGCGCTGGAACGCGACCGCCGCATCCGCTCGATGAATGCCGAGATCTCCAGCCGTCTGACCTTTATCCGCTCGGAGATCCTGGAGCAGCCGGAAGCGGTCATCGAAGAAGCCATCAAAAAGACCGTCATAGCCAAAGGATATCTCCGCGACGTTCTGCGCGAAAAGCCCCACACGCTCTCTCCGGAGACCGAGCGCGTGCTGGCCGCCTTTGAGCAAAGCTTTCAGACCCCTTACGAAGTCTACAGTATTACCAAGCTGGCCGATATGAAGTTTCCGTCCTTCACCGTGAACGGCAAGGAATATCCGCTCGGCTACTCGCTTTTCGAGGACGATTACGAATACGAACGCGATACAGACGTGCGCCGCATGGCCTTCAGCAAGTTTTCCGAAAAGATCCGCGAATACGAAAACGTGACCGCCGCCGCCTACAATGCCTGTGTCACGCAGGAAAAGGTGGAAGCGCGCGTTCGCGGCTACGGCTCCGTCTTCGATTACCTGCTCTTTGACCAGAAGGTGACCCGCGAGATGTACGACCGCCAGATCGATCTGATCACGGAAAAGCTCGCGCCGCACATGCGCCGCTATGCGAAGCTGATCCAGAAGATCTACGGCCTGGACAAAATGACCTTCGCGGACTTAAAGCTCCCGCTGGATCCGGACTTCGATCCGAAGGTGACCATCGCCGAATCGCACAAACTGGTTCGGGAAGGGCTTTCGATCCTCGGGGAGGACTACGTTTCCATGATCGACGAGGCCTACCGCGACCGCTGGATCGATTTCGCCAAGAATCAGGGCAAGTGCACCGGCGGCTTCTGCTCTTCGCCGTACGGACGCGGCTCTTTCATCCTGCTTTCCTGGAACGACCGTATGTCGGACGTGATGACCATCGCGCACGAGCTGGGCCACGCCGGCCACTTCCGCCTGGCCAACTCGCACCAGTCGCTCTTCGATACGAACGTTTCCGGCTACTTCATCGAGGCGCCGTCCACCATGAACGAGATCCTGTTCGCGCACCATCTTTTGAAGACGAACGACGATCCGCGCTTCAAGCGCTGGGTGCTGGCCTGCATGATCGGCAACACCTACTATCACAACTTCGTGACGCATCTGCGCGAGGCCTGGTACCAGCGCGAGGTCTACAAGATCATCGACGAAGGCGGCTCCGTGGATGCCGAGACACTGTCCGGGATCTTCAAAAAGAACCTGGAGCTTTTCTGGGGCGATACGGTCGAGCTGAACGACGGCGCGGAACTGACCTGGATGCGCCAGCCGCACTACTACATGGGTCTCTACTCCTACACCTACAGCGCGGGCCTGACCGTGGCGACGCAGGCGGCGCTCCGCATCGAGCGCGAAGGCGCGCCGGCGGTCGAGGACTGGAAGAAGGTCTTAAAGGCCGGTTCGACGCTGGATCCGGCGGGGCTGGCCAAGCTCGCCGGCATCGACATCTCGACCGATAAGCCGCTTTTGGATACCATCGACTACATCGGATCGATCATCGACGAAATCGAAAGATTGACGGAAGAGATCGAGAAGAAATAAAGCCGGTGCGGAAGACAGTACTCGCCGAGCGCGCCCGACACAAACTTTTTCAGCCCATTGAGGAGACCTGACCTTTCTGATAATCCGGGAGGTCTCCGAACCGGGCTGAAAAAGTTGTGTCGAGGCAGCGAGGCAATTAGAACCTTCTGCGAATTGTCATATGGTTTTGATTATAATTCCGCAAACTTAGGAGTTGTTTATGCCGTTTGAGATCATCCGGAACGATATTACAAAAGTGACGGCGGATGCCGTCGTCAATACCGCGAACCCGGCGCCTGTTGTCGGCGCCGGAACGGACGCAGCCATCCACAAAGCGGCCGGTCCGAAGCTGCTGGAAGCCAGGAAAAAGATCGGCGAGATTCCGGTCGGAAGCTGCCGCAGCACGCGGGCCTACAATCTGCCGGCGAAATACGTTCTGCACACGGTCTCCCCGGCCTGGCAGGACGGCTCGCACGACGAACTGCCGCTGCTGCGGAAGGCGTACGATGCGGCGCTGGCGGAAGCCGCGAGCCTTCACTGCCGCTCGGTCGCCTTTCCCCTTATGGCCGCCGGCAGCTACGGCTTTCCGATGGATCAGGCGCTGTCCGTCGCCATCGGGGCCTTTACGGATTTCCTGCTGACGCACGAGATGCAGATCACGCTGGTGATCTTCAACGGCAGGGCTTTTTCGCTCGCCTCCTCGCTGTTTTCGGACTTAAAAAGCTACATTGACGAAAACTACGTCCGGGAGCAGACCGAAAAAGAATATGCCTTTCCCCGGCCGGAAAGACGGGAAGCCGGCGCGGCCCAGCGCCCGCAGCAGAACCGTCCGCTCTATGTAAGTGAAGAACGGAAGGCTGCCTTCGCCTGTCAGGAACCTGCGCTGCCGGAAGCTTCTTGTTCCGCTCCGATGAGCGCGGCGAAACCGGCCGCGGCAAAGACGAAAAAAAAGGCGGCTGCCCCGCCGTCCCGGCCGCAGACCGTCTCTTCCCATGCGTCTCTGGATGATTTCTTAAATCAGCTGACGGAGCAGAGCTTCGCCGACTGTCTTATCAGCCTGATCGATGAAAAAGGGCTGAAGGATTCCGCCGTCTATCACAAGGCGCAGGTCAGCCGCCAGCTCTTCAACAAGATCATCAACGTCAAGAACTATCAGCCCAGCAAGAGCACGGCGATCCAGCTCGCGCTCGCGCTGGAGCTGGATCTTGCCCAGACGCAGACCCTTCTGGACCGGGCCGGCTACGCGCTGACCCGTTCCAGCAAAGCGGATCTGGTCGTCCAGTATTATATCGAGCGGAAGGAGTACAGCATTCCGCAGATCAATATCGCCCTTTTTGACTGCGGTCTTCCCCCCTTGAAGACCGGATCCGTCGCGTAGCGTCCGCCGGAAGATTCAGCATCCGGCCCCGCCCGAGCTTATAGCAGCGCTCGCACAGACCGTAGGGCACGTTCCAGGGCATCGCTTTCCCGCAGGCCGCGCAGCGTCTGCCGTGCAGTGACTGTCTCGCCAGGATCTCCGTCATTTTCGCGGAGATCCTGTTTTTTCTGTGCATGATCTCTTCGCGCCATTCGGTATGATCGAATTTCTCACAGTAGCCGAACAGAAGGTCGCAGAGCCGGAAGGCTTCTTCGAGCTCGTTCATGTTGTCGGAATCTTCGATTTTCTTCCCGTCCGGGAGGGCGTTTTCCACGTCGTAGACTTCTCCCGCGGCTTCCTTCGCGCACATGACGCGCCAGACGGAAAGCAGCTCCGTTTCTTCTTCATCAAAGGTCATGCTGATGCAGTCGTAGAGAAAGCTCTTGTCTTCCGACAGGGGCTCGATCATCCGGCAGAGCTTCAGCATCCGGCCCGGATCCGCCCTTGTGTAGCCCGGCTTGATCTCCAGCTGGCCCCAGCGTTCGATGATCTCCGACAGCGGGGCGTCCACGCCGAGCAGCGATTCCGGGAAGGCGATCACGGCCTCCCGGACCGTTTCGCTTTTCCCTTCCAGACCGGCCCGGATCGGGCTTTTCGGCTCCGTGGAATTGACCAGCCCTTCGGGATAGATCCCGTAGCGGCCGGCCCGGCCCGCGATCTGCTTGATCTCCTCTGTCAGAAGCGGCCGCACCGAGATGCCGTCGTATTTTTCCTGCTCCAGAAAGATCACCCGCCGGATGGGCAGGTTCATACCCATGCCGATGGCGTCCGTCGCGACCACCACTTCGTTTTCGCCCCGGGCGAAGAGTCTCGCCTGCTCCCGTCTGACGTCGTAGGGCAGCGCGCCGTAGATCACGCTGCAGCGGAAGCCGTGCCGCTGCAGGTACGCCCCGACCGCATGCACGCTTTTTTTCGAAAACACGATCAGCGCATCGCCCGGCTGAACGTCCTCCTCCAGCGTAAACGGGTCTTTTTCGAGCTTTAAGGGCGTCATGCGCCGGTGTTCCACGACCGTATAGCTGTCGCCGCAGTCCCGGATCAGGCGGATCAGCAGCTTTCTCGCGATCGGCGCCGCGCAGACGTGCACCTCTTTCGCGCACACGCCCAGGATCGCGCTCGTCCAGGCGCCGCCCCGGTCCGGATCCCCGATCATCTGCGCCTCGTCGATCACGGCCAGCGCATATTCCGTCCGGGTGTTCAGCATTTCGATGGTCGAAGCCTGATAGCAGGCCCAGGGATCCTCGATCCGCTCCTCCCCGGTCACGAGCGAGCAGGGGCAGCCCGCCTCGTTCAGGGCTTCATACTGCTCGAACGCGAGCAGCCTCAGCGGCCCCAGATAGATCCCGTTCTCCGCCTGTTTTAAGGCTTCAATGGCATCGTGTGTCTTGCCGGAATTGGTCGGCCCGATGTGCAGCACGAAGTGCCGTTTCATAGCCCGCGCCAGCGGGAAAAGATCGATGTAGTTGTCCGGGATCGAATTGACGATGGCGGTCCGAACTGCCGCGTTTCTTCTTCTCTTCCGGTTCCTCTCCTGCCTGCGGCCGCCTTCCTCCGCGGCAGCCTCCTCGCGCTCCGCGCGGATGCTCTCCTCGTACGCTTTCGCCAGTGTTCTGAAGGCCGCCGCCCCTTTTTCCGGGTGCCAGTCGGGGATCAGTTCCGTGTGATAGAGCTTTTTGTCCAGCTGCGGATCCCGGCTGATATAGTAATCCTTCCGGAAGGCCGAAGAAAGGCGGATCTTCCCGCCGAAAAGCAGAAGCCCGATCTCCTCCGCGCTGTATTTTTCCTTCAACTGCTGGAATTCCCGGTTGTTTTCCTGTGAATAATATTTTCCGGGTTCTCCTTCATACGGCAGCGCAGCCGCGCGCTCCGTCAGGTCTTTTTCTTTCTTCGCTTTTGCCGCGTCATAGTCCCGGCGGAAACGCTTCCGCTCCGCCCGGATCAGCTCGGCTTCCGCGCCGTACTTTTCCCGGATCTTCCCGACCGTCCACTGCCAGCACTCCGCGGGCAGCAGCACCTCCAGCGGTGCCGACAGGGAAATGCCGATATCATCCCGCAGATGATCCGCCAGTTCTCCGGGGCGGTTGAAGCCGGCCCGGCAGCCCGCGGCAAAAGCGCTTTCCGCGAGCGTCCGAAGCAGCTTCTTCAGCGCTTCTCTTATGAAGTTTTCAGCTTCGCCGTGCAGCGGCTCCATCCGCAGCCTGCCGTCCGCGTCCGCAAGACCCGTATAGATCAGCTCGGAAAGCGTACGGGAAGAAAGCGGTGTTTCGGAAAAAATCTCCTCTTCCCCGCCCGATCCGCCTTCACTCAGAGACAACAGCCGGTAAGCGAGAAAAACGCCCAGCGCTTCCCCCGCCTTCGGTAAAGCTTTCTTCATTTCTTCATCCGCGAGTTCTGCTGCGGCGCAGTACTGCGCCAGCGGCAAAAGCGGCGTCTTTTTGGGGTTCAGTCCCCGGATCAGATGATAGTCTCTCATGCTGCCTATGCTATCACAGAGCGCGGGGAAAGTCAAAAATGTCAATCGACGGTTGACCTTTTCTGTCCTCAAAACAGGTATCCTTCAGACAGAAAACAAAAAACATGCCGCGCCGCATCCGGCGAAAGGTCCGGAAAAGCAGACCTGAAAGCGGCAGGACTCTTTCAAAAATCGCCTGCTCCCCGCAAAATCTTCCGGGCATGAAGCAGAGGCACAAAAGATGAAAAGCAGGAGGATCACATCATGAACAAGAACCTGACCGAACTCGTATTTATCTTAGACCGCAGCGGCTCCATGGCCGGACTGGAAAGCGACACCATCGGCGGCTTCAACGCCCTGATCGAAAAGCAGAAAAAAGAAGCGGGCGACGCGTTCGTCTCCGTGGTCCTTTTCGACCACGAAAGCGAAGTCATTTACGACCGCGTGGACTTAAAAAAGGTCGAACCCATGACGGAAAAGCAGTATTTCGTCCGCGGCTGCACCGCTCTGCTGGACGCGATCGGCGGCGCGGTAAAGCACATCGCAAACGTCCACAAATACGCCCGCGAAGAAGACCGTCCCGCCAAGACGCTCTTCGTGATCACCACCGACGGCATGGAAAACGCCAGCCGCCGCTACGGCGCCGACGAAGTCCGGAAGATGGTGAAGCGCCAGCAGGAAGAATACGGCTGGGAGTTCCTTTTCCTCGGCGCCAATATCGATGCCGTGAGCACCGCTGCGCATTTCGGGATCCGGGCTGACCGCGCCGTCCGCTACAACAGCGACCGGGAAGGCACCGCCCTCAATTACAAAGTCGTTTCCGAGGCGGTCTGCAGCGTCCGCTGCGGCGCGCCGCTGGCCGAAAACTGGAAGGAAGAGATCGAAGCAGACTATAAAAAAAGAGGCGGCCGGGAGAAGGCAATCCGCACGGACAGGCACTGAGAAACCGCTTGACAAGGCAGGGTTCTCCCCTTTATATTCAAAACAACAGATGCCTGCCGCGGCCGGCGGCCCCGCAAGATTTCACAAGGAGAACCCATGCCTTACTTAGAAAACCCCGAACAGGCCGGAGCTGTCAGTCAGCCCGATGCCGCCCGTTCCGATGACGTTCTGCTCTGCGGAGACGGAACCTATCGCTGGATCTACGAACTTCCGATGCGAAAGAGCTTTTTCCTGCTCTTTGAAGTCTGGCGCGTGCTGCTGATCGCCGCGATCCTTCCGTTCCTGCTGACGGTAATCATTTCCGACGGTTCGTTCCTGGAACGCCTGCAGAACGCCGGCATCACTTTCGGCATCGTTTTCGGCATCCTTTTCGTCCTGTCTCTTCCTGCCTACTGGATCGTGACCCGGGCCAACAACGGGAAATACACCGTTTTGTTTGAAATGGACGACCGGTCTGTCTCACACAGCCAGATCAAGACCGAAAAGGCGGAAGCCCTGAACATCCTGACCATGCTGGTCGGCGCCGCAGCCGGCAATGCAACGGCGACCGGGATCGGCATGATGCAGATGGGCGGCGGCAGTCTGACCTGCCGCTTTGACAAGGTACGGAATCTGAAGGGGATCCGCCGCAAACACCTGATCAAGGTCCACACGCTTTTAAAGCGCAATCAGGTCTACGTGAAAGACAGCGACTTTGATTTCGTTTTCGGCTATCTGAAGGATCATTGCCCGAACGCAAAGATCAGTCTGCGGTAAAAAGACGCAAAAAGAGCGCAGGAGCCGGCGCTTGCCGCGCCAGCCCGATCACAACTTTTCGAACGCCCCTTGAGGAGACCTGTCTGTAAATATTTATTTTGGAAGGTCTCCGAAGCGGGCTGAGAAAAGTTCGTGTCGTGGCGGCGAGGTATGAAGCGCCGGCTCCTGCGCTCTGATTTTTCGTTTATTCCGGCTGCCTTCCGCCGCAGAGGTAGAAGACGGTCAGCAGGCCCGGACCGCAGTGCGCCCCGATGACCACGCCCAGCTGGGTGACCGTAACTTCTCCGATCTGCGGATAGGCTTTCTTGACTTCGTCGCGGACCCACTCGGCATCTGCCCGGCAGTCCGCATGCAGGATATGGAACTCGGTTCCGGCCGGATCGATCTTCGACAGGTCGCTTAAGATCCCGTCTCGGATCGCTTTTAAAGCATTTTTGCGGCCCCGCACCTTTTTCACCACGTCCAGCGTCCCGCGGTCCGGCACATAGAGCACCGGCTTGATCTGAAGGAGCTGACCGATCAGGGCGGCGGAATTGGAGACGCGGCCGCCCATCTTCAGATATTTCAGGTCGTCCACCGTAAAGCGGTGGGCGATTTTCAGTTTATGCGCTTCCCCCCAGGCGATGACCTCATCAAACGATGCGCCGGCCTCCTGCCGCTTCACCATTTCACAGACCAGCAGCCCCAGACCGCCGGAAATACAGCGGGTATCCATGACGTAAAGCTGCTGTCCGGGGAACTCCATCCGGATCTGTTTTGCCGCTTCGGCACAGTTCTGGAAGGAAGCAGACATTTTTTCGGACATATCCAGGAAGATCACGTCTTTTCCGCTCTTCAGCAGGCTCTCAAAGAACTCATGGTAGGCAAAGGCGTTGATCATGGAGGTCTTCAGCAGGTCTCCCGACCGCATGCCCGCATAGACGGCCGCGCGGCTTTCTTCCCGGCAGTCGTCCTCATAAACCGTATCTCCCACGGTATAGCTGTAGGAAATGAACGGGACCTGATGCGCCTCCAGCCAGGTTCTCGGAAGATCCGAGGTGGATGAAGTTGCGATGATATAGTCAGCCATACATTTCTCCTTTCCTGCCATGATTCCGTTTTAAGCTTTTCTGATTTCCTTCAAGTGCCGCTCCAGACGGCCGAACAGCATGTCCAGCGCGACCTGATTCCGGCCGCCCTCCGGAACGATGATATCCGCTTTTTTCTTCGTCGGCTCCACGTACATCTCATACATGGGCTTGACGGTCGTGCACCACTGGTCCAGTACGCTCTGCATGCTGCGGCCGCGGTCCTCCACGTCCCGCCGGATCCGTCTGGCCAGCCGGATATCCGCATCCGTGTCCACAAAGATCTTGATATCCATCTGCTCCAGAAGCGCGGGCTCCGTGAAGATCAGGATGCCCTCCACCAGAATCACCGGCTTCGGTTCGATCGTGATCGTTTCGGCCTTCCGGTCATGAACGGTAAAATCGTAGATGGGACATTCTACGCTGCGGCCTTCTTTTAACAGGCCCAGCTGCTCGATCATCAGCTCGTTTTCGAAAGCTTCCGGACAGTCGTAGTTCAGCCGCGTTCTTTCCTCGTAGGTCAGATCGTGATGAGAGCGGTAGTAATTATCGTGATGAACCACGGTCACCTGGTCGCCGAAACGTGAAATCAGGTTGTTGGTCAGGGTCGTTTTTCCGCTGCCGGATCCGCCGGCTATTCCCACGATCAGAATATCATTCATGACAGACCTCCTTTGCCGTAAACACAAAACCTGTCCGGAATTGTTATTTTATCATAAATAACCTTCTTTTTTCAAGTCCCGGCCGGAAAGAATAAAAACGGGAAAGCCTTTTCTCGCCGGACCAATCTGTGCTATACTGAACGGGTACGGGGGACGGGATCCTCCGAAGGCGGCAAAACCGCCGAAAGAAAGGAAAAACGATGAGCCGAAGCGGAAAAGGATATTTCTTTGCGATCATGTCAGGATTGATCTATGGGATCATCCCCCTGGCCATCCTTTCCGTTTCACGCGCTCACGCCGCCTCCAGCGCTTTCTGCCTGACCGCCCGGATGGTGATCGGCTTTCTGCTCCTTCTGCCGTTAGCCTTAAAAAGAGCCAGAACGACCGAGCGGCCGCCGCACTGCTGGCCCAAGACCGTCGTGGCCGCCCTGCTCGGCACCGCCACCTGCGTTCTCTTATATGCCTGCTACGAATATATCCCGTCCGGCATCGGCATCACCATCCACTATCTGTATCCGGCGTGCTGCCTGCTTTTCAACGTGATCTTCTTTAAGGAGAAGGTCGCCCGCGCGACCGTGATCGCCCTGATCCTTTCGGTCGCCGGCGTCGCCCTGATGTGCGATCCGCAGGCACTGCCGGAAGGCGCGTGGAAGGGGCTCGTTCTGGCCTTCGTTTCCGCTCTCTGCTGCGGCCTTACCTTCCTCTATCTTGAAAAATCGGGCCTGGCCGACGAAGACACCCCTGTTTACTGCGACCGGCAGCTGCTCTTTTCTTCGATCTTTCTTTCCGCGTACGTCGCCTTCCGGGGGGAGCTGCACGCGGAATGGTCCCCTGCCGTGATTTTCTGCCTGATCGCCGCCGGCGTGCTCGGCCTGATCGCGCTGCTCATCCAGCTCAAAGGGATCGAACTGGTCGGTGCCGACATCACGACCATTCTGGCGACGCTGGAACCGATCACGCTGGCTGTCGGCGGCGTGCTGCTGCTCGGAGACAAGTTAAGCGTCCGCTCCTGGTGCGGGATCGCGATGGTCCTGACAGCCGTGATCCTGATCACCCTCGCCGGAAAGAAGAAGGAAGAAGGCACGCTGCCGGATTCTTCCGTCTGATCTCATTTCCCTGTCCCCTTTTTGTGAAAACCCGCGGCTTCCCTCCGTCCGAAACAAAAATGTAAGCGGCTGTCTCGCTTCGTTTGAAGCAATGGCAGCCGCCTTCCATTTAAGAGGGACTTCGGCTCCTCTTTCTTAAGCTGTCTTTCAGTACCCTACCGCCAGACCGAAGAGCAAAAGGCCCGCCGTGAGGAGCAGGTTCAGCGCCTGGAATTTCCAGGAAAACTTTGCCCACTTGCCGTAGCCCACGTCTGCCAGCCCCAGCGCGATCAAAAGCGCCGCGTTCGTCGGATAGAAGACGTTGCTGAAACCGTCGCCGAAGGCAAAAGCCACGATGCACAGCTGCGGACTGATGCCGAAGATCTGCGCGAGCGGCACGATGAGCGGGATCAGCAGGAAAGCCTTCGCCGAGCCGGAGGAAATGAAGAAGTTCATCACCAGGCAGATCAGATAGATAAAAAGGATGAGAAGCGGCTTCGACAGCGAATCCGCCGCGCCGACCGCCGCGTGGATCAGCGTATCCAGAAGCTTTCCTTCCGTCATGATGTACTTGATGGAGGAGGCCATCAGGATCATCAGGATCGACGGGGCGATCGTGATCAGGCCCTTCACAAAGGCGCTGCCCAGCTCTTTTCCGCTCATGCCGGAGGCCAGCGTCGCTGCGATGCCGGCCGCGAGGAACATCACCGCCACGATGATCATCGTATAATCCCGAAGGAAAGGCAGGAAGCCCGAGCTGATGACCAGCAGGATGCCGACGCCCAGAATGATCCCGAAAAGCTTTAAGCCGCGGTCCATCTTAGGATCGGAAACAGCCGCTGCCGCCGGCGCCGGCGTGACTTCAGAGCCCGGGAGCCGCTTCGTATAGAAGCGCAGGAAACCCAAAAGCAGAAAATAGATGCAGACAAAGGACAAAAGCCGCAGCCAGATCCCGCTGAACATGGGCAGGTCGGCCAGGGTCTGTGCCACGCCGATCGTAAACGGGTTGGCGACGCCCGCCGCGAAACCGCAGCCCACCGCGAGCAGACTCATGCCCATGCCGGTCACCGCGTCCCAGCCAAGACCGACGGAAAGGCTCACCACGATCGGCACCAGCGGCACGACCTCCTCAAAGGAGCCCACGAGCGAGCCCATCGCCATGAAGAAGAACACCAGCGCGGCCATCAGGCGGTAGCGCACCGCGCCGAAGCGGCTGACCAGCTTGTCCAACATATAATTCATAAGGCCGCTGACCGAAAGCGCGTTGAAGACGCCGCCGATCACCAAAAGAAAGATGATCACCGCGATCAGCGTGCCGGAGCCTTCCGCGCCGAGCACCAGAAACGGCGAAAGGATCCATTTCCAGAAGGGCAGACCGCCGGGCACTTCGCGGAAACCCGCCGCCGTATCGATCACCGTATGGCCTTCCGCGTCCACGGTCCGGGCGTATTCGCCGCCGGGCACCAGGAAGGTGAGTACGTAGGTCGCGACCATGAGGGCAAAAATGATCGCGATCGCCGTTATGAAACTTTTCGCACTGATATCCAGGCCCTTGTTCTTCTGTTCCATCTGCGGCCTCCTCTTATTTCATGCCTCCCGCCGGCCAGGGCAGAAAGATGTTCTCACAAAAGCGCTTCTTTTTCCTGCCGTGCCGGACGTTTTTGTCTGTGAAAAAAGGCGGGATGCTCTCCCGCCTTCATCATAGCATATCGCCGGTCCGCTGTCACGCGCCAATGCGGGAAAACCCTGCCGCCGATCCGAAAGATCCTGCGCCTCATGCGCCAAAGATCACTGTCCCCAGTCCGGCAGAACGGCAATTTCATACCGCCCGTCCAGCTGTGCGGCCGCGTCCTTTGCCGGCACGGTCATGAAAACGTATTCCGACTCGCCAAAAGCGCTGTTCGCAGGATCCTTGACCCTTTCCTTCCACTCGGCCCTGACCGAAAAAACATAAGAGGTGTCCGTCGGGGCTGCAAAGGAGCCGTCCGAAGAAAGCTCGACGGCGATACCCATCGTGATGTATTCCGAAACATCTCCGCTGCTTTGGTACTGACTGTCCCAGCAAAGGATGCGGACCTCATCCGGCGGATTCTCCCCCGCAAAGTCCAGCTGCAGAACCGCCCCTTCCGGCACCGGAATGATCCGGTTTTCATCCGTCTCAAAATTGACCTGCAGCGGATGCGGTCCGCAGGCAGTGACCATGCCTTGCGTGCCGTCTCCGCGCGGCCAGCACCAGGTATACCCGATGTTCCCGGTCAAATAGCTTTCGCCGTTGCAGCGAATCGAAAGCTTCGGCGGCGACTGGACCTCATGCGCAAGCTTTGCCGCTTCTTCTGCCGCCGCTCTTCTTGCCTCTTCTACCGGATCGACTGTCGTCTCCTCCGGGATCCGGCCCGTTTCCGCGGCTGTGTTCTGAACCGGCTTCGTTTCCGCCGGCAGGCTCTTTGCCGCTGCCTTTTCCGTCACGGATCCCACCGGGTCCTCTCCCGTCATATTCGTCTCTTTTCCCCTGTTTTTGCCGCAGGCACAAAGAGAAAGCAGCAGTATTGCCGCCGCGACAGGACAGATCCACTTTCGTACACGCATCATCCCTTTTCTCCTTTCCCGTCGTTTTCGTTCTGTTTCCGCTTCATTCCACCGTGATCTCTGCCGAAAACCGGTACTTTTCCCGCAGATCTTTTCTCTCTTTACCTGTAATACACGCGAACGGCAAAAAAAGTTGCGTAATTTTAAAGTCTGTGCTACTATAATTTCACCTTAAGGACGAACTGTCTTCACAAATCCGTATTTTGACCCTGTTTTTTCATTTTTTCACAGGAGGCGCTTATGAGCAAGCTGTCCGATTTTCACGACCGATCCGTGCGTATTTTCTTAAAATCCGGGGAAGTGTTTGAAGGCGAAGTGGAATATTTTTCCCGCGACTACAGCATGAACGAATACGGCCGCTATGAGGAGGCTCTGCAGCTGGAGGACCGGCTTTTCTTTTCCCGCGACATCCAGTCCGTAGAGCTTCTGGAGGAGGAACGGCTGCCTGTCAGCTTCCTGCGCGTGCCCGACGCGGATCTGCGCACCATCGCCTGGTCCGGCGGCGCTACCACGCAGTTTCTGATCTGGCCCCGCGAGGCGGAATACCCGGACCGCAATTTCCTCTGGCGCATCAGCTCCGCCACGGTGGAAAACGAAGAGTCGGATTTCACGGCCCTGCCGGATTATTACCGCTTCATCGCGACCTTAAAGGGCGAGATGCATATCGCCCACAGCGGCGGGCCGGAGATCCATCTGCCGCCGTATAAGATCCATACCTTTGACGGCGCCGATGCCACTATCTCCCGCGGCTGCTGCACGGATTTCAATCTGATGCTGCGGAAAGGAAAGGCCTTCGGCCGCCTGGAAGCGCTCTCCGTCGGGTTAACGCCCGAACTGATCCTGCCGGAAAAGGGCATCCTCGATACGCTGCTTTACGTTGCGGAGGGATCTGTCGTCCTGTCCGCGCAGACCGGACCGCACCGGGTCGAATTTACACTAAAGGAAGAGTCGCTCTTCCTGATCGAGGGCGAAAATCCGCAGCCTTTTACGCTTTGCTCTGCGGCCGCCACGCCGGATGCGCCATCGGCCCGCCTGCTGCTCGCCCGAATGGGGGAGACTTAAGGAAACACAGTGTACGTAGGATACAGATAATTCTATAAGCCGGGGGGACGGTTCTTTCCTGGCTCATTTTGCTTCTTTCAGCTTGTTTTCCGGGATCTCAAAATGACCGAAAGCGAGACTTTCCGCCAGTTCCCGGCCCACCTCTTCCGTATCGTTGTAACTGAACAGACTTAAGCTGAAATAGTGTCCCTCCGCGATGCCCCAGTACCAGTACAAGCCGTTGTTTTCTTCGCCCGGACAGCCGTAGAGGGCTTCCACGTTCGCGTTGCTTAGAGCCGCCGTCGGTTTTTCATGCTTTTCAAGCTCTGCATTCAGAAGCTTCCACGGATCCTCCTCCGCAAGACACAGGCCAAGGGAAAACGCTCTGACGCCTTCCTCTTCCCTTTTCACAAGATAAAATTTTGCCCACCCGGTTTGCGGATATAAAGTCAGAGACTCGACCTCCCAGCCGTCGCAGACCGGATCCGGCAGCACGGCAAGCATCTGAAGACAGCGGTCGTAATCGGCTTTTTCTTTCACTGTGCCGTACCGGCTTAAGCTCTCCGCCGAAAGATCCTTTAACGTCAAAAATGCCTGAAGTTCTTCCGGCCCGTCAAGCGTCAGAACCGGCGGCTCTTCGTTTAAGGCTTGTGTATTTTCCGCATTCTGCTTCCGCTCTTTCGCATACCATGACGGCACCTGCGCCGGACCGATTAAATACATGCTCAGGATCCTGCCGATGGCCTGCGGCCCCCCGTCGCTTTCCGACAAAAGTCTGCCGTCCGGGGAAAAGCCGCTCTTCTGATACTGCATGACCAGAAGCATATTATATGAATTGGCGAAAGGCGCCGGGATCCCGACTTTTATCTCAAGCGTCTCCCATACAAGCACATCCTCTTCCGAAAAGTAAAGCTGCGCGCCGACGCTGCCCTCCCGGGCGAATACCGCCTGCCACTTTCCGCTTTTGATGTCATAACTGTACAGCAGCGCGGCACTGGATTCTTTTATGGATTTTGTAAATCCCGCCTCCCCGGGATAACTTCCGTCATACAGCGGATCGGTGAGTTTTTCCGTCAGCTGCTCATTTTCTTTCCAGTCCGTGGGCCAGTTTTCGACATACTGACGGGCCGCTTCCCGCTCCGTTTCCGACAGCGATCCATCCGGCGAGAGCTCATGCAGGGAGAACCAGATCTTCTGATCCCACAGGACCGCGTCTTCCTCGTAAAACAGGCTTTCTTCGGGAAACAGCGTCTTCGGGACTTCTTCCGCCAGGATCAGTCTGCCTTCCGTATCCAGCTGCAGGATCCTGGAAAGCGATCCTTTCTGATCCTTCATGACGACAACAAAACGGTCCGCTGTCCCGAAAACCTCTTCCGGATATCCTCCGCCTATCGGCAGAGACCGTGTTTTTTCCCATGTTCCTTCCGCATCGTAATACCGGATCAGCAGCGTCTGATCGTTTTGCTGTTCGGTATTCCGTACCGCGGAAAATACAGCAAATCCGGAATCATTTATGAATGCCGCACCGAAAGGAAGGATCTGTTTGCCTTTCCAATACGCTTCGTCTTCCCCTTCCGGGCAGAGCTCTTTTTCCCAAAGGATATTTCCCTTTTCGTCCAGGCGGATCATCCAGGGAACGGAAGCAGAAGCGCTCAATTCCAGGCGGGACCAGCGCCGCCCCTTGTATTCAAAAAAGTCTCGGTAAACGGTCCTGCCGACTTCATCCTTTTCCCAGAATTTTGCCTGCAGCCAGCCTGTCAGCAGGACGCCGTTTTCCAATTCCAGACAGGCATCGATGTAAAAAGGATCCAGATCCAGTTCGAACAAACGTGTTTCGCCGTCAAAACAGAAAAGACGGCCGGCAAACAGGACCTGATTGGCTTCCGGCATTCTCTCCTCCTCCGGATTGTTCTGATAAACATACGTCAGACGTTTTGCCGTCAGGATCTTTTCCGATCCGTTCTGCACCGGGACGGACTCTTCCGGAGCCGCGGTCTGACGAACGGACGCTGCCGTATCTTGGCCTGCGGTCGTGTCATTTTCTGCCGGGATCCGGCCGGACAAAAGCGGTTTCAGGCAGGCGCCCAGCAGTACGAAAGCGGCAACGGCCGCTGCTGTCAAAGCAGTTCGGATCCACTTCTTTTTCCGGCCGGACGCTACCGCATATTTACATTCGGGTACGGCCGTCATCCGGTTCTTTCCTTCAGCGTCGGCTGTTACCGCGCTTTTTTCTGCCGAGGCGTTCATCTTTTCTGCCGCTTTTGCCGCAACGCGCCGGGCAAACACTTCGTCCGGTGCTTCCGCCCCGATCGGATCCAGCAGATCGGACATTTCTTCGCCCGACATTTCATCCCAACTATCCGAAAACCGTCTTTCCATTTATGCTTCCCCCAATACTTCCCGCAGCCGCTGCACTGCCCGGTGCGTTTTTACGTCCACGCTGCCGGGACTGAGCTTCAGGCAGGCCGCGATCTCCTTTGTGCTCTGTCCCAGATAGTATTTCCGCAGGATAATCTCCCGCTCCGGCTCCTTCAGGCTCCTGACGGCAGCCAGGACCTCTTCTTTCAGCGCTTTTTCAAGGATCCGTTCCTCCAGCGAAAAGTCATCCGGCAGATCCAGGAGTTCTGATAGAGGAATCTCCTCCCGATTCTGCCGAAGCCTGTCGATCGCTTTGTGGCGGACAATACTGCAAAAGAGCGCTTTCAAGCTGCCTTTCTGAAAATCAAGCTGTTCTCTGTTCCGGAACAGCTCCTGAAGACTCTCTGCCAGAACGTCCTCCACGTCGGCTTCGCCAAAACCGCCGGCGTACAGCAGATTTCGCGCAACCGAAGCCGCCAAGGCGCCGTAGCGGCGCATCAGCTCAGTAAATCCCTGCTGGGGATCCTGCTCGATCAGACAAAAGAGCTCCTGTTCCTGCATACTGCCTCCCAAGTATCAAAAAGGTCCTTCTGCCGTATATTACGGATCAGAGGGGAAGGATCTTACAGTTCCGATAGAAAAAGATGCCGGGGCAAAAGCATTTTGACCCCGACAAGGATAAAAAACAGTATTCTTACAGCACGATCCGGATGCGGGTGCCGAGTTCCTCGCGGGAAGTGATCTCGAAGTAGCCGCCGTGCTTGTCCACGATCCATTTGGCGATAGAAAGCCCCAGGCCGGTTCCCTCGAAGCTGCGGGCCTCGTCCGCCCGGTAAAAGCGCTCGAACATGTGTGGCACGTCCGCTTCCGCCATGCCAATGCCCGTATCCTGCACCTGCAGATAGGGCCGGCCGTCCTTTTGCCCTGTGCTGAGGAGGATCTCGTCGCCCTCCTTCGTATATTTGGCCGCGTTGTCCAGAAGGATGCGCACGGCCTGCTTTAACAGCCCGGGATCCGCCTGGACCGTCGTCTCCGGAAGATTTGGCGCAAAACGGTAGATGTGCTTTTCGTCGATCATCACGGACTCCTCGTAGGCTTCCCGCATCAGCTCGTCCGGCTTGACCGGCTCTTTTTGCAGCTGCGTCCGGCCGGCATCGCCGCGCGCCAGGAACAAAAGCTGCTCCACCAGATGCTGCATGCGGGAGGATTCGGTGCGGATGGCTGAAATCGCTTCGTCCAGCACCTTTTCATCGTCCTTGCCCCAGCGGGCCAGCATGTCCGCATAGCCGCTGATGACCGCGATAGGCGTTCTGAGCTCGTGCGAGGCATCATTCACGAAGCGCGCCTGCTGACGGTTGCTTTCGCGGATGCGGACCAAAAGATTGTTGATGGCCGCCTCGATGCCGAGGAGGTCCTGATCGCCTAAAGACAGGCGGGAAGATTCATCCGCCTCCAGCTGCGAGATCGCATTTTCAAGGCGCCGGTACTTGTTTTCCCCGAATTCCAGGCGGGACAGTTCGTCCGCCTTTTTTGCCAGCTCGTCCAGCGGACGCAGGATCTCCTTTAACTGGGCGTTGTAGGAAGGCAGTCCCAGCGCAAAGAGCAGAATCAGGCGAAGCAAAAACAAGCCGCCGATCACGATCCAGTACACCGTCAGTTCGGGCAGAAGCTCAATCTCCAGGCTTTTTTCGCCGTCCTGCCGCGCTGCCGTATAACGAAGCTGCGTAATCTTCCCGTCCGCATCCCTCTCCGCTTCGATATGCCGCTCCGTTCGGAAGCGGATCTCGCCCAGCTCCCGCCACTCGATCGTCCCGATCACCAAAAGCGGGATCAGAACCAGCAGCAGAAGCGTTCCGCCAAACAGCCGGCCCAGCTTCTGGTTCAGCCAGAGTCCGGAAAGCCGGCGTTTGATGGAACTCATACGTCGCGCCTGGGTGCTGCCCGGCTGCGCAGAACCGGCCTGCACTGAGCCAGCCTGGGTGGCGCCGGTCTGAGTGCCGCCGGCGGCCTGTGTATTATTCTGAACGGATGACATAACCGACTCCCCGTATCGTCTGGATCATTCTGACGCCGAAACTCTCGTCGATCTTCGCGCGCAGATGCCGCACGTACACGTCCACGATATTCGTCTCGCCGTAATAATCGTAGCCGCAGACCTTTTCCAGGAGCGTTTCCCGTGAAAGCACGATGTCCCGGTTCTGAAGAAGCGTCCCCAGCATCAAAAACTCGCGGTTGGACAGGCTGATCTCCTGCCCCGCGTAAGTCACCTGGCGGCGCTTTTCGTCAAAACGCAGGGCGCCCCAGGTGATCACACCCTCTTCCGGCGCGGCGATCTTCGCCTGCGCCGCTGCCTTTTCCGCCTCCTGTGCCATCTTCTGTATGCCGGAAAGCTTCATCGCCACGCGGATCCGCGCCAAGAGCTCTTCGATGGCAAAAGGCTTGGTAATATAATCCACGGCGCCGGCATCCAGCCCGGCCACCTTGTCCATGACCGCGTCGCGGGCCGTAAGAAGGATTACAGGGACCTTCTTTTCCTGCTGCAGGCGCCGCAGGACCTCCATACCGTTCAACTGCGGCAGCATCACGTCGAGCAGGATCAGATCAAAGTCTTCTTCCAGCGCGGTGGAAAGTGCTGTACGGCCGTCGAAAGCCTTTTCTACTTCGTAGCCTTCGTGCAGCAGCTCCAGCTCTATGAAACGCGCCAGTTTTTCTTCATCTTCCACGACCAGGATCCGTGCCGGCATGATAATGCCTCCTTTGTTATGATTTCTGCGAGTCGCCCTTGCCGTCCCCCGCGTCAGGGGGAGGGCGAAGTGTTCTGCAAGTCTCCCCCGCCCTGTCAGCCGTCGGCTGACATCCCTCCCCCTCGTCAGGGGGAGGGTGAGGTGGTCTGCATGTCGCTCTCATCCGTCACGGCTTTGCCGTGACACCTTCCCCCGCGTCCGGGGGAAGGCAAAGTGTTCTGCAAGTCGCCCCCGCCCTGTCAGCCTTCGGCTGACATCCTTCCCCCTCGTCAGGGGGAGGGCAAGTTTGGTCCACTCTCTATTTTCTGAATTCTTCCTTCACTTTCTCCGCAGCGTTCGAAGCCTTATCCATCACCTTATTGGCCGCCTCCATATCCGCCTCGCCCTGGAACTGATAGGTGAAGCCGAAGAACAGGGACACCAGAATCAGCACCAGTCCGACATGCCAGACCGCGAGCAAGAGAAGGATCACTGCCCAGAGCGGAAGTTTCGCAAAAACGTCGCCGTGATGACGGATCACCAGGAAATTTCCGGAGAGCACCTGCCAGGCCTTCCGGCAGAACTCTTTGAACTTGCCGGGTTCCGAGCTGCGATTCCCGTCTTTTCCGCGCTCCGCCGCCTGCTCCACCGGCAGGTACTGCACCTGATCCTCATACTGTGTGGAGTAACTGCTCTTCTTCGGGGCAGCCGCCTTGCCGATCTTCTCCAGAAGGATCATTGCATCCAGAAGATCCCCGTTCGCCTGCTCAAGAGCCCAGTTCGCGTCCTCGTAGGAAACGCCCGCCTTCTCCACTAACTTCTCAACTTTTTCAAACTTATCCATTGTATCTTCCTTTCCCGCCGGATCATCCGCCGTTTGCTTTTGATGATCCGAGTATAGCCCCCGTTCCTTAACGGGTCTTTGAGGAAAGATTAACGTTTGATTAAGGTTTTTACAGCGACAGCAGCTTCTGCTCTTCTTTCTCGTGCGTCGCAATGTACTTTCTCCACTTAATATATCCGTAGGTGGAGTTGGTGAGGTACCCGGCCTTTAGGACCAGCAGCACGTACTGACCGGAGATCACATTGATGACGCCCTCCAGGAGCGCTTCCGCGATCCAGGCCAGCCACTGCTCCTGATAGCGCAGGAAGATCAGCACGCCGTTCACGATGCCGACCACCGAGGCGCAGGCATCCAGGTAGCAGACCACGGTCGCCGCGGTCGCGTTTCCGCCGAACAGGTCCGTCGAGATATTCAGCCCGGATAAAAGCCAGCCGAAGCCGAGCGTCCAGACCGCGATGCCGGCCAGGATCAGCGCCTTGGTAAGCCCCGAAAGCTTGCGAACCTTCGTCAGCTCCTCTTCTTCCCGATCCGGATGCTTGTGCCAGTTGACAAAACTGATGATATCGATCGGCAGCCAGAAGAACAGCGTCGTGGCAAGCGTCATGAAACGGTAGGCCAGCACCAGGCAGATCACGATCTCGGTGATCTCCACGAAGACCGAAACGATGAAATTCCATTTGCTCTGCTTGGAGATCAGCAGCTCGCAAAGAATATTTAAGAAGGTATCCAGGAGGTACAGCGCCATGATGACGATGCCCTGCACGCCGTTCACGTCCTCTTCCGGGAAAAGAATGGAGATGACGCCGGCCAGGATCATGATGGAAAGGAACCAGATCTGCTCGTAATCCGTGAAGAAATGCCCCCAGAGCACCATGAGGAGCAGACTGACGGCCATGAGCCCCAGCGCCAGCGCTGCGCCGAGCGCGGCGTGATTGGCATCCGCGTTCAGATCGCGGACCGCCGCCGTGATCTCCTCTGCTGAGGCGGCATGATCAAACGCCGCATAGCGCCCGTCCGCAAAGAAATATACGATTCCGTCGAAGCTGTGATCCTCCGGCAGGGCTTCCCAGGCTTCAAAGCTGTATTTTACGGTACATTCATATGCACCGTTTTCGGATTCATACGTCACGGGGCAGACGGTTTCGTCCTCGAATTCATCTTCCAGAGAGGCTTCCGTCCGGATAAAATGAACCGCCTTTTCTTCCGTCACCGTTTCTTTTCGGGTGATCCGCAGGGCAGCGACCGCGATCAGCGCCAGCATTGCCAGAAACAAAGCGGCCGTCAGCAGCTTTTTGATCCTGACCGCCGGCCCGCTCTGCATAAAACCTGTTTTCTTTTCTGTTCCGTTCATGGGTTTTTACCGCATTCCCTTACCGTTTCTTCTTTCAGCCGTCCGGCTGCGCTGCCGGATCTTTTCGACCGGTCCGAGGCGCTTTTTCCCTGCCTAAAGAAGCGCGCGCTCGTCTCAGCGCTCCAGGATCTCTTCGTCGTTATCGTAAAAGCGGTCGCGCTTGCGCATGGCCTGCATCAGCGCGGACTTTTCCTCCGCGCCGAGCGCCACCTCGCAGCTGCCGTTTTTGATCTCTTTTAAATACGTGTAGCAGCTGCTGCGGCTGTGGATCACGTTGACGATAAAACCGTTATTGTTGAGGTCCAGCAAGGCAATGGCAAAGCTGGCCATGCCGCCCATCCCTTCAAAGGCATTGTACTTTGTGATACCGGTTTTCTGATAACTGTTGACCAGATTCCGGTTGATGACCCGCAGCATGTCCTTGTTTGCCATGTCCTGATTCTGAAGGTTGTCGATCTTAAAGGTCAGCTGCGCCAGAAGATCCTCCAGCGAAGCCGCGTCCTTGCCGCGCATGAAGACCTCGTAGCGCTGGAACATCTTCCGTGACCGGACGAGCCAGTAGATCATGAGAACCGTATAAACGACGACCAAAAACAGAAGGATCAGCAGCAGCAGTCCGCTGTCTATTCCGATTTCACTTAAAATCTTGCTTCCCATAAAACCCTCGCTGCAGTCAATATTCGCAAATATATTGGTATTTAAGATGCAAATATTGACTGTTTTTTATATATATTGCTTTTTGTTCTTATTCTATGCGGAACCGGCGCATCATTTCAGCAGGGCCGCAATGCGTTCCAGTTCTTCTACCGAATAATAATCTATGACCAGCTGGCCCTTCTCCTGCTCTGTCCGGCGGATTGATACTTTGGTACCTAAAGAACGTCGCAGGGCCAGCACCAACTCGTCATATGCCGTCTGGTCACGGTAGGCGGCCAGTTTCTTTTCCGGTGCCGGTGCCGTCATTCGTTTGATCAGACGTTCCGTTTCCCGCACGCTGAGCGTCTTCTCCAGTATCTCCTGCGCCAGCGCGTACTGCTGCTTCTTATCGGCAAGCGCCAGAAGCGTCCTGGCGTGACCTTCGCTTAAGGAGCCCTGCATGACCAGCGCCTGAACCCGCTCATCCAGTTTTAACAGCCGCAGGCTGTTCGTGACAGCCGTCCGGCTCTTGGCGATCCGCTGCGCCAGTTCGTCCTGCTTTAAGCCGTATTCATCGATCAGCTGCCTGTAAGCCTGCGCCTCCTCGATCGGATTTAAGTCCTCCCGCTGAATGTTTTCGATCAGGGCCAGCTCGTTGATCTGCTTTTCATCAAAACTGCCCAAAATAGCCGGGATCTTCGTTAATCCGGCCAGTTTTGCCGCCCGCCAGCGGCGCTCGCCGGCTACGATCTCATAATGATCCCCTTTCTGGCTTACGAGAATCGGCTGCAGAACACCGTGCCTTTTGATGGATTCCGCCAGTTCGGCCAGTGATTCTTCATCGAAAACAATACGCGGCTGCTTCTCCCGCGGCTCTACTTTCGAGAGCGGAAGCTGCAAAACTTTGTTCGAATTGTCCACCGCTTTATCCACTTTTTCCTTTGCAGATGTGGATAACTTTTTTGTTTCCGTGAAATTTTCCGGATGCTTTTCCACTTTTTCTTCCCCGTAGGAAGGAATTAAGGCCGATAAGCCCTTTCCAAGCGCATTTTTCTTGTTCATTTTCCTGATTCTCCTGTTTTCGGTTTTACTCTTCGGGAAAATTACTTTTTCCTGTTGTAAGCGATCACTTCTTTTGCCAGTTTTCTGTAACTCTCGGCACCTGCGGAGCGCGGATCATACAAAATGATCGGCAGTCCGTGGCTCGGCGCTTCCGCCAGCCGCACATTGCGGGGAATGATCGTTTTATAGATTTTCTGCTTCAGATACTGCTTTACGTTATCCACGACCTCCAGAGAAAGGTTCGTCCGGGCGTCATACATGGTAAAGACCACGCCTTCGATCTCCAGAGAAGGATTCAGGCTTTTCCGCACCAGATCTATGGTATATAAAAGCTGCGACAGGCCTTCCAGCGCGTAGTATTCGCACTGGATCGGCACCAGCACCGAATCCGCCGCCGTCATCGCGTTGATGGTCAGCAGATTTAAGGACGGCGGGCAGTCGATCAGAATGTAATCATATTCTTTCCGGATCAGATCCAGCTGCGTTTTCAGAATAAACTGGCTGCCCTGTTCGCCGAACAGCTCCACCTCCGCGCCGGCCAGATGGACCGTTGCGGGAAGCACGTCGACATTTTTCATGCTGCTTTTGACCAGACAGTCCCGGATTTTGCTGTTTCCGATCATCATCTGATACACGTTGTTCTGCAGCTTGTCTTTTTCCAGGCCGAGTCCGCTGGAGCTGTTCCCCTGCGGATCCATATCGACCGTCAGCACCTTTTTCCCGGCTTCCGCCAGACAAGCCGACAGGTTGATTACCGTTGTCGTCTTGCCGACGCCTCCTTTTTGGTTGGCAATTGCTATAATTCGACTCATTTTTCACCTGGATTCTTTATTTTCACGTCTTTTTCCGCGTCATTCTTTCCCCGGTCCCGGTATAAAGGCTTTTTGGAAGCCGTTCCGGCCTTCCTCGGGAATGTTTTCGGCGTCTCCCGGCGTTTTTCGATCCGGATCAGACTCCGCCGATAATCCGAATCCGGAAGCAGGTATTCCCGGATTTCAGGTTTTCCGCCTCCTAAAAGACGGATCGCGGCCGCTGCCTGTTCCGTTTCCCGCTGTGCGCCGGCGGATTTGTAAGCCAGAAAACTGCCTCCGACCTTTACAAAGGGCAGGCAGTATTCCGCCAGCACCGGCAGCTGCGCCACGGCACGTGCCGTCACCAGATCAAACTGTTCCCGGAATTCCTTCGTTCTGGCCAGATCCTCGGCACGGCCGTGCACGGCGCGGATTCCTTTGAGCGACAGTTCGTCAATAACCGTCTCCAGAAAACCGATCCGTTTTTTCAGCGAATCCATCAGAACGATCTCCAGATCCGGGCAAAGGATCTTCAGCGGAATTCCCGGAAAACCGGCACCGGTCCCGATATCTGCCAGGCGGCCTTCCGTTCCGAGGATTTCCTTTCCCAGGGGGCCGCAGCTGTCCGCAAAATGTTTTATGACGATATCCTGCGGATCGGTAATGGCGGTCAGATTTATTTTTTCGTTCCAGCTCAGCAGCAGCTCCGTATATCGCTCAAAGGCAAGGATCTGCCCGGAATCCAGCCGGATCCCGAGTCCCGCAAATGCTTTTTCAAGATATTCTCTGCGCAAATCCGTAAACCTCCCGGTGTTTCACGTGAAACATCTGAATTGTACCGTATTTCCGGTTTTTTGTAAAGACGCGGACAAAAAAAGGTGAGCCCGGGAAGAACCGTTCCCCTGGCTCACGTTTCCCCGGCTCACCTGCCTCACCGACTCACCGGTCTCTTTTTGTCACATCAATGTTTCACGTGAAACATTTTTGTGTTTTTCCAGATAGACCTGCAGGACCGCTACGTCCGCCGGCGATACGCCGGCGATGCGGGATGCCTGCCCCAGGGTTTCCGGACGGAACTTTTCCAGTTTCTGCCGGGCTTCGATCCGCAAAGAACCGACGTCTTTATAATCCAGTTCCTCCGGGATCCGCCGGCGTTCCAGCTTCAGGAAATGTTCCACCTGCGCGGCCTGACGGGAAATGTACCCTTCGTATTTCAGGGAGATCTCAACCTGCTCACAGACATCGTCCGGAAGAGCCGGCCGCTCCGGATCCACCGGTGCCAGGATCGCATACCCCAGTTCCGGCCGCCGGATCAGCTCCGCAAGCGTGATGCCGGACTTTAACGGCGTACTGAAGCGTGAAGCCAGAAGCGCCTGTACTTTTTCCGTCGGGGCGATCACCGTATGCTCCGTGCGGCGGATTTCCGCCTCGATGGCCGATTTTTTCTTCAGCAGATGCTGATAGCGCTCCTCGCTGATCAGCCCGATCTCGTGGCCCAGTTCCGTCAGGCGCAGATCCGCGTTGTCCTGGCGGAGCAGAAGACGGTACTCGGCCCGGGAGGTCATCATTCGATACGGTTCCGTGTTTTCTTTGGTGACCAGATCGTCGATCAGCACGCCGATATAGGCTTCCGAGCGCTTTAAGACCACCGCTTCCTGCCCGCGGATCATCCGCGCGGCGTTGATCCCGGCAATCAGGCCCTGGGCGGCCGCTTCTTCATAGCCGGAGCTGCCGTTGCTCTGACCCGCGCTGAACAGGCCCCGGATCAGTTTGCACTCCAGCGACGCCTTTAGCTGCATGGGATCCAGGCAGTCGTACATGATCGCGTAGGCGTTCCGCACGATCACCGCCTGTTCCAGCCCCGGCACCGTACGGATCATGGCTTCCTGCACGTCCTCCGGCAGAGAACTGGACATCCCGGAGATATACAGCTCATGCGTATACAGCCCTTCCGGCTCTATGAAAAGCTGATGCCGGTCCTTATCCGGAAACTTCATCACCTTGTCCTCGATGGAAGGGCAGTAGCGGGGCCCGGTTCCCCGGATCGCACCGGAATAGAGCGGGCTGCGGTCAATATTGTCTCTTATGATTTTATGGGTATTTTCGTTTGTATAGGTCAAATAACAACTTATCTGTTGCTTTTTTACTTCCTCAGGCTTGTTTTCGAAAGAGAAGGGCGTGATCGTTTCATCGCCTTTCTGTTCCTCCATTTTGGAAAGATCCACGGTCCGGCCGTCGATCCGGGCCGGGGTTCCGGTCTTAAAACGCAGGAGCTTCAAGCCGTTTTCCCGTAAGGAGTCAGAGAGATGCGTGGCCCGCTTTAAGCCGTTGGGTCCCGTTTCCTCGCTGACTTCGCCGTATACGCAGCGGGCGTTTAAGTAGGTTCCCGTACAGAGGATCACGGCCGGCGCCAGATATTTTTTCCCGCTGACCGTCTCTGCCCCGAGAATCTTTCCGTCCCCGACCAGGATCTTCGCGACCTCCGCCTGGCGGATCCTTAAATGCTCCGTATGTTCCAGCGTTTCCCGCATCTTCTGGGAATAGTCCCGTTTGTCCGCCTGCGCGCGCAGGGAATGGACCGCCGGTCCCTTGGATTCGTTCAACATTTTACTTTGAATGAAGCTTTTATCGATATTCCGCCCCATTTCGCCGCCCAGCGCGTCCACCTCGCGGACCAGATGTCCCTTCGACGTACCGCCGATATTCGGATTGCAGGGCATCATGGCGATCGAATCCACACTGACCGTGAACAGCACCGTTTCACAGCCGAGCCGGGCAGCAGCCAGCGCGGCTTCACAGCCCGCGTGACCGGCTCCGACCACCAGCACGTCAGCCTTTTCCGTATTTTCGATTATTTTTCCCATCGGCTTCTATTTCCCCATGCAGAATTTTCCGAAAATCTCGTTGATCAGGTCTTCCTCCACTTCTTCGCCCAGGATCTGCCCGAGCGCGCGGTAGGCGTCCATCAGGTCGATGGTTAAAAAGTCCTCCGGCGCCTGATGATCCAGCGTATCCAGCGCGCAGCCGAGAGACGCTTCGGCCTGCCGCAAAAGCTCCTTGTGCCGCAGATTCGTAACGAGCAGCGGCTGCTGACGTATCTCGGCAAGACAGAAGAGGACCCGTATTTTTTCAAGAACCGCTTCGATCCCGTCCCCGTTCAAAGCCGAGACCGCAAAACAGGGCAGATTCCGTCGGGAAGAGACCGCTTCCGGCGTTTCCGCCAGCCCCAGATCCGCCTTATTCAGCAGAACGATCGTCTTTTTCCCTTCGCAAAGGACGAAAAGCGCCTCATCTTCCTCCGAAAAAGCCTGCGAACCGTCTGTCAGCAGCAGAACCAGATCCGCCTCCCGGACCGTCTCCCGGGCCCGCTCAATTCCGATCCGTTCCACCGCATCCGTGCTTTCCCGGATGCCGGCCGTATCCGAAAGACGCAACACCAGATCCCCGCAGCGGAAGCTCTCCTCGATCGTATCCCGCGTCGTGCCCGGGATCTGCGTCACGATAGCCCGCTCAAAGCCAAGCAGACGGTTCAAAAAGGAGGATTTCCCGACGTTCGGCCGGCCGATAATGGCGGTTTTGATGCCTTCGACCGCAAGCCTTCCGTTGTCGGCCGAGGCCAGCAGCGTTCGGATATCCTTTCGAAGCGTCTCCAGGACAGGCCGAAGGCCTTCGGCATAGCCCGTCAGGTCATAATGTTCCGGATCGTCCAGTGCCGCTTCGAGATAGGCCGTTTTTTCCAGGAGAGCGGCCCGCATGGCGCGGATCTTTTCGGAATGTGCGCCCTGCAGCTGTTTTACGGCAGTTTCCCGGGCCAGTTCGGTGTGAGAGGAGATAAGATCCATCACGGCCTCGGCTTCGCTTAAGTCCAGCCGGCCGTTCAGAAAAGCCCGTTTCGAAAACTCACCGGGTTCCGCCAGTCTGGCGCCTGCCTTTAGGACCGTCTCCAGCACCCGCCCCAGCACAAAAGGACCGCCGTGACACTGCAGTTCCACGGTGTCCTCCGCCGTATAGCTGTGCGGCGCCTTTAAAACGGCGATCAGCGCCTCGTCCAGCACCGTTTCCCCGTCCAGGATCTTCCCGTAGTATAAATGATTGGCCTTTGCCCCGCTTAAGGAAACGGCCCGGATCCTCACGAGCGGCTCACAGATCTTCACGGCCTGCGGTCCGCTGACCCTGACGATTCCGATCCCGCCGGGCACCAGCCCTGACGAAATGGCGGCAATGGTATCGAATTCCATAGAAACTCCTTCAAAAAGGCGGGGCCTTCGGCCCCGCCCCCATGCTTTTTACTCTTCCTCCGGCGTCTTTTCGCTCTTCTTGTCCTTGCTGTAACGCTTTAAGGAGATAACCACGTGCCGGTACGGTTCCTCGCCTTCGCTGGAGGTGACCACGTTCCGGTCGTTCTGCAGGCAGGAGTGAATAATGCGGCGCTCATAAGGGTTCATAGGCTCCAGGACTACCGGGCGGCGGGTCTTTTTGACCTTGGCGGCACAGCTGCGGGCCAGATTTTCGAGCGAATCCTCGCGTCTTTCGCGGTAGTTTTCGATGTCCAGTTTTACGCGGATATAATCCTCGCTGCCTTTATTGACGACCAGAGAGGTCAGATACTGCAGCGAATCCAGGGTCTGGCCGCGCTTGCCGATCAGGATGCCCATGTTTTCGCCCTGCAGATCCAGCGATAAAGTCCGTTCTTCTTCGTTATATTCAGAAACGATCTCTACTTCCAGATTCATCGTTTCAAAGACATTTGTCAGAAATTCTTTTGCCACGTCTTCCATGCTCTGGATCAGCACCCAGGCCTTGATCGTCGCCGGACGGGCTCCAATCCCGAGAATTCCGTTGGATCCTTTGTCGATTACTTCATATCCGAGCTGATCGCTGGTCACTTCAAACGCAACGATCGCTTTATTGATGGCGTCATCTACCGTTTTTCCGTTAAAGATTTCCTGTTTCATGCTTTTCCTTCTTTATTTTTTGGTTCTTTCGTTGTAATCCCGGACCATATTTGCCTTGGCTGCCAGAGAGCCCGGCGCGGCCGTACGGCTCTGATAGTATTCCGTAGCCGCTTTCATCTTTGCTTCTTTTTCTTCCTGAAACTGCGTATCCTCGGCACGGGCATTCAGACGGTCCAGGTTCCGGGTCGAGATGCTGGCCTTGTCAGAGATAGGCGGCTGCCCTCTGCGGGCACGCTTTTTATTCGCTTTTTCGATGTTTTCCTTAATTAATTCTTCCGTGGTCTTCTTGTCCAGAGACTTGTTGATCAGAATCTGCTGAACCAGCATGACCAGGGACTGGACCAGCCAGTACAGACCTAAGAATGCCGGGAAGGAGATCGCCATAAAACCGATCATGAGCGGCATGACGATGTTCATCACCTTCATGGAATTGCCCATGGGGTTGTCGCTCTGGTGCTGGTTCTGCTGACGGGACGTCATCAGCTTGGTCTGCAGGAACTGGGCCGCCGCTACCAGAATCGGCAGCAGCACCGGCCAGGCAAAGGGGAAGCCTTCCGCCGACTTCGGCGAATTCTTTAAATTCAGATCGAACAGCTGCCACATGCGGGTATACTGTTCGCTGCTCAGCTTGCTTTCCAGCGTTCCCAGATATTTGACGTATTCCTCCATCCGGTAAATGACCGGATACAGAGCAAAGAGGATCGGCATCTGGATCAGGGTCGGCAGACAGCCGCCGAACATGGATACGCCGTATTTCTGCTGGATCGCCTGCTGTTCCTCCATCATTTTCTGACGGGAGAGCGTATCCGTTTTGCCGGCGTATTTCTTCTGCAGCGCCTGGATTTCCGGATTCATGATCGTCTGGATCCGCATGGATTTCTGCTGCTTGACGGTGAGCGGCAGCAGCAGCATCTTCGTCAGAATGGTAAACAGAACGATACAAAGAGCAATGTTGTAGATTCCGACCTTGTCCAGCACGAACATGATACCGTTCATGCATTGACTGAACAGCCAGATAAACGGCTTTATGATAATCCAGTCTTCATAGAAGAATTTCGTGGATTTGGCGGCTGTATCTGCTGCACTCAGTAATAAATAGTACATTTTTTCCTCCAGCTGTTATTTCCTGCCCGGCCAGACTTCGGGGACGGGATCATATCCCCCTTCCGAGAAAGGATTGCAGCGTAATACTCTCCAGATTGCCAGAATACTCCCTTTCAGCGCGCCGTGTCTTTCCAGCGCCTCCAGTGCGTACTGAGAACAGGTGGGAATAAATTTACAGGTTCCGGAGGGTTTTAAGGGCGAGATCCTTTTCTGATAGAATCGGACAAGAGACATCAGGATACGTTTCACGGCTTCCCGCCCTTCCCAAACGAGTTCGATTTTTTTCCGAGAAGCAAAAGCGCTGCTTCCAGCTCCGCGTATGACTTCCCGGCGGCTTCCTTTCGGGCAACGACAACGTAATCCCTTGCTGCCCATTCCGATTTATGCAGGCGGAAGCATTCCCTGATCAGGCGGCGGATGCGGTGTCTGACCACGCTGCCCCCGACCTTTTTGCTGACCGATATTCCTAACCGGCCTTCCTCCCGGTCCCCTTCCGAATTCAAAACATACAGGACCAGGGTTTTTGTGCCGAAAGCCTTTCCCTTTTCATAGACTTCGGCAAACTGCGCTGTTTTCTTCAGCGATTCCATTGGCGTTAAAGTGACCATATTCGTAAAAAATAGACCACTCAGCGCGGCCTAAAACGAAATAGCTTTTCTGCCTTTTGCTCTGCGGGCGGATAACACTTTTCTGCCGCTGGCCGTTTTCATTCTTGCCCGGAAACCATGGACTCTTTTATCAGAGACTCTCTTGGGCTGAAATGTCATTTTCATGGCAACATACCTCCTCGTTTAAATAAAACGCAGTAGGTATTATAAGGAAAAGTTTCCTGTCCGTCAAGCACTTTTTTTCCTGGCGGCCGAAACGTGTACGGAAAAAGTCAATATCCCCAAAAAGGGCATGAAATGTGCATGATTTGTGGATATCACCGTCTCTTTTTTATACACAAAGCGTCTGTCTCAAAAAATGTGCATTCGGTGGATAATTTTCAAATTTTCCTGTAATGGCGGCATTTTTCACGGCCTTTAATTTTCTTTCCTGTGGACTGTTTAAAAAATGTATGTGTATAAGCTTTCCGTATTGTGCAAAACCCGGTAAAATGCATCCACATTTTCGTTCCGATTATTGATTTTTCCCACCTCCCTTCTTGAATTTTGAGCGGCTTTTTGCTATATTATACCTGTATAAGTCGGAGTTTGCCCTTATACGGTGAGGTATGCTATGTTTACTGATATTAAAAGCAAATGGGATGATATTTTAGAAAAAGTCAGAGAAGACAGAGGTCTGACGGATGTCAGTTACCGGACCTGGATCCTGCCTCTGATTCCTGTTTCTTTGAGCAATAAAAATGTTCTGACCGTCTATTTTCCCGGCGACAGCTTTGCCGCTTCCTTCGTGGAAAACCGCTACGGATTTTTTCTGCATTACGCGATCGAAGAGATCACCGGCACGGACTGCACGCTGAAATTCGTCACGACCCGTGATGAAAACCGGGAGGATGCTCCCGCATCCCGTCACGATTTCAGCATCGCCAATTTAAATTCCCGCTATACCTTCGATTCTTTCGTGGTCGGTCAGAACAACAAACTGGCGCACGCAGCCTCCCTGGCCGTCGCGGAAGCGCCTGGCGAGATCTACAATCCTCTGTATATCTACGGCGGCGCCGGACTCGGCAAAACGCATCTGATGCAGTCCATCGCTCATTTTGTACTGAAAGAAAATCCGAAGGCCCGTGTTCTTTATGTGACCTGCGAAAAGTTTCTGAACGACTACGTGGACGCCCTGGCCAACAAAAACAATACGACCATGACGGATTTCCGGGAAAAATACCGCTTTGTGGACGTGCTGCTGATCGACGATATTCAGTTTATTTCCAAAAAGTTCGGTATGCAGGAAGAGCTTTTCCATACCTTCAACGCTCTCTACGGCGCCAATAAACAGATTGTGATCTCCAGCGACCGCGTTCCGAAGGAGATCGACGATCTGGAAGAGCGGCTCCGTACCCGCTTCGAACAGGGTCTGACCGCCGATATCGGCCTGCCGGATTTTGAGACCCGCATGGCGATCCTGCGGAAAAAAGAGGAGATTGCCGGCTACAACATCGACAATGAAGTCATCAAGTACATCGCCAGCAACATCAAATCCAATATCCGGGAGCTGGAAGGTGCCTTAACGAAGATTGTGGCCCTGTCCCGCGTAACGGTCCGGCCCATCACCCTGGAACTGGCGGAAGAAGCGCTTCGGGACCAGATCAATCCGGACGCGCCGCGCGAGATCACGCTTCCTTATATTCTGGAGGTCGTATCCGATCACTTCGGCATCCGGACGTCCGATATCATCGGCAAGAAAAAAGATGCCGAGATCGTCTTCCCGCGTCAGATCGTCATGTATCTGGCCAAGGAACTGACGCAGACGCCGCTGAAAAATATCGGACAGTTCCTCGGCGGAAGGGATCATACCACGGTCCTGCACGGAAAGCGGAAGATCGAAGAGCAGCTGCAGACGGACGAATCCCTGCGGAATGTGATGGAAGTCCTCCGCAAAAAGATCAAACCCTGATATCCACCGCTTCCCCGTGGATAAAATGGGAACGGCGGGCCGTCATTTTTCAGGACTTTCCGCCGGGTGGACAAGAGCACGCTTTTCCCCGCTCCTTCCCGGGCCTTTAAACGGACTTATACAGGGCGGAAAACGGGATGACTGCTGAATAAAACCGGGCTTTCAACAATTCTACAGCCCCTATTATAATAAATACTATGTCACAATAAAGAAGGAGTTGTTATGTTAGACCTTTTCTTTTCCAAGGCGAAACTGATGCAGGCCATCAATACAAGCATGAAAGCTGTGCCGACAAGGACGTCCCTTCCTATTCTGGAATGTCTGCTGCTGGAAGCGAAAAACGGGATCGTGACCGTCATGGCCAACGACATGGAGATGGCGATCCGTTCCGAGACCGGCGGAACGATCATTTCGGAAGGAACCGTCGCTCTGGATGCCAAACTTTTTTCCGATATCATCCGGAATCTTCCGGAAGATGAGATCCATATTAAAGTAGACAGCAATCTCCAGGTGGAAATCACTTCCGCGGACGCCTACTTTACGATGTCCGGCAAGAACGGGGACGATTTCATCGGCATGCCTTCCATCAGCAAGGGAATTCCGGTGGTGATCTCGCAGCTTACTTTAAAGGAAATCATTGAGCAGACCATCTTCTCGATCGCGGCGAATGAAAACAACAAGATGATGACCGGCGAGCTTTTTGAAATCAAAGGCAATACGCTCCGCGTCGCCGCGCTGGACGGACACCGCATCGCGATCCGCTACAGCGTGATGAACAACCGCGAAAGCATCGATCCGGTCTCGGTCATCGTACCGGGCAAGACGTTAAATGACTTAAGCCGCATCATCACCGGAGATGCTTCCAAAATGGTGAACATCTATATCGGAAAGAACCATATTTTGTTCGCTTTCGAAGGAACGACGCTGGTGAGCCGCCTGATCGAAGGGGAATACTTCCGCATCGATCAGATGATCACGTCAAATTACGAAACGAAGCTGGTCTTCAACCGCAAGCGCCTGTTAAACTGCATCGAGCGCTCGGTGATCCTGGTGCGCGAGTCCGACAAGAAGCCGCTGATTCTGAATATCAAGAACGGCAGCGTGACCTTGAGCCTGACGAGCATCATCGGATCCATGAAAGAAGAGATCGAAGTGGAGAAGGAAGGCAGCAACCTGATGATCGGCTTCAATCCTCGCTTCCTGATCGATGCGCTCCGGGCCATCAATGACGAGACGGTGACGCTGTATCTGACAAATTCCCGCGCGCCGGGCTTCATCCGCGACGAGGAGGGCACCTACATCTACCTGATCCTGCCGGTGAATTTTGTGACGCGGTAAGTTACTGGATGATTTTTGGGCCGAGCGCGCCCGAATCATCTGTCGAATCCCCCTTGAGGCGACCTGACTATGACTGTTCTATTCCGGAAGGCCGCCGAAGCGGGGTGAGACAGATGATTCGAGGCAGCGAGGCCTGAAGGAAGGTCGCCGAACCGGGCCGACGAAAGTTTTCGTCGAGGCAGCGAGGCCTGAGTCGAAGTGGAAGGTTCTTAAAAAGAAAGATTCCTCGCTTTGCTCGGAATGACACGGTGCCGAATCGGGCTGACACGGATGATTCGAGGCAGCGAGACCCTAATATAGAAAAGAATCAAGCTATGGAAGTTAAGATCAGAGACGAATTCATCAAGCTGGGGCAGGCCTTAAAGCTCGCGGGCCTGGTCGAAAACGGCGCCGAAGCCAAAGAACGGATCCAGAACGGAGAAGTTCTTGTAAACGGCGAAGTCGATTTGCGGCGCGGCCGCAAATGCGTCCCCGGCGACATCATAGAACTGGAAGGAAAGCGCTTTACGATCACATGCAGGTAAGATCCGTCGAACTGAAGAATTACCGGAACTACGGATCCCTTCAGCTGGATCTTTCCCCCGGAACGAATCTGTTTTTCGGGGACAACGCCCAGGGAAAAACCAATTTACTGGAAGCCATCTATGCCTGCGCTACGACCTCATCCCACCGCAGCAGCAAAGACCGCGAGATCATTGCCTTCGGCGAAGAGGAAGCGCATGTGAGGCTTTTTGTGGAAAAACGGGGCGTCACGACGCGGCTGGACTATCATATCAGCCGATCGAAAGGGAAGGAAGCCGCCGTCGGCGGCGTACCGCTGGCAAAGGTCTCGGAGCTTTTGGGACAGCTCCACGTCGTCTTTTTCTCGCCGGAGGACTTAAAAATCATCAAAAGTGCGCCCATCGAGCGCCGGACCTTCCTGAATGTGGAGCTCTGTCAGTTAAGTCCCTTGTACACGCGCCTTCTGATCGAGTACAAAAGGACCCTGATGCAGCGGAACGCCCTCCTGAAAGAGGTGCGGGAAAAGCCGGACTTAAGAAAACTGCTGGATATCTACGATGAGAAACTGGCGGAATCCGGCGAGCTGCTGATGCAGGAGCGGCGCGCGTTCGTGGAAGAACTGGCTTTAACGGCGGCGCCCATCCACCGGGAGATCACGGAAGGAAAAGAAGAACTGAGGATCGCGTACGAGCCCGGCGCGGAAGAAGGAAAGATGGCGGAAACCCTCTTTCTGACAAGAGACCGGGATCTGGCAGCCGGTTCCACCGGAACCGGTCCGCATCGGGACGAGATCGGATTTGCCCTTGGGGACGTCAGCGTCAAGCAATACGGTTCCCAGGGCCAGCAGCGGACCGCCGCGCTGTCGTTAAAACTGGCGGAAATCGAACTGGTCAAGAGAAAAATCGGCGAGGCGCCGGTCCTGCTCCTGGACGATGTCCTTTCGGAGCTGGATGAAAAGCGGCAGGACAAGCTTTTAAAGAGCATCCGGAATATTCAGACGCTGCTGACCTGCACCGGCATGGACGATTTCGTGGAACGCCGCGTCGACGTAGATAAAAAGTGGAGGGTTGTCTCAGGCAGCCTGATATAGGCGGGAGTAAGTCGCCCTCACCCGGTCGCCTGGCGGCGACCACCCTCCCCCGCGTCCGGGGGAGGGCAAGTAAGGAGGATAGTCAATGAGTGATTTGGAAAACAAACAGGAGGGTCTGCAGGAATATACCGCGGATCAGATCCAGATCCTGGAGGGCCTGGAGGCGGTCCGGAAGCGTCCCGGTATGTATATCGGGACTACGTCCGCGCGCGGCCTGCACCATCTGGTCTATGAGATCGTGGACAACGCGGTGGACGAAGCGCTGGCCGGCTTCTGTGACAATATCGAGGTGGAGCTGAACAAGGACGGCTCCGTAACGGTCGTCGACAACGGCCGCGGCATTCCCGTGGGCATCCACCCGAAGGCCGGCATCCCGGCGGTGGAGGTCGTCTTCACGATCCTGCACGCGGGCGGCAAATTCGGCGGCGGGGGCTACAAAGTCTCCGGCGGTCTGCACGGCGTGGGCGCTTCGGTCGTCAACGCCTTGTCCGAGTGGCTGGAGGTCGTGATCCGGCAGGACGGCGTGGTTTACAAGCAGCGCTACGAAAACGGCGGCCACGTGGCTTCGCCCTTAACACCCATCGGGACCTGCAAAAAATCCCAGACCGGCACGACGGTCACGTTCAAGCCGGACGCGACCATCTTCGAGGAGACGGTCTTCGATTACGATACGCTGCGGACCCGTCTGCGCGAAACGGCCTTCCTGACCAAGGCCCTGCGCATTACGATCCGCGACAAGCGGGAGGAGGAAGTGAAGGAGACCAGCTACCACTACGAAGGCGGCATCCAGGAATTCGTCACGTTCTTAAACAGAAGCAACAACGCCCTGTACGACAAGGTCATTTATATCGATGGGACCTACAACGGCGTCTATGTGGAGGTCGCCTTCCAGCACAACGACGGCTTCAGCGAAAACACCTTAAGCTTCGTCAACAACATCATCACGCCGGAAGGCGGCATGCATCTGACGGGCTTTAAAAACGCGACGACCAAGTGCTTCAACGACTACGCCCGCAAGAACAAGATCTTAAAGGACAATGCCCAGAACCTGACCGGTGATGACATCCGCGAAGGCTTGACGGCCATCATTTCCATCAAGATCGAGGATCCGCAGTTCGAAGGCCAGACCAAGCAGAAGCTCGGCAACTCCGAAGCCCGCACCGCGGTGGAATCCATCGTGGGCGAAAAGCTGGTCTATTTCCTGGAGCAGAACCCCATCGTGGCAAAAGCCATCTGCGACAAGGCGCTGCTGGCCCAGAAAGCCAGAGAGAACGCGCGGAAGGCGCGCGACAACGTCCGCCGGGCGAACTCGCTGGATTCCTTCGGTCTGCCGGGCAAGCTGGCGGACTGCTCCAACAAGGATCCCAAGCAGTGCGAGATCTTCATCGTGGAGGGCGAGTCCGCCGGCGGCAGCGCGAAAACCGCCCGCAACCGCGACAATCAGGCGATCCTGCCGCTTCGGGGCAAGATCCTGAACGTGGAAAAGGCCCGGGAAGAAAAAATCTATGCCAACGCGGAGATCAAGACCATGATCACGGCCTTCGGCACCGGGATCTTAAGCAATTTCGATATCGAAAAGCTCCGCTACGACAAGATCATCATCATGACGGATGCCGACGTGGACGGCGCGCATATCGGGACGCTGATGCTGACCTTCCTCTACCGCTTCATGCCGGAACTGATCCATCAGGGGCACGTGTATCTGGCGCAGCCGCCGCTGTACAAGGTCGAAAAGAACAAAAAGACCTGGTACACCTACAGCGAAGACGAGCAAAAGAGACTTATGGCCGAGGTCGGACAGGACGGCGCGCGCATCCAGCGCTACAAAGGTCTGGGCGAAATGGACGCCGAGCAGCTCTGGGAGACCACGATGGACCCGCAGCGGCGGATCCTGCGCAAGGTCTGCATCGACGAAGATACCGCCTCGTTCGTGGATATGACCTTCAATATCCTGATGGGCGATAAGGTCGAGCCGCGCCGCGACTTCATTGAAGCCAACGCGAAGTTCGTGAAGAATCTGGACGTGTAGGTGAAAAAGTATGGCGAAAAATACAAAAAACGACAATATAGACAATACGATCT
>JAFZRH010000013.1 GCA_017619975.1 Lachnospiraceae bacterium | reverse complement strand
GGAGTTCTCCAAGCTGTCGCTCACGGCGAAGAACGTCATCCCCATCACCGCCCAGTGCACCGTCTTTGCAGAGTCCGAGGTCATCACGCTCGTCGGCGAGGGCAAGCCCATGGACGAGATCGCGGCCGGCATCCAGATGGCTGTCGCGAAGCGCTGCTTCGTCATGTCCAAGAAGGCCGGCGCGACCGATTCCATCACCCTGACCGGCGGCTGCGCGAAGAACGACGGCCTGAAAGCGGCCATCGAGCACGTCTTAAAGCTGAAGGTCGTGGACCTGGACGTGGACCCGCAGCTGATGGGCGCGCTGGGCGCGGCGGAATACGCCCGCCAGAAGGGCATGGCCAAGAAATAACTTTCCTGACGGAACCGTGTCATCCTGAGCGAGCGACCGAAGGAAGCGAGTCGAAGGACCTTTCCTCGACCGTCAGGAAACCGGTACATTTTCACGGAAACGAAAAAGAAAGGAAAGCAAACGATGGCAAAATGGCTTAAAGTACTGCTGACGACGCTGAAGATCTTCTTCATCACGCTGCTGGTCCTGTTCGTGGTCTATTTCTGGAACCTGGATCAGAAGCTGATGGAGTGGGCGTACCGGCGCGTCAATACGATCTTCGACCGAAAGAAGGCAGACATCAAGTTCTAAATGAAATTATACGACGCACTCATTCACGAAACGATGGAGACCGCGGGGAAGGCAAAGCATTTCCCCGCCGGATCCCTTACGCCCTGGCCGGTGACGGAGAGCAGCGAGCTGATCATGCAGCGGCAGGCCGCTTTCGAACTGGGTGGCTCGGGGAATCCTTCCGCCAACTATACGCTGGTGACGACAGATCCCGCCCTGGCGGGAGATGAAGTCCTCCTGCTCGGTCCGGATCTGTCGGATCTGAAGGGCGATGCGCCTTTCGCGCGGATCGTAATCTTGGAGACGGAGGAGATCAGCGAGGACGATGCCGGCCACGATATGATCCGCCAGATGGAATTCGTGCGCTATCACGTTTTTCCGGAAGGCTACATGGTCCGCGTTTCCTCGACCAGCTTCGAGGAGCAGGTGCGGGTGAGCCGGGATGCCGTGAAGAAAGGCATCCGCTTCGGCCGCGTCGGCAAGGCGTATATCGAGCGCTACAAAAAGGTGCCGGGCGTGAAGTCGGTGAAGATCCTCTTCCTTACGGACCGCGCGGCGGTGGAGATATTAAAGCCCAACGCGAAGAAGGCGGACGATATCACGAAGACGCTTTCGCATATCCTGGACGGCCTGCCCACGGACTGCGGGCACTGCAGCTTAAAGTCCGTCTGCGACGAGGTCGAGGGCATGCGCGAGATGCATCTGGGAAAGAAAAAGTGAGGTGTCATCCCGAGCAGCGCCGTGTGTCATCCTGAGCGAAGCGAGTGAAGGGAGCGAAGTCGAAGGATCTTTCGCCCGCAGGGCGAACAGGATTTCAAAGGATTGCCGCTTCGCGGCAAAGATTCCTCGCACAGCTCGGAATGACACGGCAGCTGAGATCTGCCGAAAGAGAGAATCACATGAGATATTATCATCACGATCATCACGGAGAGGGCGGCTGCGGCCACGAACACGGCTGTCATCGGCAGGAGCACGGGGACGCCCTGCCCTCCCCCGGGAACGCGGGGGAGGGATGTCCGAAGGACAGGGAGGGGGCGGCTTCTCAGCCCACTCTTTCCGACCTGGACAAGGCCCGCATGCTCCTGGATCACATGCTGGATCACAACCGTCATCACGAAGAGGAGATGGCGGCGCTGGCCGAGCGCTTTGCGGCGGCCGGCGAGGAGAAAGCGGCGAAGAAGATCCGCACGGCGCGCGCCCGCATGGTGGAGGCCAATCTGGCGCTGATGGAAGCGGTAAACCTCATCCGTCACGGCTGCGCCGTGCCACCTTCCCCAGAGGGGAAGGCTGAGGCGGAGGAGGACTGATCATGTGCCTTTCGAACATTTACCGGGCCTCGGATAATAAGTTATTAATGGACAACACCGCAAAGATCGAAGTGAAGGACGGCGTCATCATCCTGCGCGATCTTTTCGGCCGCGTCCTGAAGGTCACGGGGAGCATCGCCTCCGTGGACCTGGAAAAGAACGAAGTAATTTTGCAGACTGAAAACTGCTGAACCAAAGGAGGAACTATGAAAGAAGCGTATGCTCCGCTCTTTACTCCCTGGAAGGTCGGAAATCTTGAGATCAAGAACCGCATCGTCCTGGCTCCCATGGGCGGAACCTGTATTTTCGGCTGGATGGAGCCGAACCACTTTGACAAGGAGGCCGCCAAGCTCTTAAAGAACGTGGCGGACAACAACTGCGGTCTGGTCATCCCCGGCATCGCCCCGATCCGCGACGTGCTGGGCCGCATGTGGCTGTACCAGAACAAAGCGAAATTCAAAAAGTTGAAGGAATTCATGGACGAGCTGCACAAGACCGGCGCCAAGATGTTCATCCAGATGACCGCCGGCTTCGGCCGTTCCATGGCGCTTTCGGATGCGCTGGCCATGCTTGCCTCCAACAAGGTCATCGGCCGCCTGGCGAGTCCGGTGCTGGACGCGGAATATCTGACCGCTGCGCCTTCCGTGCTGCCGAACCGCTGGCATGACGGCGTCACCTGCCGCCCGGTCACCAAGAAGGAGATCCAGCAGATCGTATACGCCTTCGGCGAGACCGCCCGCCTGTGCAAGGAAGCCGGCGTGGACGGCGTGGAAGTCCATGCGGTGCACGAGGGCTACCTGCTCGACCAGTTCACCCTGAAATACACCAACCAGCGCAAGGATGAGTACGGCGGATCCTTCGAGAACCGCTACCGCT
>JAFZRH010000012.1 GCA_017619975.1 Lachnospiraceae bacterium | reverse complement strand
GTGGTCCGCGCGGGTCTTGCCTTCGCCGATACCTTTATCTTTCCGACGGGACAGGCTCGGCAGCACGTCGATGGGCGGCACCACGTGCTTGCGGTGCAGGTCACGGCTTAAGATGATCTGCCCCTCGGTAATATACCCGGTCAGGTCGGGGATGGGGTGCGTCTTGTCGTCTTCCGGCATGGACAGGATCGGGATCATGGTGATGGAGCCCGTCTTGCCCCGCTGGCGGCCGGCGCGCTCGTACAGGGAGGCCAGGTCGGTGTACATGTAGCCGGGGTAGCCGCGGCGGCCCGGAACTTCCTTGCGGGCCGCGGAGACCTCACGCAGGGCGTCCGCGTAGTTGGTGATGTCGGTCAGGATGACCAGCACGTGCATGTTTTTCTCGAAGGCCAGATATTCGGCGGCGGTCAGGGCCATGCGCGGCGTTGCGATACGCTCAACGGCCGGGTCGTTCGCTAAGTTGATGAACAGGACCGTCCGCTCGATGGCGCCGCTTTCGCGGAAGCTTTCCACGAAGAAGTTGGACTCTTCAAAGGTGATGCCCATGGCCGCGAAGACCACGGCGAAGGGCTCGGAGGTGCCGCGCACCTTGGCCTGGCGGGCAATCTGCGCCGCGAGGTTCGCGTGCGGCAGACCGGAAGCGGAGAAGATGGGAAGCTTCTGGCCGCGGACCAGCGTGTTTAAGCCGTCGATGGCGGAAACGCCGGTCTGGATGAATTCCTGCGGGTAGGCGCGCGCGGCCGGGTTCATCGGCAGGCCGTTGATATCGTTGCGGGCGTCCGGCAGGATCTCGGGACCGTCGTCGATCGGGCGGCCCAGACCGTCGAACACGCGGCCCAGCATATCTTCCGAAACGCCGAGCTCCATGCTGCGGCCCAGGAAGCGGACCTTGCTGCTCTCCAGGTTCAGACCGGTCGAGGACTCGAACAGCTGGACCAGGGCGTTGCCGCCGTTGATCTCCAGTACTTTGCAGCGGCGCTTCTGGCCGTTTGCCAGCTCGATCTCGCCCAGTTCATCGTAGGTGACGTTTTCCACGCCGGTGACCAGCATCAGAGGACCGGCGACTTCCTGTATGGTACGGTATTCCTTCGGCATCACTCATCCTCCTTTGTCTCAAGGCTTTCCATTTCCTCCTTCAGGGCGGCCAGCACTTCTTCAAAGGCCGGGCCGACTTCCTTTTCGGGGGTGTATTTGAAGCGGCCGATCTCTTCGCGCACCGCCATATTCACGAGCGCTTCGATATCCGCGCCCTTTGAGAGCGCTTCGCAGCTTTGATCGTAGTAGGCCAGCACCAGCTTCATCATGCGGTACTGCTTCTCCAGCGAGGTGTAGGTGTCGATCTCGTGGAAGGAGTTCTGGTGCAGGAAGTCTTCGCGGATGGAACGGGCCGCCTCGAGTTTTAAGCGCTCGGGAGCGGAGAGGGCGTCCATACCGACCAGCTGCACGATCTCCTGCAGCTCGGCTTCTTCCTGCAGCAGGCGCATCAGGCGGGTCCGGCAGTCCATCCAGTCGGGATAGACGTTTTCGTTGAACCAGGTCTCCATGTTGTCGAGGTACAGCGAGTAGCTGGTCAGCCAGTTGATGGCCGGGAAGTGCCGCTTGTAGGCGAGCGCCGAATCCAGGCTCCAGAACACTTTGACGATGCGGAGCGTGGCCTGCGAGACGGGCTCGGAAATGTCGCCGCCGGCCGGGGAAACCGCGCCGATGACGGACAGCGCGCCGAGGCGGTCCTCGCTGCCTAAGGTCTGCACCATGCCGGCGCGTTCATAGAACTGCGCCAGGCGGGAACCCAGGTAAGCGGGGTAGCCTTCTTCGCCGGGCATTTCCTGCAGACGGCCGCTCATTTCACGCAGGGCTTCGGCCCAGCGGGAGGTGGAGTCGGCCATGAGCGCCACGGAGTAGCCCATGTCGCGGAAGTATTCCGCGATCGTGATGCCGGTATAGATGGAAGCTTCGCGGGCCGCCACCGGCATGTCGGAGGTGTTGGCGATCAGGACCGTGCGCTCCATTAAGGAACGGCCGGTCTTCGGGTCCTTCAGCTCCGGGAATTCGTTTAAGACGTCGGTCATCTCGTTGCCGCGCTCGCCGCAGCCGATATAAACCACGATGTCCGCGTCCGCCCACTTGGCCAGCTGGTGCTGGATGACCGTCTTGCCGGAGCCGAACGGGCCGGGCACGGCTGCCACGCCGCCCTTGGCGATCGGGAACATGGTATCGACCACGCGCTGGCCGGTGATCAGCGGCTGCTTCGGCGGGATCTTCTTCTGATACGGGCGGCCCAGACGGACCGGCCACTTCTGCATCAGCGGAAGCTCCTTATCGCCCTCCGCGGTCTCCAGCACGGCGACGGTATCGGTGACGGTGAAATCGCCTTCGGTGACGGATTTGACCGTGCCTTTTACGTTCGGCGGCACCATGATCTTGTGCAGCACCACTTCGGTCTCCTGCACGGTGCCTAAAACGTCGCCGCCCTGTACTTCATCCCCGGCGGAAACCGTGGGCGTAAAGTGCCATTTGATATTCCGCTTTAAGGAAGGCACTTCCACGCCGCGGGTCAGCAGATTGCTGCCGGTAGCGGCTAAAATATCGTCCAGCGGACGCTGGATCCCGTCGTAAATGCTTCGGATCAGGCCCGGCCCCAGCTCGACGCTCAAGGGCATGCCGGTGGATTCCACCGGTGCGCCGGGACCTAAACCGGACGTTTCTTCATAAACCTGAACGGAAGCCTCGTCCCCGTGCATTTCAATGATCTCGCCGATCAGGCGCCGCTCCGAAACGCGGACCACGTCGTACATGTTGGCGTTCCGCATTCCGGTGGCGATGACCAGAGGACCGGCTACTTTTTTAATAATCCCTGTGCTCATAAGGCCTACCCTTCTTTAAATATGATATCGGAGCCCACGGCGCGCTCCACGGATCTTTTCACGTTGGCGATCCCGATGCCCGTATTGCCGAAGGCGCCGGGGATCGGAATGATAGCGGGCAGAAGAGACGTGTCATAGGCGGCGATCACGTCCTGCATCCCGGCGGCCAGCGCCTCGGTGATATACACCACCGCGGTCTCCTCCTCCGAGAGCTTTTTCAATAGACGCGCGCCTTCTTCGGCATCCGTGACCGGACACACCTTCAGCCCTAAGGCGGCAAAGCCGTAAATGCTGTCATAATCTCCCATTACGGCAATGTTATACATAAGAATTCCTCAGACTTTCCCGTAAAACATCCTCCGGCAGACCGTTCTGCTTCCCGGAGAGGAGCAGCCGGACGCATGTGATCTCGTTTTCCCGCGCGATCACGTAGGCGGCCAGCGGTCCCGGTTTTTCCGATTCGTACAGCTGGGGACGGATGCGTTCGATCATCAGGTCGTCGCAGGCGCATTCGAAGGCGCTCATGGAACGGGAGAGCGCCGGCGCCAGCGAGGCGTAAGGCGTCAGATTCAGATAGTCCGCCACTTTCTGCCGGTCGTTTAAAGCCGCTTCCGTGAGCGAGGACAGATCCAGTCCGGGCACTTCCACCAGCATATCCCGGATGGTTTCCCCATCCCGGCCGCTTCGGGCGGCCCGAAGCGCGCTGCGGATATCGGCGCTGACCGCCGTGATGACCGCGTAATCCTTAAGGACCGGATCTTCGGCATCCTCCCCGGCCTGAAGCAGCGCTGCTAACGCTGCTTTGTCCAGGATGTTGTCGCAGAGCTGACCGTCGCCGGTGCGGGCCAGAACTTCGATGGCCTGGGCGGCCGCTTCGGCCATGGCTTCGGGCAGCTTCTCCAGATCCTGCTCCTCCACGGCGCGGCGGATTTCAGCCGGCGGGATGGTCCCGCCCTCCGCGAACAGACGGGCGGCATCCAGCTGAGAACCGGTATAGATCTGCTTGACGGCGGCTTTCAGGTTCTGATAATCCCGGGAAAGCCGCAGCGTATCCAGCAGATGAGATCCCGGCAGCAGCTCTTCCATCAGATCCCAGGTCGCTTTTTCTTCCGCTTCCAGCAGGGCTTCCGCGTTTTTCGGCGCATCCGGTCCGCCCCAGCCCTTGTCCGTCAGGTACGCAAGCGCAGAGGCATAGCTGGGCTCCGCCAGCAGCTGCTCGAAATCGGCTCTGGTCAGAAGCCCCGTCTCCAGGATCCGGATGCGGGCATCTTCAAAAATGTAGTCTTTTTTCATAATCAATCAAACAGAACGGCGCAGACCGCGTCCTTGAACTCGTCGGCGCGGGCCTCGAAGATCGCTTCGAAGGAGCCGTTCTCCACGACGCCGCCGTAGTTTAACAGGAAGCCGCCGTCGATCTTCGCGGGCTCTTTCGCCAGCTTCAGGCTTCCGCCCTTTGCCTTCGCCATCGCCGCTGCCTGCTCTTCGAAATCCGCGGGCAGACGGGCCAGATCCTTCTCGTTGACCTGTATGACGCCGTCGGCGGCCCGAACCTGGTGTTCCAGCTGCTTTAACAGAAAGGCGAAGTATTCCTCCGCGGGCAGGGCTTTCAGATCCTCGTAGGCCTGTTTCAGAACGCTGTTAACGATCTCGCCTTTGACGGAGAGGGCGGCACGGCGTTTCTGCATGGCAAGCGAAGCCTCCAGCCTGGTCTCCGCTTCTTTCCGGAGAGCCTCCGCTTTGGCTTCGGCTGCCTCGGTGATCTGTGCCGCTTCCTTTTCGGCAGCGCCGGTCAGGGCGGCCGCTTCCCCGCGGGCGGCTTCCAGGATCTTTCCGGATTCCGCTTCCGCCTGTTCGGCGATATGCCGCAGAATTTTTTCGGTTCCGGTCATTTCGACCTCCTTCCCGGTATTACAGATTCGAAACAGTCAGAATGGAGACCAGAAGGGCCAGGATGGCGTAGGTCTCGACCATGGCGGGCAGCAGCATGGCTTTGCCGAAGGTCTTGGGGTTCTTGGCCAGAAGACCGATGGAAGCCACGGACGTTTTGCCCTGATGGATCGCGGACATCAGGCCGACGAACGCGATCGGCAGGCAGGCCGCCAGATATAAGAGACCGGTCTTGGCATCGGGCGCTTCCCCGCCGAGCACGCCGATCTTGCCCAGCGCGACGAACGCGACGAGCAGGCCGTAGATGCCCTGAGTACCGGGCAGCAGCTGCAGGATCAGGACCTTGGCGAAGAGTTCCGGCTTTTCGGTCAGCACGCCGGCTGCCGCACGGCCGCCCATGCCGACGCCGATGGCGGAGCCGATGCCGGCCAGCAGCGTTGCCAGCGCAACGCCAAGCAGCGCATAGACGATGCCCAGCTGATCGTTCATGAGGCCCGCATTCTGCATCATTTCGGGAGCTCCGGTCGTTAAGAATTCACCCATTGTTACATTTCCTCCATATGATAATATTTCGTATTTTCCGTGGTCAGCGGAGCGTATTCCTCTCCGCCGCCGTCATAAAACTTTCCGAAGAATTCCACGTACTGCAGACGGTTGGTGTGCACGTACGCGCCTAAGAGGTTGATGGCCATGTTCAGGGCATGGCCCACCAGGAAGATGATAATAAACAGGATCGCGCCTTTGATGCCGCCGCCGAACATTGCCGCCATGCTGTTGATAACGGAGGCGATAACGCCGGTCGCGAGGCCCAGCGCCAGAAGACGCGAATAGGACAGAACGTCCGAAAGCCAGCCCGTGATGCCGTAGAGCTCATAGGCGCCCAAAGCCAGCCGCAGGCCGAAGTTTTTGCGGTCCCAGGCGGCAAAGAGGAGCAGGCCGACGGCGCCGACAAGCGCCAGGATCTTCGCGGCAGACTGCACGGGAGCCGGGATCGGGATGGGGCTGCCGGAGATCGAAGCGAAAAGATCCGACGGCAGGAGCATCAGGATCAGGCCGATCAGCAGCAGGAACCAGCTTAAGACCGAGCCGATGAAATCCATCACGCGCTTCTGTTTTAAGAGCTGATACCCTTTTATGCCGAGGCCCACGAACAGATGGATTACGCCGAAGAGGAAACTGTAGACCAGCAGTTTCATGGGTTTCTTCAGCGGTTCAAACCAAAGCGGTTTAAAGACAGTGACGTTTTCCGGTACCCCGAAGAAGGTGCGGGCGATCACGTTGATCGCGTCACCGAAGAAACCGCCGAACAGGAGACCCCAGATAAAGGTCGAAACGCCGCACCAGAAGAACATGGTCATCATCTGCTTCGTGGAGCGGCTCATTTTCGGGAATTTTTTCAAGACCAGGCCGCAGCCTACGATCATTAAAAGACCGTAGCCCGCGTCGGAGAGCATCAAGCCGAAAAGGAAGTAGTAGAAGATGGCCATGATGCCGGTGGGGTCCACTTCGCCCTCGCCGGGCAGGCCGTAGGATTCCACGACGCTTTCCGTCGGAGCGGCAAAGCGGTTGTTGCGAAGGGCGACCGGCGCCGCTTCCTCCGGCTCCGGATCAACCAGCGAAACGCTGACGGTGTATTTGTCCTCCAGAAGCTTTTTCAAGGCTTCCGCCCTGGCGGCCGGCACGAAGCCGCTGATGAAGAAGCTGCGGCTGCCTTCGCCGGTCTTGGCTAACGCCGACAGACGGGCGGCTTCCAGTTCGCTTTCGTCGTACAGGAACTGGATCTCGTCCCGGCCGGAGGCGGCCACGCGGATGGCGGCCTTTAATTCTTCGCCTTCGCTGATGGCGGCGGCCTTTTCGAACTGCAGGTCTTCCTTGGCTTCCGTCGGCGTCTTTTCGCTGACCAGGATCGGCTTCGCAAAGCCTTTCTTGCGCAGCAGTTCCTCCGCGGCGGCAGCCTCTTCTTTTAAGCAGAGCAGAACCAGCGGCGTCTGGGTGGCGTCGCCTTTTAAGAGCTCCAGCTCATAGTTTTCAAAACCGGGCAGACTGTCGCGGAAAAGGGCGGCAAGACTTTCCTCGGTCCAGGCGCCGGGCAGGGCGCCGATCAGCACCTTGCAGCGTCCGGTCTCGGAGGTGTTTAAGGGCATGTCCAGTCCTTCCCAGGGGACCAATCCCTCCAGAAGGACCTGCGCGCGGGCGGCGCGGGCGGACGCGTCGGCGATCCCCTTCTGCTTTTCCAGAAGGGATTCCGCCAAAGCGGCAGCCTGAGCCAGCCGGCCGGTGCGGGCCTGCCATTCTCCGGGATCCAGCTCCTTGCCGCCTTTTAAGGAGGCGAACATGCCTTCATCTGCCGGCGCGTACTCGTTTAAAAGCTTCAGGGCATTGTCTGCCAGCTGTGCCTGCTTTTCCGCTTTTACCAGACGTTCCTTCACCTCGGGCACGGAAAGATCTTCCTCGCTCAGCCGGGACAGATGGAACAGACGGCGGCGCTGCAGTTCCTTCAGGACGGCGTCCTGCTCTTCCCGCGCGCCGGCGATCAGCATTTTTTGCATGGAAACGACAGACATTATTCTTCCTCGCCTCTCTTTAACAGGAACAGGATCGCTTCGGCGGCCAGATGGCTCTTTTCACCGGCCGCTTCCCGCAGCGCCTCCGATTCCAGGCGGATCGCTTCTTCGTTTCTCGCAGTAGCTTCCGCGAGTTTTTCCTGCGCTTCCTTCGCGCAGCGGCTCAGAAGCGCGGCAGCGTTCTTCTGCGCGTCTTCTTTTAAGCGGACGGCTTCGGCCCCGGCGTCGGCAAGGATCCGGGCCGCTTTCTCTTTGGAAGCCCTGATCTGCAGATCTGCCTGCGCTTCTTCGGCCAGAACCGATTCAATTACTACATTTGCCATATGCGTGTACCTCGTTTAACAGGTTCAGGACAGGGATCTAAGAAAAAATCATGGCATATTATAACACGGCGGACAGGAAAAATGCAACGAAAAACCATGCGGCCGGTGCAGAAACTTAATAAAACAAAGCGACTGGCGGGAAAGCACTTTCTGTGCTATACTTGACGCAACGATTCTGCCGCGTGAAAGGAGAAGACATGGATCTTCACTACAACGCTTTTATTTCATACAAACATGCACCGGCCGATATTGCGGTGGCAAAAGAGATCCAGCACCGGCTGGAGCATTATCACGTGCCGAAAGCGGTCCGGGAACAGACCGGCCGGGACCGTATCGAACGCATTTTCCGCGATCAGGAAGAACTGCCGATCACCAGCGACTTAAGCAAGGATATCGACGCCGCCCTGAAGGACGCGGAATATCTGATCGTCATCTGCTCGACCTCCACGAAGCTGTCCACCTGGGTGCCGCGGGAGATCGCCCGCTTTCTGGAGTTTCACGACCGGAATCACGTTCTGACCGTGCTGGTGGACGGGGAACCGAACGAGGTGATCCCGAAGATCCTGCTGGAGGAAACGACACTGGAGACGGATGAAAGCGGCACGGAGCAGACCTTTACCCGTGTTTACGAACCGCTTTCCTGCGATTACCGGGGGAGTTTCCGGCAGGCACGAAAGACGGAGCTTCCGCGTCTGGCGGCGGCGCTTCTGGGCTGCCGTTACGACGAGCTGGTGATGCGGGAGAGACAGTATAAGCTGCGCCGTCTGACGGCGCTCGCTTCGGTGGGGGGCGTTCTGGCCGCGGCTGCCATCGCTTATCTGATCTGGAGCAACCGCCAGATCCAAAGCAATTACGAACGGGCCGAGGAAAACCGCGTTCTGGCCGAGACCAACTATCAGAAGGCGGAAGAAAACCGGCAGCTCGCCGAGGAAAACTATCAGAAAGCCGAAGAAAACCGGCAGCTTGCCGAAGAAAACTTCGAACGCGCGGAGGCAAACTTCCGGGAGGCGCAGGCCAACCTGCTTCAGGCGCGCCGCAACCAGATCACGCTGCTGGCCAACGAAGCCATCAATGCCCGAAATAAGGAAAACCGCATCCTGGCCGCGCAGCTGGCGCTGGCGGCGCTACCCGGAGAGGGGCGGGAGGACTGGCCTCGCATGGCGCTGGCCGAGTACGCCCTGACCCGGACCATCGACGCGTACACGCCTTTTTATTCGGGCGCCAGCTATTCCGCCGTCTGGGAGATGGAGATGCGGGGCAACATCCAGAGCTTTAAGGTCCAGCGCGCCAAAAGCCTCTTGTATGTCTATGACTTCTACGGCGAGATCGGCGCCTGGAGCCTTACGGATTTCCGCGAGCTGTTCCGTGTCACGCCCGGCGAGGATGTTGACAACATCTATGTCTGCGACCACGACGGGAAAACGGATCTGCTGGTCGATTACGAGGAGAGCCTTGTGATGCTGGACGGAACGTCCGGCGAGGTCAAATGGCGCTTTGAAGCCGGGCAGTTCGGAAACGGCAAAAGTGCTTACTGCAAAGTCTTCGTGTTTAATGAGGAGCTCTATGCTTTTGTCGATTATTTGCAGCCGCTTCCGGGCGGCTGGGACTCTGAATGGAGGCTTCTCATCTGCCGGCTGGATCCCGAGACCGGGAAGATCCTGTGGCAGAGCGACTATAAAAAGATCGAAACGACCCGGAATTACCACGCCGTCCTCTGTGAAGAGGAGAACGCCCTGTATTTCTGCTATGCCAGCCATACCGAAGGGCTTCTCTTCTGCTGCGATCTCGCAAGCGGAAAGATCCGCGAGATTGGGACGGAGATCAGTTTCCAAACGGTCGCCTATCTGTCCAAACCGGAGGATGGGAGGATCATCCTCTACGGCGTTGAGGAGGGCGAAGCCCACGCCGGCTCCTACTATCTGCTCGGCACTACCGTGCTGGTCACAAGACGCGCCAGCCTCTTAAGTCTGAATACGGAAAGCGGAGAAACTGTCTGGCGCTCCGGCTTTGAATCCTCGGAGCTTCAGTATCTGGAAGATGCCCGAAGCAGCGGGACGCTGGATCATACGGACGCGCTGGGGCAGACGCATAAGCTGCTGATGATCGTCTTCGGCCGGAACGTGTACTTTTTTGACCGGGAAGACGGCAGTTTGTATGAGGAATGCACGCTGAATGCCGCGCCGGTCAGCGTCAACACCTACGTGAGCGGCCAGGGCTTCGTTTCGGTCCTTCGGAACGGCGACCTGATCAGCTATCAGATCGGGCAGGACAGTCAGCATGCATCACAGCTGATCCTGACCGATACGGTCTATCAGGCGATGCTTTGCTTCCCGCACGAGGACCGCATCAGCTATGTCGCCAAGACCGAGCGCACGAAGCTGCAGCTTTTCGACATGTCCTATGACGACGGAGCGCAGCTCTTTGAAGGGGCGGGCGACTACGGCTATTTTTCCGGGATCCGGCTCTTTAACGACCGATACTTTGCCGTCTGCAAGCGTCCGGATTCTGACGGCCCGTGGATCATCGATCTTTTCGATCTGGAGAGCAAGGCGAGGATCCTGCACCGAGAGGAGAATCTTTCCGGCTACGGCGTCACGGTGCTGGGGATGGATCCGACGGGGCGCTGGCTTCTGGTCTCCCAGAACTGGCCGTATCAGATCCTGGCCTTCGACGTGAAGCAGGAGGAAGAGCCCCGCTGCTTTGACGTAAGCCAGGAGACCGGCGCCTCCTTCCGGGAGTGCCGCATGATCGGGGACCGCGTGTGCATCCTGCAGTACGGCGCAAGTCTCGGTCAGCTGCTGCTTGTGAAGGTGCAGGAGGACGGCAGTCTCACGCAGGAGGCACGCCTGCCTTTCTCCGGCGTTTCCGGCGGCACGAGCGTCAAATTCGGCGGGGCGGACGACGACGGCCGTTTCGTTTGCCTGGTCCAGTACGAATCGGGTTCCAGCGAGTCGGAGATCCGGCCGGCCGTGCTGGTCTGCGATCTGGAAACGGGGAGCTGGTTTGTTTCGGATTTCCGGCCGGAGGCCACGGCCGTCAGCCTGGACTATCTGCCTTCGCAGGAGCTTTTTGCCTTTGCGGACCGGAAAACGCTTGCGGTCTTCGGCCGGGAGGGCACGCTCCTTTATACCGCAGCCGACCCGTCCCGGACCGTGGAGGCTTTCCACTTCTGCCCGGCGGCAAAGAGCGGCCTCGACGAGGATCTGCTGCTCGTGGTGACCCGCGACGAAGACTACCGGATGGACCGCTACCGCGCCTCGGACGGGAGTTTCCTGGGCAGCACCGATATTACCAGCTACAACAGCGACATTACCGAATCGAGATGGACTTTTGCCGAAGGGGAGATCGTGCTGTGGCTGGATGACGTCATCAATTTCATCGATACGGCGGAGTGGATCTGCACCGCCGCCGCACCGCAGTGCCTGGCTTATTCGGCATCCTATCGGACGCTGGTCTCTCTGGAATACCGGAACGCCTACCGGCCGGTCTGGTATCAGCGATACAGTCCGGAGGAGCTGATCCGAAAAGGGAAAGAGTTTTTAAAAGGACTGGAAATGTCAGACAGCGTAAAATCGATCTACGGGATTCCGTAAGGCGGAAGCAGGAGGAAAAGCATGAACCGCGAGAATAAAAAAAAGAGTTTTGAAAAGGGATATTATAAAACGCACGCCTGCGACGAGACTTTTGTCTGCAAGGTCTGCGGCCGGACGGTCGTGCCGACCGGCGCGGGCAGCGATCACCGGAATCACTGCCCGAACTGCCTGTGCAGCCAGCACCTGGATATCGAGCCGGGCGACCGGGAGTCCGACTGCGGCGGCGTGATGGAGCCGATCGCGGTCTGGGTCCGCAAAAACGGGGAGTGGGCGATCATTCACCGCTGCCGGATCTGCGGCGCGTTAAGCTCCAACCGCATCGCGGCGGACGACAACCCCATGAAGCTGATGTCGCTGGCCATGAAGCCGATTGCCTGCCCGCCTTTCCCGATCGAGCGGATCGAGGAGATGACGAAGCTGATGGGCGGCGAAGGGGAACTGAGATACTGAACGCACTTCGCCTCGCTGCCTCGCGTTCGGGCACGCTCGGCGCCTTGCCCTCGCCCTGAAGAGGGAGAGGGTGGCTGAGCAAAGCGAAGCCAGGTGAGGGCGACTTGTCAGGATCTCATGCCTTTGCAATGTTAACAATCACTTCAACCATCTTCTCCATAGCGGGTATCGAGACAAATTCGTGGACGCCGTGGAAGTTTTCGCCGCCGGTAGACAGATTCGGGCAGGGGAGACCCTGGTAGGACAGGCGTGCGCCGTCTGTGCCGCCCCGGATGGGGACCGTGACCGGCTCCACGCCGGCCGCCCGCATGGCGTCCTCTGCGCGGGTGATCACGTGCATCACGGGCAGGATCTTCTCTTTCATGTTGTAATAGCTGTCGGTCAGCTCCAGCTTGACGGTGCCGGAGCCGTAGCGTTCGTTCATAAAGGACGCGGTGCGGCGGATCAGAAGCTTGCGCGCCTCGAACTTTTCGCGGTCGTGGTCGCGGATGATCATCTTCAGCGTGGTCAGGGTCTCGTTGCCGCTGATCTCGCCCACATGGTAGAAGCCTTCATAGCCTTCGGTATGCGCCGGCGTTTCGGCCGGCGGCAGCAGAGAAATGAATTCCGCCGCCAGCAGGACGGCGTTTTTCATTTTGTTTTTCGCGCTGCCGGGATGGATGTTGACGCCGTGGAAGTTGATCTTGGCCCCGGCGGCGTTGAAGTTTTCGTATTCGATTTCGCCTAAAGCACCGCCGTCGACGG
>JAFZRH010000011.1 GCA_017619975.1 Lachnospiraceae bacterium | reverse complement strand
GAAGGCAAAGGCCGAACGTGACGTGATCGATGCCAACGCGGCGGCGGAAGTCGCCCGCATCCAGGCGGAAGCGGACCTGCCCGTCACCAAGATCCAGGCGGACGCGGCGGAATACGCCGGCCAGAAAGAAGCCGCCAAGAACAAAGCCATTTCCGAATGGCTGACGACGGATCTGCTGAATTACTACTACATTCAGCAGTGGAACGGGATCCTGCCGAACTACTACATGGGCAGCGAGAACGTGAGCACCATCATCGGACTGCCCGGTGCGGCAGAACCGTAAAAAGAAAAGCAGGCCGGTCTCCGGGATACGTCCCGGGACCGGTTCTTCGTTTTCCTTGACAAGGAAGAAATCTCCTTTATAATAATATACAGCGGCACGGTCCGAAGAGCTTTAGGAAAGGAAACACACCGATGTATTGTCTAAAATGCGGAGCACAGCTGCCTGACGGGTCAGCTTTTTGCAATATCTGCGGTCAGCCGCAGATCAATTCCCAGCAGCCGAATAACAGGCCGCAGCAGAACTACCAACAGGGCTATCAGCAGCAGAACTATCAGCAGAACTACCCGCAGCAGAACTACCAGCAGGGCTACCGCCAGCCGGTTTATCAGCAGCAGGCGTATCAGCAGCCGATCTATCAGCAGGCGCAGCCGTTGGGTATGAAGTGGCATAAATTCCTGGCGTATTTTGCCCTGTGGCTGGCGGCCGTCGGGAATATCGTCAACGGCATCAGTATCCTGAACAATGATACGTACGGCGCCCTGGAGGATCCGAACGGAGTTTACGGGATCTTCTGCATCCTGATCGGCGTTTTCTGCGCCATCACCGCCTTCTGCCTGCTGAAATTCAAGAAGAACGGGCCGAAGCTCCTGAACTTCACGCTTTTAAACAGCGCGGTGGGAACGCTGGTCTATGTTATCTGGGTCGCTGCGATCGCGTCGGATTACGGCGCGGACGTGACGCAGTACCTGATCATGTATGGCGCCAGTTTCCTTCTTTCGCTCGTGATCCTCTGGCTCAACAAGATCTATTACCGGAAGCGGGCGTATCTCTTTGTGAACTGAAGAACGGCAAAAGAAAAGTTTTCGGGCAGGCGCTTTTTGGGGCGCCTGCCTTCTTGCGTACAGGCGCTTTTTGTGCTATACTTTCACGGATAGTGCCCCGCCGGGTCTTCTTTGCGTGAGCGAAGAAGAGCGGGAGGGGGCAAGTCGCCCTCACCCTGTCGCCTGAAGGCGACATCCCTCCCCCGCGTCCGGGGGAGAACCTCATCCACCACCGCCTTCGGCGGCGGTCCCCCTTCCCCAGAGGGGAAGGCTAAAGGAGAAACCATGCAGACTTACGACAAAAAACCGTACTACATAACCACCGCCATCGCGTACGCCTCGGGCAAGCCTCACATCGGCAACTGCTACGAGATCGTTTTGACCGACGCCATCGCGCGCTTTCGCCGCGCCCAGGGCTACGACGTCTTCTTCCAGACCGGCACCGATGAGCACGGCCAGAAGATCGAAAACAAAGCGGTCGCGGCCGGCAAGAGCCCGAAGGCCTTCGTGGATGAAGTTGCCGGGAACATCCGGGGCATTTGGGATTCCCTGAACATTTCCTACGACAAGTTCATCCGCACCACGGACGGTTATCACGAGGCCGAGGTGCAGAAGATCTTCAAAAAGCTTTATGAACAGGGCGATATCTACAAAGGCGCCTACGAGGGCTGGTACTGCGTGCCGGACGAGTCGTTCTTTACCGAGAGTCAGGTCGTGGAGAAGGACGGCGTGAAGCTGTGTCCCGACTGCGGCCGTCCGGTGGAGAAGGCCAAGGAGGAGGCCTACTTCTTCCGCATGAGCAAATACGCGGACCGGCTGATGGCGCACATCGAGGCGCATCCGGAGTTCATCCAGCCCGTTTCCCGCAAGAACGAGATGGTGAACAACTTCTTAAAACCGGGCCTGCAGGATCTGTGCGTTTCCCGGACGTCCTTCAAATGGGGCATCCCGGTGGACTTTGATCCGAAGCACGTGGTCTACGTATGGCTGGACGCGCTCACAAACTACATCACCGGCGTCGGCTATCACTGCGGCGGCGAAAGCACGGAGCAGTACAAAAAGCTCTGGCCGGCTGACGTACATATCATCGGCAAGGATATCATCCGCTTCCATACCATCTACTGGCCGATCTTCCTGATGGCGCTCGGCGAGCCGCTTCCGAAGCAGGTCTTCGGCCACCCCTGGCTGCTGCAGGGCGACGGCAAGATGTCGAAGTCCAAGGGCAACGTCCTTTACGCGGATACGCTGATCGATTTCTTCGGCCTGGACGCGGTGCGTTACTTCGTGCTGCACGAGATGCCCTTCGAGAACGACGGCGTGATCACCTGGGATCTTCTGATCGAGCGGATCAACGCGGATCTGGCGAACGTGCTCGGGAATCTCTTAAACCGCACGGTGGCGATGAGCAACAAGTATTTCGGCGGGACCGTCCGGAACGGCGGCGTGAGCGAGCCGGTGGATGAGGAACTGGCGGCGGTCGCGAAGGCGGTGCCGGCGGCCTGCGAGAAGGCGATGGAGACGCTGCACGTGGCGGATGCCTTAAGCGAGATCTGGAATCTCTTCAAGCGCTGCAACAAATATATCGATGAGACGATGCCCTGGGCCCTGGCGAAGGATCCGGAAAAGCAGGACCGCCTGGCGACGGTGCTCTACAATTTGAGCGAGGGTCTGACGATCGGCGCGAGCCTGCTGGCGCCTTTCCTGCCGGAGACCGCGGAAAAGATCTTTGCGCAGCTCGGCACCGAAAAGCGCGGTTTCGCGCAGCTGGGCGAGTTCGGACTGAACGGGGAGACGAAGGTCACGGAAAAGCCGGAGCAGCTCTTTGCGAGACTGGATCCCGCGGCTGTGATGAAGAAGGTCGCGGAGCTCTTCCCGCCGGTGAAGGAAGAGGCGGCGCCGAAGCAGCCGGAAGGGAGCGAACAAAAGAAAACCGGCAAGTCGCCCTCACCCGCCCCTGACGGGGCACCCTCCCCCGCGTCCGGGGGAGGGCAGGAGCCTCTCGTCCATAAGCCCGAAGTGGAGTATGACGATTTTGCGAAGCTCGAGTTCCGCGTGGGCAAGGTCCTGGTCTGCGAGGAGGTCCCGAAGTCCAAGAAGCTCCTGCGCTTTGAAATCGATTTCGGCGGCGAAAAGTGCCAGATCATCTCCGGCATCAAAGCCTGGTATAAGCCCGAAGAACTGGTCGGGAAGAACGTCATGGCCATCGTGAATTTAAAGCCGGCGAAGCTGGCGGGCCTTCTGTCCGAAGGCATGCTGCTTTCCGCCGAGGATGAGGACGGCAATCTTTCCTTAATGACCACCGGCCGCGCGGTAAAGCCCGGCGCCGAGATCCGGTAAAAGACTTTGTGTCATCCTGAGCGACGGTGCGTCGGTAAAAGACTTCGTGTCATCCTGAGCGACGGCGCGTCGGTAAAAGACTTCGTGTCATCCTGAGCGACGGCGCGAAGCGCCGGAGTCGAAGGATCCTGCGCCTGCAAGGCGCACATTGCCGCTACGCGATAAAAGATTCCTCGCTTCGCTCGGAATGACACATGAAGAGCTCGGAATGATACAGCATGTGTCATCCTGAGCGACGGCGCGAAGCGCCGGAGTCGAAGGATCCTGCGCCTGCAAGGCGCACTGAAAGGAGAAGCAAACACAGATCCTTGAGCTATAAGTCATACTACGTCTATATTCTCACAAACTGGAATTGTCAGGTAATGTATGTCGGGGTAACCAACGACCTCAAACGACGGCTGTTTGAGCACAAGAATAAAATGCTGCCCGGATTTACCGCAACAAACAATGTGAATAAGTTGGTGTATTATGAAGAAGCACGGGAGATTGATGCTGCCATTGCCAGAGAAAAACAGATTAAAGGATGGAGCAGGGATAAGAAAAATGATCTTGTCCGGTCGATGAATCCGGAATGGAAAGATTTAAGCAAGGGTTGGAATTGAGGGAAGGATATATTGCCGCTTCGCGGCAAAGATTCCTCGCTTCGCTCGGAATGACACATAAAGAGCTCGGAATAACACGAAGAAGTCCGGAATGACACATAAAGAGCTCGGAATGACACTTGAAGAGGTCGGAATGACACGGGGAGAAAGACTCCATATGACACAGTTTAGGAGAACAGCATGAGTTTAGTATCAAAAATTTTCGGCTCGTACAGCGAGCGCGAATTAAAGCGGATCCAGCCGCTGGTCAAGGCGATCGAGGCGCTGCGCCCCGAGATGCTGACCCTCTCGCAGGAGGAGATGCAGGCCCGCACCCGCCGTTTAAAAGAACGCCGCGCGGCCGGCGAAAGCCTGGACGACCTGCTGGTCGAAGCCTACGCCCTGGTCCGGGAAAGCGCAAGACGCAGCATCGGTCTGGAGCACTACCCGGTCCAGCTGATCGGCGGCATCATCCTGCATCAGGGCCGCATCGCCGAAATGAAGACCGGTGAAGGAAAGACCCTGGTCGCGACCCTGCCCTCCTTCTTAAACGCGCTGGACGGCGAAGGCGTTCACGTGGTCACGGTCAACGACTACCTGGCCAAGCGTGACGCGGAGTGGATGGGCAAGATCCACGAATATCTGGGTCTGACCGTCGGCTGCGTCTTAAACAGCATGACGCCGGAGGAGCGCCAGAAAGCCTACCGCTGCGATATCACGTACGTGACCAATAACGAGCTGGGGTTCGACTATCTGCGCGACAACATGGTCATCTATAAAGAACAGCTCGTGCTGCGGAAGCTCCACTACGCCATCGTCGACGAGGTCGACTCGATCCTCATCGATGAAGCGCGCACCCCGCTCATCATTTCCGGTCAGGGCACCAAATCCACCAAGCTCTACGAATCCTGCGACTACCTGGCGACCCGCTTAAAGCGCGGCGAAGCCAAGGAACTCTCCAAGATGGACATCATCATGAAGGAAGAGGAAGAGGAGACCGGCGACTTCATCGTCAATGAGAAGGAAAAGCAGGTCCACCTGACCGCGCAGGGCGTTGAAAAAGTAGAAAAATTCTTCCAGATCGACAACCTGGCCGACATGGAGAACCAGGAGATCCAGCACAACATCATCCTTGCCCTGCGCGCGCACAACCTCATGTTCCGCGACAAGGACTACATGGTCAAGGACAATGAGGTCCTGATCGTAGATGAGTTCACCGGCCGTGTGCTGCCGGGCCGCCGCTATTCCGACGGTCTGCACCAGGCCATTGAAGCAAAGGAGCACGTTAAGGTCAAGCGTGAATCCAAGACCCTCGCGACCATCACCTTCCAGAACTTCTTCAACAAGTTCGAAAAGAAGGCCGGCATGACCGGTACCGCCATGACGGAAGAAAAGGAATTCCGCGATATCTACGGTATGGACGTCATCGAGATCCCGACCAACGTGCCGGTCATCCGTCAGGACTTGAACGACGCGGTCTACAAGACGAAGCAGGAAAAGCTGCACGCGATCGTGGATGCGGTCACCGAGGCCCACGCCAAGGGCCAGCCCGTGCTGGTCGGCACCGTGACCATCGAGTCTTCCGAGGAGATCGCGGCCATGCTGCGTAAGCGCGGCGTCAAGCTGAACGTCTTAAACGCCCGCTACCACGAGATGGAAGCGGAGATCATCGCCGAGGCCGGCGTACACGGGGCGGTCACCATCGCGACCAACATGGCCGGCCGCGGTACCGATATCAAGCTGGATGACGAGGCGCGGGCTGCCGGCGGTTTAAAGATCGTCGGTACCGAACGCCACGAATCCAGACGTATCGACAACCAGCTGCGCGGCCGTGCCGGCCGGCAGGGCGACCCGGGCGAATCACGCTTCTACATCTCCCTGGAGGACGATCTGATGCGTCTCTTCGGCGGCGAGCGGATGCTGAACATGTTCAACTCCTTGAACGTGCCGGACAACGAACCGATCGAACACAAGATGCTGAACTCCGCGATCGAGCGGGCGCAGAAACGGATCGAGGGCAACAACTTCGGCATCCGCAAAAACCTGCTGGAATACGACCAGGTCATGAACGAGCAGCGCGAGCTGATCTACGCGGAGCGCCGCCGCGTCCTGGACGGCGAAAACATGCGCGATTCCATCATGAAGATGATCACGGACATCTGCGACAGCGCGGTCGACACCTATCTGTCGGATGACGCGCACAGCGCGGAATGGGATCTGGAGGAGCTGAATCAGTCCCTGATCCCGATCATTCCGGTCGAGCCGGTCACCGAAGCGATCCGCGAGAGCTGCCGCAGCAAAGCGGATCTGAAACAGTATCTGAAGGAAGAAGCCGTTCATCTGTACGAGCAGAAGGAAGCGCTGGTCGGCGATCCCGAAAAGATGCGCGAGATCGAGCGTGTGGTGCTGCTCCGCAGCGTCGACCGCCGCTGGATGAACCATATTGACGACATGGATCAGCTGCGGCAGGGCATCGGCCTGCAGGCCTACGGTCAGAAGAACCCTGTTGTGGAATACAAGATGCAGGGCTTCGACATGTTTGAAAACATGACGGCCGGCATCCAGGAAGATACGGTCCAGGCCCTGATGCACATCCGCCAGGAGCAGAAGGTGGAGCGCGAGCAGGTTGCCAAGGCTGTCGGCACCAACCGGGACAATTCCGTCGCGAAGGCGCCGGTGCGCCGGGCGGACGTCAAGATCTATCCGAACGACCCCTGTCCCTGCGGCAGCGGCAAAAAGTACAAGCAGTGCCACGGGAGAAAATAACACGCAGATGGTTGAATTAGACAATTACAAAATCGAACTGGCCGCCCTGAAAGAGCCGCTGGAAGAGGTCCGGGCTTCTCTGGACGTCGGCGGGAAGGAAAACCGGATCACGGAGCTCAGCAAGATGATGGAAGAGCCTGACTTCTGGAACGATCCGGAAAAAGCCGCCAAAGTTTCTACCGAACTGAAAAACCTGAAGGACACGGTGAAGCAGCTGGAAGGTCTTTCCCGCCAGTATGACGATATCGAAGTCATGATCGAAATGGGCTACGAGGAGGAAGATCCGGCGATCGCGCAGGAGGTCGGCGAGATGCTCGGCGCCCTGAAGGACGAGCTGGAAGCCCTGCGGATGGAGACCCTGCTGTCCGGTGAGTTTGACGCGGATAACGCCATCGTGACCCTGCGGGCCGGGGCCGGCGGCACCGAATCCTGCGACTGGTGCTCCATGCTCTACCGCATGTATACGCGCTGGGCACTCAAAAAAGGCTTCGAAGCGGAGCTCCTGGATATGCAGGAGGGCGACGAAGCCGGCATCAAATCCGTGACTTTCCAGGTCAACGGCTATCATGCCTACGGCCTGATGAAGTCCGAGCACGGCGTGCACCGTCTGGTCCGCATCTCGCCGTTCAACGCGGCGGGCAAGCGCGAGACCTCTTTCGTGTCCTGCGACGTCATGCCGGACATCGAAGAGGATCTGGATATCGAGATCCCGGACGACGACATCCGCATCGATATCTTCCGCTCCAGCGGCGCCGGCGGCCAGAAGGTCAATAAGACGTCCTCCGCCATCCGCATCACGCACTTCCCGACCGGGATCGTGGTGCAGTGCCAGAACGAACGCTCCCAGTATCAGAACAAAGACAAGGCCATGCAGATGTTAAAGGCCAAGCTGCTGATCTTAAAACAGCAGGCCAATCTGGAAAAGGCCGCCGATATCCGCGGCGTGGTCCGGGACAACAACTTCGGCTCCCAGATCCGCTCCTATGTGCTGCAGCCGTACACCATGGTGAAGGATCTGCGCACGAATGTGGAGACCGGCAACACCGCGGCGGTGCTGGACGGGGACATTGACCGGTTTATTTACGGTTTTCTGAAGGCGAAGGCGCTGGAAAAGCAGGCGGTCCCGGAAGGGTAGAATGCTCTCCGTAACGGAGCAGCTCCTCCAGAAACAGATGCTGATTGTAGATCAATGCGCGCCCCTGCTCATCGTGGGAAAGATAACAGGACAGGATCTCCCGGCCGCGGAGGTCCAGCGCAGGAGGCGGCTCGGGTTCGTCGCTGAGCCCGAGGATATAATCGCTTGACGTTTGGTAATACTCGGCCAGCTTCAGCAGGATATCGAGAGAAGGCGTCCTCCGTCCCTGTTCGTACGCGCCGACGGCGCCGCGGGTCAGATTCAGCTGCTCGGCGAGGTCGCGCTGCGTCAGGCCGTGACCGATCCGAAGAGCTCTCAAACGTTCAGCGATCATTGACGGACTCCTTTCTTCCTGGATGGAAGAGATTATAGCGCAGCTTTTTCCTCATAAACAAAGAAAGCCGCAAACAGCGCTTTCCATGTCGCAAAAAAACCGGTTTCAGACGAAATCAAGACACCAAAACCATAGTGAAGTCCGGAAAGGAGAACACATGCTCACTGACATTGCTATTGCGCAGGCCTGCGAAAAGCAGCACATCCTGAAGGTCGCCGAAACGGCCGGCATCGATGAAAAGTATCTGGAACAGTACGGCAGCTACAAAGCCAAGGTGGACTTCAGTCTCCTGAAGGACCGGGCGGACAGACCGGACGGCAAGCTGATCCTGGTCACGGCCATCACGCCGACACCGGCGGGCGAAGGCAAAACGACCACCACGATCGGTCTGGCGGACGGTCTGAAAAAGATCGGGAAGAACGTCATGGTCGCCCTGCGGGAACCGTCCCTCGGACCGGTTTTCGGCATCAAGGGCGGCGCGGCCGGCGGCGGCTATGCGCAGGTGGTCCCGATGGAGGACATCAATCTGCATTTTACCGGTGACTTTCATGCGATCGGCGCGGCCAACAACCTGCTCGCGGCCATGCTGGACAACCATATTCAGCAGGGCAATCTGCTGGGCATCGACCCGCGTCGCATCACCTGGAAGCGGGCGGTGGACATGAACGACCGCGCGCTGCGGAACATCGTGATCGGACTGGGCGGAAAAGCGCACGGCGTGCCCCGCGAGGACGGCTTCGATATCACGGTGGCATCCGAGATCATGGCGATCCTCTGCCTGGCATCGGGCATCGCAGATCTGAAGGCTAGGCTGGCGCGGATCATCGTCGGCTACAGCTACGATGACAAGCCCGTGACGGCCGGCGACTTAAAGGCGCAGGGCGCGATGGCGGCGCTCTTAAAGGACGCGTTAAAGCCGAATCTGGTGCAGACTCTGGAGCATACGCCGGCCTTCGTGCACGGCGGCCCCTTTGCGAACATCGCGCACGGCTGCAACTCGGTGATGGCGACCCGCATGGCGCTTAAGACCGGCGACTACGTGGTCACGGAAGCCGGCTTCGGCGCGGACCTGGGTGCGGAAAAGTTCCTGGACATCAAGTGCCGCATGGCAGGTTTAAAGCCGCAGGCGGTCGTGATCGTGGCGACGGTCCGGGCCCTGAAGATGCACGGCGGCAAAGCGAAAACGGAACTGAAAAACGAAGACCTGAAGGCTCTGAAAGCCGGTCTGCCGAACCTGCTGCAGCATGTGGAGAACATCACGAAAGTCTACGGCCTGCCCGCGGTCGTGGCGATCAACCGTTTCCCGGACGATACCGAAGCCGAGCTGAAGCTGGTCGAGGACGAGTGTAAAGCGCTCGGCGTCAACGTGGTTTTGAGCGAAGTCTGGGCCAGGGGCGGCGAAGGCGGCAAAGCGCTGGCCGAAGAAGTCGTGCGCCTCTGCGAAGAACCGTCCGATTTCCGCTTCAGCTATGAGGATGATTTGAGCCTGCGCGAAAAGATCGAAGCCATCGCGGTGAAGATCTATCACGCCGACGGCGTGGATTTCCTGGCGCCGGCCGTCAAGGAACTGGAGAAGCCGGAATCCCTCGGCTGCGGCCGCCTGCCGGTCTGCATGGCCAAGACGCAGTATTCCTTCTCGGACGATCCCTTAAAGCTGGGCGCGCCGAAGAATTTCCGCGTGACCGTGCGTCAGGTGCGCATCAGCGCCGGCGCGGGCTTCGTGGTTGCTCTGACCGGCGACATCATGACCATGCCGGGCCTGCCGAAGAAGCCGGCGGCGGAGAGCATCGACGTTGACGAAAACGGCGTCATTACAGGACTCTTCTGAAAGCCTTCCCCTCTGGGGAAGGTGGCCGCGAAGCGGCCGGATGAGGTTAGCAGGAGGAAGTCTATGGACCACATTCTAAAAGGCGCGCCGGTCGCGGCGGCGATCAAGGAAAAGCTATGCGAAGAGGCAGAGCAGCTTGCTGCGCGCGGCATCACACCGGCCCTTGCGGTCCTGGAATTCGGAGAGCGGGCGGACAACGCGGCCTATCTGCGCGGCATCCGGAAAAATGCGGAGGCCTGCGGTGTTCAGCTGAAACACGTCGTGCTGCCGGAGGACAGTACGCAGGGCGCGGCGGCTGCCATGCTCGGGCAGCTGAATGACGATGCTTCCGTGCACGGGATCCTGCTGCTCAGGCCCCTGCCGAAGCAACTGAATGAAGCGGCGCTCTGCGCCGCCATCCGGCCCGAAAAAGACGTGGACTGCGCGACGGATCTTTCCCTGGCCGGCGTCTTTGCCGGCAAGGATCTGGGCTTTTCGCCCTGCACTGCGCAGGCGGTCATCGAGATCCTGAAATATTACGGCGTGCCGCTTGCCGGCACGAATTGTGCGGTGGTGGGCCGCTCGCTGGTGGTAGGCCGGCCGCTGGCCATGCTGCTTTTACAGGAAAACGCCACGGTAACGCTCTGCCACAGCAAAACGAAGGATCTGCCTGCCGTGACCCGCCGGGCGGATATCGTGATTGCCGCGATGGGCCGGGCAAAAGCGCTGGGCGCGGAACATTTTTCGGAAGATCAGATCCTGATCGACGTCGGGATCCACCGCCTGGAAGACGGAAGCTTAAGCGGAGATATCGACTTTGCGGCGGCCGAGCCGAAGGCGGAGGCCATCACCCCGGTGCCCGGCGGCGTCGGCGCCGTGACCACGGCCGTGCTGCTTGCGCATGTCACAGAGGCGGCCGCAAAGCACGCTGAAGGCTAAAGAATGCCGCTGCGCGGCAAAGATTCCTCGCGAGGCTCGGAATGACACAAATGTCATCCTGAGCAAAGGCCGAAGGCCGGAGCCGAAGGATCTGCTGACAAAAAAGAACAGAAAGAAAAAATCGAATGAACTATATCGTATTTGACCTGGAGTGGAACCAGTCCCCCGGAGGACGGTATCGGGAGAATCCCAAGCTGCCCTTCGAGATCCTTGAGATCGGCGCGGTAAAGCTGAATGCCCGCCGGAAGGAGGTGGACCGCTTCCACGAGACCATCAAACCTCTGGTCTACCGGAGCATGAACCGTCATACGCAGGCGGTGGTGCATATGGACATGGCGAAGCTGAACCAGTCCCGCACCTTCAGCCCGGTGGCCCGCAGTTTTCTGGACTGGTGCGGCAAAAACCCGGTCTTTGTGACCTGGGGACCGTCCGATCTCTTCGAACTGCAGCGGAATCTGGAGTATTATCACATTCCGTATCAGTTCCCGAAGCCGCTGCTCTACCTGGATCTGCAGAAGCTTTACAGTCTGGCTTATCTGGACGGCAAGAAACGGCCGGCCCTGCAGGAGGCGGTGGAAGCCATGGATATTCCGGAGGACGGCCGCTTTCACGCCGCTTTTGAGGACGCGTTCTATACCGCCCTCATCATGCAGAAGATGAATATCAAACCCTATCTGCATTACCTGTCCGTAGACTACTATCATCTGCCGGAAAACCACGAAGAGGAATTCACGCTGGACTTCAAGACCTATACCAAGTTTGTCTCCCAGCTGTATCCGGACAAGGAGAGTGCCCTGAAAGAACCTTCCGTAACGGCCCTCGGCTGCAACCGCTGCCGGTCGAAGGTCACAAGGAAGATCGACTGGTTCGCGGGCAGCGGCGGCGGTCTCTATTACGCTCTCTGCGAATGCCCCCGTCACGGCTACGTAAAGGGCAAGATCCGGATCCGCAAAGGCCCGGGGGAAGAAATCTTTATCGTGAAAACCGTCAAACCCGCCACCGAAAAAGACGTGGAAGAGATCGAGAACCGGAAGGAAGCGGTGCGGGAGCGGAGACTCCGCCGGGTAGAGAAAGAAAAAGCCAAAAGAAGAGCGAAGCGCGCGGAAGAAACAGCCGCCGCCGACGCCCGGAAGACCGAACAGACAAGTGCCAAACGGCCCCGGCCGCATTATCACAAAAAGAAGACGGCCAGAGTGGTGGAAACACCGCTGCAGAAAAACTGAGTTTTCAAGACATTGGAACGGGATCCGACGGATCCGAAACGAAAAGCTCCGGAAGCTGTCCGGAGCTTTTTGTTTGTCCGGCGCGTCTTGTGTTTTCGGAGCGGAATCTTTATAATACGGGAGGAAAGGATGGCACCATGTCTGTACAAAGCGTGAAAACACAGAATTTGACGGAGGGACCGCTGACAAGCAGGATCTTTCGCTTCATCCTGCCGATCATGGCGATGAATCTGCTGCAGAATCTGTACAATGCGGCGGATATGATCGTGGTCGGTTATTCCGGGGTAAAGGGGGCGATCGGCGCCATTGGAACGACCGCCGCCATGAACAATTTTTTCCTGACCATCTGTATCGGCTTCTCCGTCGGCGCCAACATCATGGTGTCGCGGCATATCGGCGCCGGCAATGAACGGGCGACCCGCGAGGCCGTGCATACCGCGGTCTGCGTCAACGCGATCGCCGGTGTCCTGATCGGGACGGCGGCGTTTTGGCTTGCGCCTTCCGTGTTGCGTCTGATCGGCGACGAGGGGGAGGTCCTCCGTCTGGCGACTGTCTATTCCCGCATCGTATTCTGCGGCACGCTGTTTTCCAGCCTCGTCAATTGCTGCATCAATATCTTCCGCGCCAAGGGCGACAGCAAGACGCCCATGTTCGTCATGGCTGGCGCCGGTCTTCTGAACGTGATCTTGAATTTCCTTTTCGTGCTGGCCGGCGGCATGTCCGTGGACGGCGTCGCTCTCGCGACGGTAATCTCCCAGTTCTGCTCCGCGGCCGTTATGATCTGGCTGCTGCACCGGGACGAAGGCTGGACGCATCTGGATTTTAAAGCCCTCCGGATCACCAAAGGCGCGCTTCGCAACCAGCTCTCCATGGGGATCCCTTCCGCGATCCAGGGCTGCGCCTTCAGCCTCTCGAATATGCTGATCCAGTCCTCTATCGTGACGCTGAACAATCGGTACTATCCGGGCGGCTCCGCGATCATAGACGGCAACGCCGCCGGCACCAGCCTGGAATCCTTCCTGTATACCTGCTCGTTCTCCTGCAATCAGGCAGCCGTGACGTTCACGAGCCAGCATCTCGGCGCCTGCAAGTTTTCAAGGATGCGCCGCGTGCGCAGAAACTGCCTGCTCATCGGGACCACCTTATCCATGGCGATGGCTGCCGTCATGCTGCTTTTCAAAGAAACGTTTATCTCGTTTTACGTTACGGAGCCGCACGCCATGGAAGCGGCGTACGTCCGGATGGGGATCATGTTTACGACGTATTTTACGCTGGCGGCGATGGATACGTTGTCCGGTTTCCTTCGGGGACTGGGTAAATCCCTGCTTTCGACGGTCAATACGCTGGCCGGCGTCTGTCTGCTTCGCGTTCTGTGGATCAGCCTGGTCTTTCCCGCGTATCCGTCACTGGAGACCATCTACATTTCCTACCCGATCTCCTGGGTCCTGACGGCGGTCCTGTCCTTTGTTGTGGGTGAGAAAAATCTGCGCCGTCTGGAAGCCGGCTGCGGACCCGAAAAGGCGCAGACCGCCGGAGAAGCGGAGCGCGCGAAAGGAGATCTTTTATAACCGGGATACTTTACGGCCGCGGATCCTTCCCGCAACTGCCGCATCGGCATCCTACCGAGCGGTGTGCCGCTCGTGATCGATAAGGCTGCGGCGGAAACGGAGCTGCTGCTGGCGGAAGGCTTCATCGAGCCGCATTTTTTCGCGGGCTTTTCCGGCGGCCGCAAGGCGGTCCTGCCCGGGATCTGCGACCGCGTGCATCCGCCTGATACTAATACTACATGGGTTATGTATGGATATGTTTCGAGTAACTGTTCCCTGACAAATCAGGAAAAAGCTCATCTGGCGCAGGTGTATTAAATTATTTAAAAGCTGAATTGACATTGAGAGGAGAAACATGACAATGAAGATAATCCGTTTGATGGTCCTTTTAAACTTAACTGCGCTTGCTCTGACTGCTTGCAGCAGCAAGACCGCGCTTGAGTCTTCCCATTACAGAGAAAGTACGGATGCTCTGGTTAATCAGAAAGAAACAGGAGCTGTCAAAAATCCTGCGGATGATTCCGCAGCGACCGGCCGAAATACGGAGAGTACTGACCCGATGCAGTTGGCGATTAAGGAAGATCTGAATGCTGAGGCTTGTATGCGACAGGCAACACATCTGATCGATGCGGTTTATCTGGGACTTGTTACAGATGAATATGGAAGCGAACTCCTTTTTCAGCCGGTCAAGACCATAAAAGGGGAATTGGAGGAAACGGACTGGGAAGGAATCTATGTAACGCTTTCGAACGGGAATCCTTACGCAGAGGAGAGTGCTTTTCAAGGTTATTTTATAGTGGGAAGGCAGTATTTTTTGTGTCTGAATAAGTTTATTGCAGTTACCTATGCACATCCTAAATTCGGACAAGTTGGAGGCTGGCAGATCTCCGAAGCCCAACCGGAATGGGAGGAATATCACAGGATGGCGAACCGCGTTGCGGAAGAAGCTCCTGCGCAAGAAAATGTGATTTTTTATGGAAATCCGTTTTTAACATCAGGAAGCGCGGCGGAGGTAATGGATTTCGCTTCGAATGTTTTTGTTCTTATTGTAGAACAGCGTGAATTGGAAAGCCGGTCTGGTGCTTCCAGTGTGTATCGCTGCAAAGTGGAAAAGGCGTTGCGCAATACACCGGTCACCCTGGCAGACGGGAATATTCTCCTGACGCTGCCGAATGGCTTGGTAACAGTGGGAGAAACCTATGTGGTGCTGCTTGCAGACTGCAGGGCGACGGCACCTGTTTATACGTTGGCTGCAAAAGAAAACGCCGTGTTTTCTGTGACAGAAGCACTAACAGAACCGGCACTTTCCGATCTGCTCCAGGAGTCGGGACTTATTCTTGATCAGCCATACTAAGTACCGTATTTGTATCGAACAAGTGAATCAAACAAGCTCCTGTCGGGGGCTTGTTTTTTTTGCGGTTTTTCACTATAATATTTCATAATTCTTCCCGCAAAGGGAAAGTGAAAGGAGGGCAAGCGATGCTTGACGGCAAAAAATCATTATTCAGCGGCATGCAGGCAACAGGGACTCTGACCCTGGGCAATTATCTGGGGGCGCTCAAGAACTGGCTGACCCTCCACAACGACTACGAATGCTTTTACTGCGTGGTGGACGAGCACTCCATCACGGTGCGGCAGGATCCGGCGGAATTAAGAAAGCGCGCGCGGAACCTTTTGATGCTGTACCTCGCGGCGGGGCTCGATCCGGAAAAGAACTGCATTTACTACCAGTCGCACGTGTCCGCGCACGCGGAGCTGGCGTGGATCTTAAACTGCTTCACCTACATGGGGGAACTCTCCCGCATGACGCAGTTCAAGGACAAATCCGCCAAACACGCGGACAACATCAACGCGGGGCTTTTCACTTACCCGGTGCTGATGGCGGCGGACATCCTTCTGTTCCAGTCGGACGTGGTGCCGGTGGGGCACGATCAGCTGCAGCATCTGGAGATCACCCGCGATATCGCTGGACGCTTCAACGCGATCTACGGCGACGTCTTCACGATCCCCGAGCCCTACGTGGGCAAGGTCGGCGCAAAGATCATGAGCCTGCAGGATCCGTTAAAGAAGATGAGCAAATCGGACGAAAACCCGAACGCGAGCATTTTCCTTCTGGACAAGCCGGACGACATCCGGCGCAAGTTCAAGCGCGCCGTGACGGATTCCGAGGGGCAGGTGGCTTACCGCGACGAGCAGCCGGGCATCAAAAACCTGATCGACATCTACTGCGCCTGCCTTGGGAAAACGCCGGGCGAGGTGGAAAAGGAATTTGCGGGTCTTGGCTATGGCGTGTTCAAGGAAGCCGTGGGCGAAGCGGTGGTTGGCGTGCTGGCGCCGCTTCAGGCTCGCTTTGAGGAGCTGAGCAAGGACAAGGCCTACGTGGACGGCGTGATCAGGGCCGGGGCCGAAAAGGCCGGCTACTACGCCTTCAAGACCCTGCGCAAGGTGCAGAAAAAGGTAGGGTTCCCGGAGAGAATAAAATAAAAAGCTCTTGGAGACAGATTTCACGGCTGAGATAAAAACTTTTCTCAGCCCCGGTTCCGCGACCTTCCTGAATAGAAGGAAAGCGGTCAGGTCGCTCCAAGGGGCGTTTGAAAAGTTTTATCTCAGCCGCGCCCGGTCGGTGCGTCATGTAAGCAACATACTGTGTCATCCTGAGTGGAGCGAGTGAAACGAGCGGAATCGAAGGATCTTTCGCCCGCAGGGCGAACACCTCTAAAACATTGCCGCTGCGCGGCAGGATTCCTCGCTGTGCTCGGAATGACACGGACGAGATATTCATTTTCGTATAATAAAGTTGTAAGGAGTGCGGTATGTACAAGATCCTGAGCAAAAAGGAACTGAATCCCACCGTCACGCAGATGGAGATCGAGGCCCCGCTGGTCGCGAACAAGGCCAAGCCCGGGCAGTTCATCATCCTGCGCGTCGATGAGGACGGAGAACGGATCCCGCTGACGGTCGCGGGCGTCAACAAAGAGACCGGAGCGGTCAAGATCATCTTCCAGATCGTCGGCGAAACCACCTTCCGCCTGGGCAAGAAGGAAGCCGGCGAGTGGGTGGCGGACTTTGTAGGCCCGCTGGGCCGCGCCACGGAAACGGAAGGCTTAAAGAAAGTCTGCATCGTCGGCGGCGGCGTCGGCTGCGCCATCGCGCTGCCGGTCGCGGAGGAATTCCACCGTCTGGGCGTCGAGGTCGTCAGCATCATCGGCTTCAGGAGCATCGATCTTCTGATCCTCGAGGATGAATTCCGCGCGGTCTCGGACAAGCTGATCGTCATGACGGACGACGGCTCCTACGGCCGCCACGGCAACGTGACCGTGCCGCTCAAAGAGATGCTGGAAGCGGGCGAGACCTTCGATCTGGTCCTGGCCATCGGTCCGGGCGTCATGATGAAATTCACGGCCCTGACCTGCAAGCCGTTCGGCGTGCCCTGCCGCGTCTCCATGAACCCGATCATGATCGACGGCACCGGCATGTGCGGCGGCTGCCGCCTGACCCTGAATCAGGACGGGAAGCGCGTGACGAAGTTCGCCTGCGTGGACGGCCCCGAATTCAACGCCTACGAGGTCGATTTCGACGAAGCGATGTCCCGCGGACGGATGTATCTGGATTACGAACGGCACGCCTACGAAGAGGCCTGCAACCTCTTTAAGCAGGCGTAAGGAGGAAGATATGGCAATCGATCCGAAGAAGCATGCAATGCCGACCCAGGCCCCCGAGGTCCGGGCTCACAATTTCAAGGAAGTGGCGCTGGGCTACACCCGCCAGCTGGCGGACGAGGAAGCGGCCCGCTGCTTAAACTGCAAGAACAAACCCTGCGTGGCCGGCTGCCCGGTCAATATCGATATCCCCGGCTTCATCATGAAGATCAAGGAGAAGGATTACGAAGGCGCCTATCAGGTCATCAACAAGACCTCCTCCCTGCCCGCCGTCTGCGGCCGCGTCTGCCCGCAGGAGACCCAGTGCGAATCCAAGTGCACCATGGGCATCCGCTTCGAGCCGGTCGGCATCGGCCGTCTGGAGCGCTATGTGGCGGATCTGCACAATGAAACCGTGAAGGAAGCCGCAAAAGCACCGGCCCCGAACGGCCACCGCGTTGCCATCGTGGGTTCCGGCCCGTCGGGCCTGACCTGCGCCGGCGATCTGGCGAAGAAGGGCTACAAGGTCAGCATCTTCGAAGCGCTGCACAAGGCCGGCGGCGTGCTGGTGTACGGCATCCCCGAGTTCCGTCTGCCGAAGGCCATCGTGGCCAAGGAAGTCGAGACCTTAAAGGAACTGGGCGTGGACGTGGAGACCAACGTGGTCATCGGCCGCACGCTCACCATCGACGAGCTCTTTGCGCAGGGCTATGAAGCCGTATTCATCGGCTCCGGCGCGGGCCTGCCGAACTTCATGAACATCCCCGGCGAATCCTTGAAGGGCGTTTACTCCGCCAACGAATTCCTGACCCGCAGCAACCTGATGAAGGCCTACGAGGACGATCCCCGCACCCCGATCATGAAGGGCGGCAAGGTGATCGTGGTCGGCGGCGGCAACGTGGCAATGGACGCCGCGCGTACCGCCCTGCGTCTGGGCGCGGAGGAAGTCTCCATCGTCTACCGCCGCTCCATGGAAGAACTGCCCGCCCGTCGGGAAGAGGTGGAGCACGCCGAGGAGGAAGGCATCGTCTTCCGTCTTCTGCAGAACCCGGTGGAGATCCTGGGCTTTAAGAATCCGGACAACCCCCGCGACGAGCGGAACGGTTTCGTGCGCGGCATGCGCGTGATCAGGATGGAGCTCGGCGAGCCGGATGAAAAGGGCCGCCGCCGTCCCGTGGCGATCCCCGGCTCCGAGTACGAGATCGAGGCGGATACGGTAGTCATCGCGATCGGCACCTCGCCGAACCCGCTGATCAAGGACACGACCGAAGGCCTTGAAGTCAACCGTCACGGCGGCATCGTGATCAATGAGGACGGCCTCACCTCCCGTGAAGCCGTCTTCGCCGGCGGCGATGCGGTCACCGGCGCGGCGACGGTCATCTCCGCGATGGGCGCCGGCAAAGTTGCGGCGGCCGCCATCGATGAGTACCTGTCCCGGAAATAAGACAGACAGCCCTCCCCCGCCCGAAAGCAGGGGAGGGCTTTTTTATCCGAAGGAGATGCGTATGCGTGAGCACAAAATCAATATAAGGATCCTCTTCACCCTGCTGCTTTGTGCGGTTTTGCTGCTCTCCGGATGCAGCCTCCGGCCGCTGAAAGAAAAGCAGATGCGGGAAAAAGCGGAGGCCTATCTGCAGCAGCTTTCGAAGCAGAGCGGCGTCTCGGATACGTTCAGTCTGAGCGACCGATCCGTGTCGATCCCGGCCAAGGCATCCCTGATCAGCTTCCCCGTCCGCTCGGAGACTTATCAGGACGATTTCAACGTTTATGTTTCGCAGGATCTGAACACGGTCCTTGACGATTATTACCGCCTGTATCTGAAGCAGGAAGCTTCGGAGAAAGTAAACGCCGTGTTTAAAAGCGTGCTGGGAGAAGGCGGCGTCGGCGCCGAAGTGACGCTGCGCGAATCTGCCAACCCGAGCCTTTCCGGCCATGCGGCGGGATCGCTGGAAGAACTGATCGAAGCAAGCGGCAGCACCCTGATCCTGGAGATCCGTGCGAAGGTAAGCGAAAAGAACGAGATCCGGGAAGCGGAGGCCGACCGTCTGATGCTGGCGCTGCAGGAGGCCGGCTGTTACGGCAGCTTTTTCCCCTACGCCAGCGATGCGAAATATTTCCAGATCGAGAAGGACGGCTTCTGGACGTGCGGCTCGACCGGCGCCGACGGCGGCGCCTACGCCTACCGGGATCGCTACGAACCGGGAAAATAAAATCGGAAAACCTCAAAGAAACGCTTGACAGGCAGGTCTATTCGTGATAGACTTGCCTTAAATTGATCTATTAACAATAGACCAAAAGGAGGCGGAAGATGGCTGATCTGAAAATGGGCGTTGTGGAGACCCGCTTTGCGGAACTGATCTGGAACAATGAACCTATCAGCTCGGGAGACCTGGTCAGGCTTTGCGCGAAAGAACTTGACTGGAAAAAGTCCACGACTTATACGGTACTGAAAAAACTCTGCGAGCGCGGCATATTTGCCAATGAGGACGGAACGGTCCGTTCGCTGTACAATAAACGGGATTTCTATGCGGCGCAGAGCCGTCAATATGTGGAGGACACGTTTGAAGGCTCTCTTCCGGCGTTCATGGCCGCCTTTTCTTCGGGCCGAAGGCTTACGGAAGAGGAGCTGAAGGAGATCCGGGATCTTCTGGATACCTGGCAGAAAGCGGGCCAGACGCAGTAGAGGAGAAGGACAATGTTGAAGGAAATCTTTTTGCAGGCGGTCACGCTGAGCCTGTCGGCGACCCTGATCGCGCTGCTGGTGATGGCGCTTCGGCCGGTCCTGAAAAAGGCGCCCCGGGCGCTGATCTGCGCCTTATGGCTTCTGGTCGCGGTCCGTCTGCTGATCCCGTCGCTGCCGAGGAGCAGCGTCTCCGTGGTGCCGCAGACGGTGAGCGAAGGGACGATCGTGCAGGAGCTCTCCGGGCGCCCGGTGGAAAAAACGGTGAAGGTCCGGGAATACGAGCCGGAGTATGTCACGATTATCAGTCGGCAGCCGCAGCTGCCCGTAAAGAGCGAAGCGGCAGCGGGCAGCCCGGTCGGTTCCGCAGCAGAAGCAGAGGCGGGGCAGGAGATCCATTACGTGGAAGTCTCGGCCGCCACAAAAGAAGCGCCGAAGACCTTCGGAGATGCGGTGCTGCCCGTGCTGGCTGTCATTTGGCTCGCGGGCGTAGGCGGGATGCTGCTCTATATGGCGGTCAGCTGGCTGCGCGTCCGGAAAAAAGTGCAGGTCTCCTGCAAAGAACGAAACAATATCTATCTCTGCGATCATCTGACCTCGCCCTTTATCCTGGGCGTGATCCGGCCGCGCATCTACCTTCCCTCCGCGCTTGGGGAGGACGAAAAGAGCTATGTGCTCGCGCACGAAGAGGCGCATTTAAAGCGGCTGGATCATGTCTGGAAGCCGCTCGGCTTTCTGCTGCTGTCGGTGTATTGGTTCAATCCCGTGATGTGGATCGCGTATATCCTGCTGTGCCGGGATATCGAGCTGGCCTGCGACGAGAAGGTCATCGGCCGGGAGGACGACAGCTATAAAATGGCATATTCACAGGCGCTTATGGCCTGCAGCACGCCGCAGAAGCGGGTCACGGCCTGTCCGCTGGCTTTCGGTGAGGTGGGCGTAAAGGCCCGCGTCAAGTCCGTGCTGCAGTATAAGAAACCGGCATTCTGGATCCTGGCCGGCGCGCTGATCGTCTCTCTGATCGCGGCGGGCTGCGCCCTGACGGACCCGAAAAACAGTACGGAGGATCCGGCCGGATCCGGTGTGGCGGAACAGAGCACGGCGGAGAGCACGCCGGAGAGCACGCCGGATATGACGGAGCCCGCGGGGACGGAGCCGGCCGGGACGGAGGAAAGTACGGAGCATCCGACGGATCCTTCGGAGCAGAACAATCCTGTCCGCTATGAGATCGGCCGCCTTCGGGCAGATCAGGAAGCCGTGCTGCGCGCGGATCAGGAGAGCAGACTGTTTATCAGCAGGCTCAGTTCCAGCCTGGCGCCGAATGACCCGGAAGGCGCGAACGACTTTGCACTTTCCCGGGAGGAGGATTCTTTCCTGCTGGGGCGCAGCGGGAAATATCTGTATCTGTTTGCGAAGGGAGAGGAGGCGGCAGGCCCTCGCCGAATCGTCTCGCTGGAATTCTGCCGGGATCCCCGCAGCGCCGTGCGCTTTTCTGCCGGATGGGCCTCATCGGATGCCGCGGCACCGCAGATCTATTATGCAGTGCTGGATACCGATACGGTTTATCTGCTGGAAGACGCAGCGGTCCTTGCGGAATTGCCGGCCTGGCGCCTGGGCGAACCCCATACGGAAAAGCCGGCGGCTCTTTCCGTTCCGCTGCCGGGTAATATGACGGCGGATGACGTGCGCGAGATGGCCCGTGTGACCGATCAGGAGACGCAGAGCGATGTGCTGATTCTGATCTCCGACCGCTGCGGAAACTGGCGGCTGGATCTGCCGGACGAAAAGTGGGTGCCCACGGAACTCGGCTATCAGCTAAGCCGCGAGGGAGACACGGTCACGGTCCGCTCCGCCGAAGCGGTCTGGATGCTTGAGATCCCGCAGAAGGACGTGCGGATCCTGGGGACGGTCTCGGATGCGTCCTTAAGCCTCTGCGTCGTGGAGGATGACGGGCAGTCCGCTTCGTTGTATTGGATCGATGCGGTCACGGGAGGCGGTTCCGGCGAAGGACCGATCACGTATGGCAGCAGGATCGATATGTCGGACTGGAACGGTGTTCCGGAGCATTTTGCCCGCGGAAGCGGGAATTTTGTCCGGATCATGGCGCCGCGCTGGGACGGCGTGACGTTCTATGCGGTAACTGTCGGACAGAGCAGCGTCATGCAGGAGCGTCCGATGCAGAACCTTTCCGGCCTTCGGGAGCGGATCCTGGGCGGCGAAGTGATCGCTCTTATGGACGGCGCCGAGATCACGGATGCCTTCCCGGGCTTTTCCCTCGATCTGGACGGAGACGGCAGTGCGGAGTCCTTCAGCATAGAAAACGGTGTGAATCCGCAGCGGGAGCTCTGCCGGGAGATCTATCTGAACGGCAGAGCGGCCGGGTACAGTCATCAGGTGTATCAAAGCGCGCTGAACGGGGACAGTTCTTTGGAACTGCTCCACTGGCCGGAGGAGGGCAGCTTCCGGAAAAATGCCGGCTATCGCTTGTATCTGGCCAGCATGGACGGCGAGCACATCCTGATCTTTTTGAGCAATGAGGAGCAGACCTTCGGGCTCGATTTTGCCGGCGCGGTGGTCCAATACACGGAAAAGGATGCCGTATTCGCCCGGGCGAGGATCCGCGGCATCGGGAAGACGATGGCGGATTTCGTACCGAACCGGAGCCTGGAAGAATATATTGCTGAAGGCTGGCTTTGTCGGCCGCGTGACGGAGACAGGCTGGACGTCAACGGCTGCGGGGAGAAAAATCTCCTGCGGGTTTCTTATTCTTATCAGAGAATCGGGCTGCCTGCAGAATGCATCGGTGTCTGTCCGACGGGGGACAGTCAGGCAGAACCTGTATATCAGGCGGCCGTGACATGGACAGAACCGGGACGGACAGATGCTTTTCGCTACGATCAGCTCTACTATTGGAAGAATGAATACGGCTGGTACGATTTGATCGGCGAGATCCGATTCGGAGACGAAAGCTATTCGGATCATCTGACACTGGTAAATGCGTCGGGAGAACAGGACCGCGGCAGCATCCGGGCAGGCGTGTATTTCGCGGCGCTGAAACCCGACGTGGAATCCTACCCGGATCCTTATCCGTACGAACTGTTTCGGGATCAGTCGTTACTTCGTACGTCATTTCTTTTGGATCACGGGAAGACGGAAGTGCTGTTTCATAGATGGGTTGAGAGGATCACGGAGGCCTTTGAGAACTGGGCCCTGGAAGCGCACCGGATCAGGACGGGGGAGATCCCGGATCTTGAGCCTGATTATACGGTTCGGCTCTCGGAAAACCTGGAACTTAGCGGTCTCCGGAAAGAAAGGCTTAAGGGGTCACTTGTCCGGGAAAATATCGGCAAAACGGAATATTACGGCTGGATCAACGGGGAAGCGTTCTGGCTGCCGAAAGGTTTTGTGGATGTGATAGAAGACTGGTACCGGATGCCGATGGAGGAGCAGCTGGAAACACTGAATCCCGATTTTTATGAGTACATCTATGCGCAGGTCGGTCCGGAGCAGCGTGAAAAGCTGGAGGCGCTGTATCCGGAAATCCGAAACTCTCAGAGCATCAGCGGATATCGCCGGGAGATTTTGATCCGTGCAGGGCTATTGGCAGAAGACACGCCGCGCCTGACTTTGGAACAGGCGGAGACGATCTGCCGCGAGATCAAGGAGCAGAGCGGCGAGGGCTCATACAACGTCATAGTAAGCCAGATCGTGAAACGTTTTGATGCAATCGCCGGCGCGCCGGACTGGATCGGCGGGAGCGGAATCGGCTATATACATTATTATCTGGATGACAAAGGTGTGGAAAGGGTCGGATACTCCACCTTGTTCGGCATCTTTTACTCGAACAAAAATACCGGAGAGACTGCGAAGCTGCTTTCCCAGCCCGAATAAAACCAGGGGAGCGGGGCAGTCCATTACCCCAGCAGCGTCCGCAGATAATCGCTTTTGCCGTACAGAACGCGATCCACAAGCAGCTGGTCGCTTTCTGCCCGGAAGAAAGCCAGATATGCTTTAAAAACAACATAATAGTAGCCGGTAAAGCGGTTCTCGTAGTAAAGAGGCGAAGCGCTTCGGGGAAACCCGGCATAGGATTCGACCCGGTCCATCAGTTCGGAAAGATAGGTCCGGGTCAGATCCGTATCCCGCGAGGCGGCAAACACGTCCGCCCAGACGCGCTCCAGATCCTTCAGGGCGGTCGGAGAATAGCGGACAGTCGCGCTCATACGTGCTTCTCCCGGAAATAATCGCGGACGGCTTCTGCCGAAAGATAGCCTTCCTCCTCGCCGGCGCGCCGCCCCTCGTTCAGTTCGCACATGAGGCGCAGCATGGCTTTGGTCTTTTCAAACTCCTCATCCTCCCGGATGTCGCGGATGGTATATTTTCCCCGGCCGTTCACGGTCAGATAGACAGGGGACCCGTAGGAGACCTGCTCCAGGACCACGTTGTAGTTTCTTAAATCGGAGACCGGATTGATGTTTGCCATACGGCACCTCCTTCATCAGATTCAGTATGATTGTAAGGCAAAACCGGGGAAAAAGCAAGGAATTAAGTAAAATATTTCGTAAAATATACCGATGATTTCTTGGTGTTTAAAAACCGGTGTCATCTGTACCGGGGAGCGGAAAACAGTCGGAAATGATAAGCCCCGAGTAATTCGAACGGAGAAATTGCGAAAACCATCCTTTTCTTTATTGACAAATACCCCCAAGGGGTATATGATGCCCTCTGACCGGGAATACCGGCGGGGGGTATTTTTTATGGCAGACTGCTGTGAAATGAGAAAGAAAGAACGCGGCGAGCAGGAGAAGAAAGACCTGATGAACCGCTTAAAGCGTATCGAAGGACAGGTACGGGGCTTAGAGAGCATGCTCGAGCAGGACGTGTACTGCCCGGATATTTTGGTGCAGGTCGCGGCGGTGCGGGAGGCCTTAAACGGCTTCAATAAGGTGCTGCTGGCGGAGCATATCAAAAGCTGCGTGGCGGCAGATATCCGCGCCGGCCGGGACGAAACCGTTGATGAGCTGGTCGAGACGCTGCGGAAGGTGATGAAATGAGCCCGGAAGAGACAAAAACGACGCAATATACCGTCACGGGCATGAGCTGCGCGGCCTGCAGCGCGCGCGTGGAGAAGGCGGTCTCGAAGGTCGAAGGCGTCACGGAATGTGCCGTGAGCCTGCTGACGAATTCGATGGCCGTGGAAGGAAGCGCTTCCCCGGAAGAGATCGTTCGCGCGGTGGAGGCGGCCGGCTACGGCGCCGAGCTCCGGGAGAGCGGAAAACGCGGTGCGGCGAATGACGCCGCGGCCGATCGTGATGAAATGCAGGGCGGAAGCGTGGCCGCGCGGTCCGGCCGTTCCTACCAGGAGCGCCTGCGGCAGAACAAAGAAGCCCTGAAGGATAAGGAAACGCCGAAACTAAAGCGGCGGCTCATCAGCTCCGTCATCGTGCTGCTGGTGCTGATGTATTTTTCCATGGGCCATATGATGGCGGGCTTTCCGGCGCCGAAGGCCTTTGACAACATGGTCTTCATGGGCCTGTTTCAGCTGTGCCTCGCCTTGACCGTGATGATCATCAACCGGAAATTTTTCGTGAGCGGCTTTCAAAGCCTTCTGCACAGCGCGCCGAACATGGACACGCTGGTGGCCATGGGCTCCGGCACGGCCTTCGTCTATTCGCTGGCGGAATTGTTTTTAATGGCGCTGGCGCAGGGGGAGATGGATCACGAGCGCGTGATGAAGCTCGGTATGAGCCTGTATTTTGAGACGGCCGCGATGATCCCGACCCTGATCACGGTCGGAAAGCTCCTGAAGCGCGCTCCAAGGGCAGAACCACCGACGCCCTGCGCGGCCTCATGGAGCTCGCGCCCAAGACGGCGACACTCCTCCGGGACGGACAGGAGGTCGAGGTCGATATCGAGGAAGTGCGGCGCGGCGATCTGTTCGCGGTCCGGCCCGGCGAGAGCATCCCCGTGGACGGCGTGATCGAAGAAGGCGTGAGCGCAGTCAACGAGGCGGCGCTGACCGGGGAGAGCATTCCCGTGGACAAGGCGGCGGGCGATCCGGTCTCGGCGGCGACCGTGAACGGGCAGGGGTATCTCATCTGCCGCGCTACGCGGGTCGGCGAGGATACGACGCTGGCGCAGATTATTCAGATGGTCTCGGACGCGGCGGCGACGAAGGCGCCGCTCGGGCGCATCGCGGACAAAGTGTCCGGCGTATTCGTCCCGGTGGTGCTGGGCCTGGCGCTGCTGACGTTTATCGGCTGGCTGATCGCCGGAAAGAGCTTTGAATATTCCATTGCGCGCGGGATCGCGGTGATGGTCATCAGCTGCCCCTGCGCGCTGGGCCTGGCGACGCCGGTCGCGATCATGGTCGGCAGCGGCGTCGGCGCGAAGAACGGCATTCTGTTCAAGACGGCGGCGGCCCTGGAGGGCGTCGGCCGGGTGCAGACGCTGGTAATGGATAAGACCGGCACTCTGACGCGGGGCGAGCCGGCGGTGACGAAACTGGTGCCGGCAGCAGGTGTGGATGAAACCGAACTGCTGCGTCTCGCGGCAGCGCTCGAGGCGAAGAGTGAGCATCCGCTGGCCCTTGCGGTGCGCCGGGCGGCGGAGGCGGCGGGAATCCGGCCCGTCGCGGTGAACGGCTTTGAAGCCCTGCCCGGCAACGGTCTGAAGGCGGTCCTGGACGGAAAAACGCTCCTGGGCGGGAGCCTGAAATACATATCGGAGCAATTAACGCTGCCGGAGGCAGTCCGCGCGCAGGCGGAAGCGCTGGCAGAAGAAGGCCAGACGCCGCTGCTCTTTGCCATGAAAGAAAGCGCACAGGAAGATGCGGCGGGCCGGGAAAGCCTGAAAGCGCAGAAAAGTGCGGAAGATTTGCCGGGTACAGCTGCTTCGGAAGATCCGGCAGGCCGGGACGCTGCGGCTGCTTCGCAGGCGGTACGCTTTCTCGGCATCATTGCCGTGGCGGACGAATTGAAAGATGATTCGGTCCGCGCGGTGGAGGAGATGCAGGCCATGGGCCTTAAGACCGTGATGCTGACCGGCGACAACGAGCGTACGGCGCGCGCGATCGGCGGGAAAGCCGGCGTGGCCGACGTGGTGGCCGGCGTGCTGCCGCAGGGCAAGGAAGCCGAGATCACGCACCTTAAGGAGAGCGGCAAAGTCGCCATGGTCGGCGACGGCATCAACGATGCGCCTGCCCTCGTGCGGGCGGATATCGGTCTGGCGATCGGCGCGGGCACGGACGTCGCCCTGGACGCGGCGGACATCGTCCTGATGAAAAATTCGCTGATGGACGCGGCGGCGGCCGTCAGACTCGGCCGCGCGACGATCCGCAACATCCACGAGAATCTCTTCTGGGCCTTTATCTACAACCTGATCTGCATCCCGCTCGCGATGGGGCTTTTCGGGCTGGAGTTAAAGCCCATGTACGGGGCGGCAGCCATGAGCCTGTCCAGCTTCTGCGTCTGCATAAACGCCCTGCGCTTAAACCGCGTGAAACTGTACCCGAAGGAAATTGCCGCAGATCACCCCCGCCCGTCTGCTTCGCAGACACCCTCCCCCGCGTCCGGGGGAGGGCAAGAGGAGAAGGCGCCCTGCCCGCCCCCGGACGCGGGGGAGGGTGCTCCGAAGGAGCAGGAGGGGGCGACTTGCTGCAACCCCTTTATCATAGAAAATAATAACAAGGAGAAATCACCCATGAAAAAGACACTTACCGTTGAAGGCATGATGTGCATGCACTGCGAAGCGCGCGTCAAGAAGGCTCTCGAGGCCGTGGACGGCGTAGCCGCCGCCGTGGCGGATCACAACGCCGGCACCGCCGTCGTCGAACTCACGAAGGACGTGCCGAACGATGTCTTAAAGAGCGCCGTCGAAGCCCAGGACTACGTGGTCAAAGCCGTGGAGTGAGCGAAAAGAACCGTCCCCGTGGCTCAGAAGTCCAGGACTACGTAGTCAAAGCCGTGGAGTGAACGAAAAGAACCGTTCCCCAGATCACCTGTGGCTCTTGGCAGTGCCAAAAGGGACGGTTCCTTTTGGCACCCTTCAGCATGAATCGCCCGCAGATCGTCGAATCAGGAAGCAGAAAGGAAGCAAAGAACATGGACAACGAACGGATCAGAAGGACAGAGGACTTCGTAAAGCAGAAATTTGACGGCGCGATTTACCTGTCCGCGCACCCGGAAGTGAAGGCATACCGCCTGGAGCATACCTACCGGGTCGCCAATATCGGACTTGAGATCGCCCGAAAAGAAGGCTTTGATGAGACGGAGATGGTGATCGCCTGCCTGCTTCACGACGTTTCCTACTGCGAGGAATTCGGCGAGAACGGCTGGAGGGAACACGGCCGGCGCGCTGCCGCGATTGCCCGTCCGTTCCTGAAAGAACTGGGGCTGCCGGAGGACCGGATCGGCGATATCTGCTACGGGATCGCGATCCACGTCGATGACGAGGCGGATTTCCCCGGCGAAAGAACGCCTTTCGCGCTGTCTGTCGGCGATGCGGACAACATCGATCGCTTTGATGCGTATCGCATTCACGAGATCCTCTCCGGGGACGGATTTCTGACGAAGAGCTTTGAGGAAAAGCAGGAATACGTGGAAAAACGGCTGATCCGGCTGCGCGAAATCCGGGAGATGCCGGTCGCGACGAAAGCGGCCGAAGAGCTGTGGCAGGAGCGGCTTGACTTCTATATCGTCTTTTTTGAGAAGCTTGCCGCCCAGTTAAGAAACAGTCGGAGCATTTTGCTGCTTTGAGCCTGTTTTCGGCTGAAAAGCACTCACTCTCATTCCCAGGACTTAGGTAGGGATGTTTTTGGCCGGAAGAGGTAAGAAAAAGACTGCGAAAGGCAGTCCCGGGCATCGGAGAAGGCAGAAAGAATAGCGAGTTATTCTTAAGTTAAGCCGGTAACTTTTGTGATTTTTGCAAAAGTTACCGGCTTAACTGGCAAATAACGCTCGCGAAAGTGCTTGCGTGGGGCGGCAGTCGCAAATTATCCCAGCAGGCTCCGGCACCTCTGATCGATCAGCTTGCTAAAGCCCTCTTTCATATCTTCCGGCAGAAGCGATTCCCGGCACATCGTCAGCAGAACAGGCTTCTTATTCAGCAGGAAGCGGATCATTTTACCGGCGGCTTCTTCAGGAATACCGCAGGTCTTTGCGAAAACAAGGAAGTCCTTTTTTCTCAGGTTATTCTTTTTGCCGTTCATAGGCAGAGCGAACTCTTCATTATCTTCCGGCATGATCAGATTTACGGGCAGCAGGTCATAAGCCGGAGAAAGCACATACTCACCGGACCCTTCCGCTGTCTCGATCATGGAAAAGTTCTTAAGATGCATATCGGAGTTGCCGGTCAGAAAACAAAAGACCAGGCGCAAAAACAATTCCGTCATATCCATTTGCCTGCGGGAAGAGTATCTGTCGATAACCTTTGCGCAGCGTTCATAGGATCCCCTGTATTTATCCTGAACCAGACGAAGATCCAGCTGGCAAAAGTCTTCCATGGCGAGACGGATCACATGGTCATGCCCGATAATGCGGTCTGCCCTTTTGGTGATGTAAGCAACGGTACCCCCGTTTCGGATCAGCGCATGCGGAACCGTGGCGATGCCGCAGGCATCCGCCATGCTCATGACAAGCTGTTCCGATTCCGGCATGGAAGGGTAATCGTTGACCTGCGGCTTCAGGATATATCCGGTTGGAACATCCACCAGCGTCAGCCTGGGCTGCTTTCCTTCCGAGAACAGGTGCAGCGATATCTTTTTCTGAACGCCCGGAACCGTCAGGCCCTTCCTGACAGCCTCGCCGATTATGAGTTCCAGGCCGGAGCTTGAAAGTTCGATCTCCGGCAACACACTCGTTCCAAAGAAGCGTTTGATGCAATTCTTGTGCCATCCGGAGTCGTTTGGCGTTTTCAGCGGTTTTCCGCAGCAAAGACAATTCATAAACGTTCCTCCCGAATGGTAATGTTGCCGATAGCATCTTTGCAGGCAATCAGCAAAAGACCAAAGCGATCCCGTCTGTCGATCTTCCAGTTGCGGCTCACGACTTCCAACAGCCAGCCTTCAGGAATCAGACCGTCGAAGAACGGGAAGAGGGTGGTGGAGACAAAAGGCTTATCTGTAAGCGGAAGCGTAAGTGAAACGGGAGAGGTACCGCATGCCAGATAATCCGGATCATACTGAAAGCGATACCCCTCATCCGTTTCTTCAAGAAGTCCGGCATAACTGTCTCTGATATATACGAATGCCTTTCGGAAAGTGCTCATTGCTTGTTGTCCTTTCGTTCGATCCTGCCCGGAACCGCTTCCATTCCGAACATGGCAAGGGCGATATTGACTTTATCCATGCGGACGGTTTCCTTTCCCTGTTCCAGTTCACGAACAAAGCGAAGACCCAGACCGGAGCGCATGGCAAACTCCTGCTGGGAAAGACCCGCAGCCCGGCGGTTGGACTTAATATACTCAGCGATTCTGTTCATCGGATTCCCTCCTTGTGAAGAGATAACAGTAATATACACCCTTTAGGGTATAAAAGCAAGGATTTTTCTAAAAAAGATCCCGAAAGGGTGTAAAAATACGAGACGACGGTTAATTGTACCCTATCGGGATTATTCCAGAAGACGCGGGCTTAGACCGGTATGAAAAAGCATCTTATGACTTCTGTTCCTCTTTTTTGAGAATCCTCCATGCTGCATACCCGGTGGCGGCCTGACACAGGCCGAACAGGAAGTACGCCGTGGACATGAAATTCAGCGGGAACATATAGAACTGGATACAGATCCAAAGCATCAGGGTAATGCCGAAGATCCCGCCGAGAATTACACCGAGCCTCTTCTTTCGCAGCAGAAGAACAGCCGCCGTCAGATTCGTCAGCCCATTTACGATCAGCAAAGCGAACCCGGAAAACAGGAGATCCTGAAACAGCACGTCTGCAAAAGGCAGTTTCTGAAAGTAGGGGAGCATGCCGTCTATGTGCAGGAGCTTTCCGCTGGGATCCAGGATCATGCTCAGACCGCCGGCGACCGCGCCGATCCCAATGAAAAGGGTCCAGAATATCAGCCATTTCCGGGCGGTGTTATAGCGTGAGTTAGTCATGATTAGATTCCTTCCTGATCAAATGATCTTGGCAGGCCGAAGCATTGTGCTTGTCCAAGCCCCATACTTTTATCGGAATCACCGATAAAAGATGATTTGTTTTTCAGACGCGGGCAGTGTGTTAGCATCTCTGCAGAACATCTGCGCACCTTGTTCCTGGCATTATGCAAAAAATGCAACAACTGCCGTGATCTTATCTCCTGACATAAGCCGTTGCGGGGCCGCCGCCGATCTTCTCGAGATATCCGCTCTTTACCAGATCGGTCAGTGTTCGTTCAACCGTGACTTTGCTGATATCCGGGCAGATCTCCATCGGCTACATTATTCGGTTTATAGCCGTCTTTCATCACCAGCAGGCGGAGTTCCGGTGCCTCCTGGTCCTTGCCGTACTTGCCGATCCAACTCTTCTCAAAATTGATCTTTAAACAATAATTTATGAATGGGAGATGACAGTATCATATCATACTGCAGCCCGAAAATGAGAATTTTTCCATGCCGCTTTTATGCTGTCTTTTCGGGGACGGTTTTGCTTTTTTTGCATGAAACGGAGCGTTCTTTTTAAACATTTATAGGGGTGGGACTATACAAAACAGATGCCATTCTGTGCTACAATATAATCCGGAGGGAAGTGCCCTGCACAGAATCTTGGCGGCAGAAGAGGATTGATCAATGAGTAATTATTTCAGAAAGGGAGCGGACTTATGTCTGGCACTTGCCTTGACGCTTGCTGTGCTGGCCGGATGTCAGAAAACACCGGACGATCCGATCGTGATCGGCAAGGATTATGACAAGATGATGGAGCTGGCGCGATCGGGCCGGCAGACAGACGCTTCCGTAAAAGAGCAGGTCGGCGCCGCGGAAACGTATGCGCTGGAGAGCCCGCTGACCAATGCGGTGGGCAATCTAAAGGTTTTTGTGGATGCCGCCATCGTGGTTCCCGAGACTTCCCAGATGACGACCGCCAGGGTCTCGCGGCATTCCTTTACGGAAGAAGAATGCGAGAGATATGTTCAGGTCCTTTTTGACGGACAAAAGACCTATTCCGGTCAGCTGTCGGTGGCGAAGCCTAAATTGCTGCAGAAGATAGAACGGACCAAACTGGAACTGCAGGAGGCCATCGAGCAGAAAGATGAGAAGATACAGGAGCTGCTGACGGCGACGCTTCAAAAATATGAAAAGGAGCTGGCTTCTTACGGGGAAGGCGACGGACTGACTGAAGCTCCGGTGCAGTTTACTGTCAATAAAGACAATTATAACGAGGAAAAAATGTATCTGGTCTCCGACGGCTCGGACGGACTATACAGAAGTATCAAGATCACGAATCACGATGCCTTCAGGACCTACGAACTGCTTTATAACGTGTCGAGAGACGCGTATCCCGAAAAATACGAAATCTATAGCACGGAGGCGGAATCCGAACTGCATTTCGGAATGGAAATGATCGGTGATCCCCATGAGCTGCCTGAATTGGTCAAAAGTAAAGCAGAGGCTGTTTCGGAGGCGGAACAGATGCTTTTCGATCTGGGCCTTCCCGATTTCTGTGCCAAAAACACGGAGATCGTTTTCGGGGAGATCAACGGCAGGGTCCAGAAAGCCTACCGCATTTCTTTTGTGAGAACTGTAGGCGGGGTCTCTTTTAACTACAATCTGACCGATCTGGACTCCGGCGTGGCCTTTGACGACGGCAAAGGCGGCAAAGCGCCAGTCTGGGGAACGGAAAAGCTGACGTTTATCGTCAGCGAGGAAGGCGTCGTCCAGTTTGAAATGCAGAATCCTTTGGAAGTGAACGAGATCGTGACGCAATACACGCAGATGAAGGATTTTGAAAGCATCATGGACATTTTCAAACGAATGATCCTGATCGTTCATGCCAATGTTCCGGAAGGCCAGGTGCGAACGATCGGGATCGAGAGGATCGAGCTTGGCCTGATGCGCATTCTGGAGCCGGATTCGCTGGATGCCGGCGTCATTGTTCCCGTCTGGGATTTTTACGGTGGGTCCGGCGAAACCTATCTGACGATCAATGCCATTGACGGAAGCATCATTGACAGAAGAATGGGCTATTAAACGATGAAAACCGTACGGTCGGCAATCAGACAGGCCATTTTCAGCAAGGATTTCCTGATTGGATGGATCGGTGTGATCTTTGTTGTTTTGGTGTCCTCCGTCCCGGATGTTTTTGAAGCTCTTCGCGCGGGCGGATCGCTTCCGAATGCGTTTCATCACAGCCTGATCGAAAAAGCGATCGCTTCGGATGCCATGACGCTGGCGCTGCCGATCCTGGCGGCCCTGCCCTTTACCGCTTCTTTCGTGAATGATCAAAAAAGCGGATTTATAAAATATTATCTGCATCGGACAGACCGGAAGCATTACATGGCAGGCAAAGGCCTGGCGTGCTGGATCTCCGGCGGATCGGTCCTGGTGCTCGGCCTTCTGGCGTCGTACGTCTTTTTTGCCGTCGCCTTCCTCCCGATGGAAGATCCGGCCGCCAAAGAAGTCGGCGACAGTCTGTTTTCTGCCGGGCTTATGAGAAGCCTCGTTCTGGTGTTTCTGTCGGGGGCATTCTGGTCTCTGTGCGGGATCACGCTTGCCGCCATGAGCGGCAGCAGATACATGGCCTATGCCTCGCCGTTTATTGTCTATTATGTTCTGATCATTCTGCATGAACGTTATTTTGATCAATGCTATTTTCTGTATCCGAAGGAATGGATCCATCCGTCGTCCAGATGGATGTTGGGAGAATGGGGCGTGATCCTGCTGCTTTTGGGACTGACGGCTGCGCTCGCCGCCGTTTTCTTCTGCACGGTCAAAAGGAGGATCTCTCAGCTATGAAACGCCTGAAACAGATATGGTCCGTTGCCGTGTTCGATTTCAGAAAATGGCACAGAAACCCCCGCATTTACACCACGTTTCTCCTGGCATTCATTCTTTGCTTCCTGCTGTCGGACAAAGCCGTACGTTTTGCAAGGCTGTATGAAACGTCGATGCAGTTCGCGGAACCGTTCGTATGGACCTTCGGCGATGCTAATTCGATCCTTTTGTCCTCCCTGCTTTTGCTGCTGCTCTTTGCCGACATGCCTTTTATTGATTCGTCGACGCCGTACTACCTGATGCGCACAGACAGAAAGACATGGGTGCTGGGGCAGGGTATTTACGTCATTCTATCTACACTTATCTATCTTGTCTTTATTTTGCTGTCTACGTCGCTTGTCTGCATGACGCAGAGCTTCGGCGGCAACCTGTGGTCGGAGACAGCGGCGATTCTCGCCTATTCCGGTATAGGGCAGGATGTTGCCCTGCCCGCGCTGGTAACAACGCTTGAGATGAGCCGGCCATACGAGTGCATGCTGACCATCTTTGCCCTCATGATGCTTTATACGCTGCTCATGGCCTTGCTCATGCTGCTGATGAATCTGAAAAAAGGGACCCTGGGCGGCGTTATCAGCGTGTTTGTTTTCAGTCTTTACGGATTTTTGTTAAATCCCGAGACGATCCGGGTCATCTTTCGCCTGCCGGATGCCTTAATGTATAAAGCGAACGTAGCTGTCGGCTGGTTATCCCCTTTAAATCAGGCAACCTATCATATGCATAACTTTGGGTATAACCTCCTTCCGAGACTGTGGCAGACGTATCTGATATTCGGAATGCTGATCCTTCTTCTTTTCTTCCTGCTGCTTCGGGCGGCACGCAGGTATAGCTTTAACTTTCTGGGAACGGAGGGCTGAATATGAACGGCGAAAACATAGCCATCAGTATAAAAGGGATCTCAAAATCTTTTGGCAAAGAATGTGTGCTGAAAAATGTTACCCGTGATTTTGAAAAAGGAAAGATCCACGGCATCATTGGGAACAACGGCAGCGGCAAGACGGTGCTCATGAAGTGCATCTGCGGATTTTTGCTGCCGGACGAAGGAGAAGTGACCGTGGCCGGAAAACGGATCGGGAAAGAGGCGGATTTCCCCGCTGACTTGGGGATCATCATAGAAACGCCGGGCTTTCTTCCCAATCTCTCAGGCCGCAGAAATCTGGAGATCCTGGCTTCTCTGAACAAAAAAATAGGCGGTAAGGAAATAGACGATGCCATCGCGCGCGTGGGGCTGGATCCCCACATGAAAAAGCCTGTAGGGAAATACTCTCTCGGCATGCGGCAGCGCCTGGGCCTTGCGCAGGCCATCATGGAAGATCCGTCCCTTCTTGTTCTGGACGAACCGTTCAACGGGCTGGATAAGGAAGGCGCTTCGGAAATGAGAAAGCTGATCAAGGAACTGAAAAAAGAAGGGAAGACGATCCTTCTGGCCAGCCATAATCCCATGGATATCGACGAGCTTTGCGATACGGTCTGCGAAATGGATGCCGGCGTGATGACGCTGATTCGATAAAAGAGGGTGTCGGGGGATCGGACGACGGCTGATTGAAACTGTCGCTGATTATGCCAGAGGCTGTGGGGCTTCTGCCCTGTACGCATCCTACAGTTCTGCTGAAGAAACCATTGCTTTTTACAAGGCCATGGGCTTCAGACTGAGTGAACATCCGATACCTTCCCGTGTAGAAGACGCCCGGCAGGAGAGCTTTCTGCTGAACGTCTTAAATGAGGATAAACGAGGATACGAAAACGTTTTTTGTCCTTGCTTTTTGAGGCGGCCCGGCCGTATATTGGTCCCGCAGGAGGGAGCACAACATAGACGCGAAGAAGATCGGAACATTCTTGAAGGAACTGCGGAAGGAAAAAGGCCTGACGCAGGAACAGCTGGCCGAAGAGCTGCACGTACTGAGCAAGACGGTCTCCCGCTGGGAGATCGGGCCGGACACGTTCATCAACGATGAGCTGCTGGCGCAGATAAGGGCTGAGGCGCAGGGAGAGCGGCCGGAAGGATCAGACCGGCTGCGGATCAGTGTCACCAGCACCTACACCTCCAGCACGCAGATCAGGCACTTCCTTCCCGCGGGTGCCTGTTTCTGATTTTAGCGGCACATTGGGGATTCAGCGGCGGAGTTTTCCGCCGCTTTTTCATATCAGTGCTTCACATCGGCCAAACACATACCAACAGTATAAAAAATAATATCATTTTAGTATTGGCGGTGTCTTCCGATTATTCTGTGCCGGGGGTATAATGACAGCGGAAACAGGCAAAGGAGGATCCGGGCATGAAACTATCGCTTTCTGAAAACATCCGGTTATTTCGGAAACAACGGAAAATGACGCAGGAAAAGCTGGCCGAAGCGCTGGGCGTGACAGTAGGAGCGGTCTATAAGTGGGAATCCGGGCAATCGCAGCCCGAGTTGAACCTGCTCGTGGAAATCGCAGATTTCTTCGACACGTCGGTTGATGTGCTGCTGGGCTACAGAATCAAGGACAACCGCCTGGATGCTGCTCTGGAACGGATCAATTCATACTGTCGGACGCTGGATCCGGCAGGGATAAGCGAAGCGGAAAAGGTATTGGGCAAGTATCCGCATTCTTTTCGTGCCGTGTATGAATGTGCGGCAGTTTACCTTGCTTACGGCGCCAGCAATCATGACCTGCAGCAGCTGAAGAGGGCGGCGGAATTGCTGGAACAGGCAAAGGTGCTGCTTCCGCAGAATGATGATCCGCGCATCAGCGAGGCGACGATCTGCGGGAACCTGTCAACCGCCTGGTTCCTGCTGGGAGAAAAGGAAAAGAGCATCGAACTGTTAAGGAAAAACAATGCAGGAGGCATTTTCAGCAGCGATATCGGGGCGCAGTTGTCCGTCTTCGGGGACGCCCCGGAAGAAGCGGCTCCGTTTCTGTCGGAGGCGCTTCTGTCAGGCATGTCCTGCCTGCTCAGGGCGATTGTCGGTTATGTGTTTCTGTTTCGTTCCCGCAACGATTGGGATTCTTCCATCGACATTCTTTGCTGGGGGATCGGTCTTCTGACCGGGCTGAAAACGGAGAGCAAACAGGATATCCTCGAAAAAACACAGGCAGAAATGCTTGTTTTGCTGGCTTACGTCCAGGCGAAGACCGGCAGGCAGGAAGAATCAGCCAGGTCCCTGAAGGAAGCGAGAGCTATGGCGCTTCGTTTCGATGCCATGCCCGATTACAGCCTGAGAGCCATGCGCTTTGCCGAGCACATGGATCAGGCGGTCGTTTTCGATGCTTTCGGTGCGACCGCTTCGGGAAGCATTGACAGCCTGATCGGCCTTTTGAAGGATCCGAAATTTACCGATCAGTGGGAGGCGACAGCAAAAAATGAATAAAAATACGCAAAAAAAGGATAACATTTTCCGGAACCGGAATTTCCGGCTGGTTTTTCTGGGGGCGCTGGTATCGGAGCTCGGCTCGATTCTGTACAGTTTTTCCGTCAGTTTCTATATTCTTGAGATCAGCGGCAACAACGCCTTTCTTCAGGGACTGTATCTGGCGCTGTGCGGTGTGGCGATGCTGGTCATCACACCGGTGGGCGGCGTACTGGGAGACCGCAAAAACAAGGCAAAGATCATGTACGTCTGCGACTATCTGAAAGGCGGCATGATCCTGCTGGCAACGGCGCTGATGCTGCTGCTTCGGGAACCGAATGCGCAGCTTGTGATCCTCTTTGTTCTGGGGACGCTGGGCAATTTCGTCAGCGGGGTGTTCAATCCGGCGGCCGGGGCGATCTTTCCGCATATTGTGCGGGAAGAGCAGCTGCAGCAGGCCAATTCGTACTTCACGATGAAGAGTTCTGTGGAAAGCATTCTGGGCGTCATATTTGCCGGCGTTCTGTATGCGGTATTGCCTGTTTACACACTGTTTTTCCTGATCGGTGCCTGCTACATCGCCTCCGGCGTTTCAGAGATGCTGATCCGTTACGAGTTTCATCCGTCTGAGGAACGTCTCACGCTGAAGCTGGCGGTCCGCGATATGGCGGAGGGGATCGCTTACCTCAAGACCAAAAAAGCGATCCTGGCGCTGCTTGCGTCGGTCCTGTTTATCAACTTCTTCTTTGCCCCCGTAACAGGCAATTTCCTTCCGTTTTTCATAAAAACGGATCTGGCGGCGGCGCAGTCCTATCTGCTGGACAGCGTCCTGACGCCCGAGCTCTGGTTCTCTGTGTTCAGCGTATGCTTCGGGATCAGCTCGCTTCTCGGTGCGGCAATCCTGAGCGGCCGTACGCAGGCGGAGAAATGCGGCAGGAAGGCCGCAAGACTGCTTTGTGCCGTAGCTGCTGTTATGGTTGTGCTCACGGGCGCTTTCTATATCTTTGTGGATCGCGGGACCCGGATGAATCCCTTCCTGCTTACCCTCAGCCTCGGATTTTTGGTGATCGGCTTTTTGATCTCCAGTTTCAACATCCCCGTCACCACCGCGATCATGCGAATCGTGGACAGGGACAAGCTGAGCAAGGTGAACAGCCTCACCAGCATCGGATCACAGGGGATGATCCCGATTGCGTCGGTTCTGGCCGGTGCGATACTGGAGGCCTTCGGCGGCACGGCTCTTTTGGCTTTCTGTTCCGTAGGATTTACTGTCACAGCCGTATCCCTGCTGTTCAGCCGACAATTCAAAGAGCTGTGACAGCCTCCGAAGATAGTGTAAAATAGTTGTGGGATTTTTTCTGGGCATAGAGAAAGACCAGCCCGACGTGTTAGAATAAGTTTGACGAACAAAAACTAATGCGGAGGACTGGCCCTATGGAAAGAATTATAGCACAGCTGATAGCAGATATG
>JAFZRH010000010.1 GCA_017619975.1 Lachnospiraceae bacterium | reverse complement strand
TTGGAGAAGCTCATGATACTGTAGACCAGCGAGTAGCCCACCGACATCAGGGCGTACATGCCGCCGAGGCAGATGCCGTTGACCAGCTGCTGGAGATAGTATTGGAGATCCATAAAAAGCCTCCTAATGCTCTTTGGTCAAGGGCGCTCCCCTTTCAAGGGAGCGCCCCGTGTCACAGTGTCCGTTATCAGGATCAGTCGGCAGCAATGTAGGTGATGAACTTATAGGTCTTGTTCTTGCCGTCGATCTGCTCTACGCAGCCGCTCTTTCCGACCGGGTTGTGGTCGGTCGCGGAGATCTTGATCTTGCCGGCCATGCCGGTGACTTCCACTTCGCAGTACGCCTTGGCGATCGCCTGAGGATCCGCGTTGCCGGCCTTCTCGACCGCCGCGCACCAAAGCAGGAAAGCGTCGTGGGCCATGTAGCCGTTCAGCTCCATCTTGGCGCCGTTCCACTTGGCGGCGTATTTCTGACGGAAAGAGTCGCCGGCCGGGTCGACCAGGGAGACGTGGTTGATCACGTAGGAGCCGTCGACCGCATCCGCCGCGTCAAACAGAACTTCGGAGGCACAGCCGTCGCCGCCCAGCATGGGAAGATTAATGCCCAGGGTGCGGGCCTGTTTGTGGATCATGATGAAATCCTGATAGAAGATGGGGGTGAAGATGATCTCGGGATCGGCTTCCTTGATCTTGGTCAGCTGCGCGGTGAAATCGGTGTCGCCGCCGGTGTAGGCTTCCTCAGCCACGACCGTGCCGCCCTTGCCGGTGAAGACCTTGATGAAGTTGTCCTTCAAGCCCTTGGCGTAGTCATCATTGATATCGTACAGGATGGCCGCCTTGGTGAGCTTCAGCTCGTCATAGACGAAGCTGCCGGCGATCTTGCCCTGCTGAGGATCCAGGAAGCAGACGCGGAAGTTGTATTCCTTCAGCTTGCCGTCCTGAACGGTGACCTTTTCATTGGTCGCCACAGTGGACAGATCCGGCACTTTGTACTGATCCAAAACGGACTGGATAGCGATGCACTGGCCGGACGCGTTTGGGCCGATGATCGCGCAGACCTTATCCTGTGCGCAGAGACGCTTGGCTACGTTCACAGCTTCCTGCGCGTCGCCCTTGGTATCGTAGCAGATGAGTTCGATCTGCTTGCCGAGGATGCCGCCTGCGGCGTTCTTTTCCTCGACGAGCATTTTCAGCGTCTGGCTTTCGCAGGTGCCGTAGGCAGCCTGGTCGCCGGTCAGGGATCCCATCCAGCCCAGCTTGATGGTATCGTTTTTCTTTCCGCAGGCGGAAAGAATACCCAGCACCATCAGACAGGACAGAATGAGAGCAACGAGTTTCATTGTTTTCCGCATAAGAAAACCTCCTTCTGTTTTTTTGTTTATTACTCCTTCTCTCCGAAGGGTACAGACTCGTTTTCCCGGCGCAGCAGGGTTCTTTCTCCCGGAAGATTTTATATATTATCTTTTTATAGAATTATTTTTTTTTCTTTTGCTTCATCATACCCGAATTCGGACGACTTGTCAATGATATTGGAAAGAAGTTCAGGCGCGGCGGCCATTGCGATGATACAGCAGGAGGGCGGTCAGGATCAGCGCATAGCCGATCAGTTTAAGTACGCTCAAGCTTTCGCCGGCGGCAGCGATGCCCAGGATGCTGGCCGTAAAAGGATTGGCCACCGTCAGGACGGCGGCCTCCTCCGCCGGAAGATATTTTTGTCCGAGAGGCTGAAACGCATAGCCGAAGCAGCTGCAAAGACCGACCAGCAGAAGCATGGGGATCCATTCGGAGGCGCCGCGGGGAAGAGAAAAACCGCCGAAGGGCAGCGCGGCGACGAAGCTGGCTATCCCCATAACGCCCAGCTGGACCATGCCGATCGTTAAGGGATCGGCATTTTGGCTGACTTTTTCGGTCAGAATGATGCAGACGGCATAGGTGACGGCGGCCAGCAGAATGAGCATGATCCCCACCGCCGTGTTTTCGCTGCGGTTCTGTGAAAGAGAGAGGAAACCGACGCCTATGACAGCCAGCAGCGCGCACAGCATGGTCTTTTTACGGGGCGGGGTTTGCGTCAGTACGGCGAGGAACAGGGGGACGAGCACGATCGCCATGTGTTCGATCAGGGCACTGACCCCGCTGTCGATCAGGCGGAGACCGAACATTTCAAAGGTCATTAGAACGGTGTACAGGAGGCCGAGAACGATGCCGCCGCGGAGGCTTTCCCGGCTGCAGCGAAGCAGTCTCTGAGGAAAGATCAGTACTAGGACCAGGAAGGACAGAAGAAAGCGCACAGCCAGGATGCTCATGGGGGAGACCGTCTGAAGAAGGATCTTCGAGAACAGGAAAGAGCAGCCTCTTGCCATGAACACGAAAAGCAGCAGGATCCGCGCCAAGTTTTTATTCATTGTCTTCCCAAGCCTCAGTATACGATGATCACAGATTCATTATGGGTTCGCAGGCGGCGCTTGTCAAGGCCGGCGCAGGGAAAGCAGAAAGGGACTTGACCCTGCGGTGGCCGCGCGCGATAATACAATAAGAAGCCGGAAGGCGTTCTTGAAGGATGATGGACCGGGGAGAGAGCGATGCGGAAAGAAAACCTGAAACTGATCACCGAACTGCGGCACGAACTGCACCGGGAACCGGAGCTTTCCATGCGGGAAGAGGAGACCGTGACGCGGCTCGCTGCGTTCCTGCAGGACAATACGGATCTTGAGGTCGTGCGAGAGGCCGGCTGGCTGTACGCGGTGAAGGCCGGGCAGCCTGGCGGGCGGCGGATCGCGTTCCGTGCCGATATGGATGCGCTGCCCATACGCGAGACGCTGTCGCTGCCGTACGCCTCCTGTCGGGAGGGGGTCTCCCACAAGTGCGGTCACGACGGACACTGCGCCGTCCTCTGCGGACTGGCGCTGGAGCTGAGCCGGACGGAGACGGCGGATACGATCTATCTGATCTTCCAGCCGGGCGAAGAGACCGGGGAAGGCGCGAAGCGCTGCTGCGGGCTGATCCGGCGGGAGGGCATCGAGGAGATCTATGCCTTTCACAATCTGCCCGGATATCCCGAAGGAAAGCTGGTATACCGGGAAGGCCTGACGCAGCCGGCGTCGGAGGGCCTCCGGATCCGGCTGGAGGGAAAAACCTCTCACGCAAGCGCGCCGGAGGCGGGCAGAAACCCGGCCCAAGCGCTTTCTCGGATCACGCTGTATTCGCAGACGCTCAGCCGGCAGCCGTCCAGGACCATGCGCCTGTGCACGGTCACGGGGCTGAATGTGGGCAGCGGGGATTTCGGGATCTCTCCCGGACGGGGGGAGCTTTCGCTGACGCTCCGGGCGGAACGGGAGGAGGAGATGGACGGCATGGAAACCGCGCTGCTGTCCTGCGCTGCGAAGGAAGCGGCGGAAGGCGGATTTGTGCTGACATATGAGATCCGGGACCGCTTCCCGGAGACCAGGAATCACGCGGCCTGTCTGGCGCGCGTGATCCGGGCGGCCGAAAGGCTGGGGATCCCGGCGGCGCCCATGGAGAACCTCTGGCGCGCGTCGGAAGATTTCGGGCAGTATCTGAAAGAATGCCCCGGCGCGATGTTTTATCTCGGCGCCGGGGAAAATGTACCTGCTCTGCATACGGACGCATACGATTTCAATGACAGGCTTCTGGAGCCCGCCGTCGATCTGTTTGCGGCCCTTGCGGCGGATCGCGGATGGTGTTTTCAAAAAAGGACAGTCAGACCCTCAGCATGACATTCTCATGATTCGTTGACCAGCTTGCCGGTCATATGCTCAGGACTTAGCTCCATAAACGCCGCCCGGGGAAGAGCGTCCGTCAACTCCTTTTGCAGGAAAGCTTCATCGTCGATGAACTTCCTGCACACTCCCGCGGCGATTTTTCTTTTCAGCTCCTCTTCCGCGTCATCCACGACACGTATCCGTCCGAAAACGACCACGCTGCGGATGTTAAGCGCCCAGTCGCCATCTTTTCTAAAGCCCTGGTCATACACGCAATAGCTTACTTTATCATGCTTTCGCACCGCATCCAGTTTATGACCGACCTTCGCGCAGTGGAAATACAGCTTGCCGTTTTCCTCGCAATACCAGTGGTCAAGTGGAATGCCATAGGGATAATCATCATCCCCCAGCATGGAAAGAACGCCTCTGGGTTGTTCCTTCAGGATCCGAATGCAGTCCTCGTTGCTGATCTGCTGCTTGAAGCGTCTCATTTCTCTGAACATAAACCATTCCCCCTGTTTATTTCTTTTTTTGATCCGATCCATGGTGCCGAATATCCGTTGCGTTGCAACAGCAGGTCCCATCAGCAGGATCCCAAATACGAATTATGCCTTCCAACCATAGTTATCATGAAGAAAAGCTTGTGAAAAGAGAAAACGCAACTCGGCTGTGATGGTATACCCCCTCATTTGATAATATAATTATATCAACCGTTTTTACGCTTTTCAATAGAAAACTTCCCGTCATGCCGTTCAAGTAATTATATCGTTACCCGATGCTCTACAAATAAGGCAAGAACGAATAGAATCAGCATTTTCGCATCCTCAAGGCAAACCGAAAACAGTAGTAACAAAAATGAATCCCCCGAAAACGTAGTGCTTTCGGGGGATTGGCGTCCCCGGCGCGATTCGAACGCGCGGCGTCCCGCTTAGGAGCAAAACCTTGAATTTGCAAATCCCTATGTACGGGGCTTTCTTAGTCCGGAAATAGGGCTTTTTTACACTTCCAAAATGCCAATAAGTATATATGAATAGGACATTTATCAATAAAAATGTGGTAAAAATG
>JAFZRH010000009.1 GCA_017619975.1 Lachnospiraceae bacterium | reverse complement strand
TTGGAGCATCTTTGAAAAGCCGCTGCCTGTCTTTGATACAGGCAGCGGAACGCAGCGCCTGATTCGGATGATTGGAAAGGCGGGATGAATCCAACGCGTCGGGCTTGTCAATAAAAAAGTCCACAACAACTTGACACCGCCGCCTCCGAAACAGGCGCTTGACGGGCGCCTGTTTTTTTGCTATCCTTTTTCCGGGCGATGACGGAAACAACTTTCCGGCGCGCTTTTTTTGTGTCCGGAGAAAGGATGAATATGTACAGTGAAGCCATTTGTATGGCCCTCTTCGGCATGGAGGGGGTCCTGATCCACGTGGAGTGTGACTGCTCCAACGGTCTGCCGGAGATGGCGATGGTGGGCTATCTGGGCTCCGAAGTGTGGGAAGCGAAGGACCGCGTGCGGACGGCCTTAAAAAACACCGGCTTCCAGCTGCCGCCGCGCCGGATCACGGTCAATCTGGCACCGGCGGATCTGCGAAAGGAGGGTACCAGCTTCGATCTGGCCATCGCCGTGGCGATGCTCTGCGCTTCCGGACTCGTGGATCTGTCGGCGCTTTTGCCGAAGACCGTCTTTCTGGGCGAGCTCGGGCTGGACGGGCGGCTCGTGCCGGTCAGCGGGATCCTGACTATGGTCGGTGCGGCGCGGGATGCGGGGTATGTGTGCTGCGTGGTGCCGAAGGCGAACGCGGCGGAGGGCGCCCTGATCGAAGGGATCCGCGTGATCGGTCTGGAATCGCTGGAGCAGCTGCCGCTTCTGGGAAAGGGAAAGCTGCCGGAGGAGCCCTGCCGCCTGCAGGAGCTGATGCAGGAGGAGACCGCCCGGGATCAGCTGGATTTTTCCGAAGTCAACGGGCAGCTCGCGATGCGCCGGGCAGCCGAAGTCGCGGCCGCCGGCCGTCACAACCTGCTTTTTATTGGTTCGCCGGGCTCCGGCAAGACCATGATCGCGCGGCGCATCCCGACGATCCTGCCCCCCTTAAGTCTGGAGGAGGCGCCGGAGGTCTCGCGCATCTACAGCATCTGCGGCCTGCTCTCGCAGGAAAAGCCGCTGATCCTGCGGCGGCCCTTCCGCTCGCCGCATCATACCGTTTCCCCGCACGCGCTCGTGGGCGGCGGCCGGATGCCGAAGCCCGGGGAGATCTCGCTGGCGGACCACGGCGTGCTCTTTCTGGACGAGCTGCCGGAATTCCAGAAAAGCGCGCTGGAGGCGCTGCGCCAGCCGCTGGAGGACGAAGAGGTCAGCATCGCGCGCGTGCAGGGCTCCTTCAAATTTCCGGCAGACGTCATGCTGGTCGGTGCCATGAACCCCTGCCGCTGCGGCTACTATCCGGATCGGAACCGCTGCCACTGCTCCGACGCGGAGGTCAGCGCGTATTTGCGGCGCATCAGCCGTCCGCTGCTGGACCGGATGGATCTCTGCGTGGAAGCGCCGCCTCTGGGCTACGGGGATCTGGTGCGGCGCGGCGAGAACGAAAGCTCCGCCGCGATCCGTGCCCGCGTGGAGGAGGCCGGCCGCCGGCAGGCGGAGCGCTTCCGGGGGACGGATATCCTCTTCAACGCGCGCATGAGCGGCCGGGACGTGAAGAAATACTGCCCGGTCACGAAGGAGCAGGAGAGCTTCTTAAAGAAAGTCTTCGAGCAGAAGGGGCTTTCCGCGCGGGCCTATCATAGGATCCTGAAAGTCGCGCGTACGGTCGCGGATCTGCGCGGCGCGGAGGAGATCTCGCTGGGCGATCTGGCTGAAGCGGTCGGCTACCGCGGACCCGAAGAAAAGTTCTGGAGGTAAAGGAAGATGGAAGAAAGAGATTACGGCTATCTGCTGTCCGGCCTTGGGGACTTCAGCCCGCTTTTGCTCCGGCGTCTCCTGGGGCTGTACGGTTCTCCCTCGCGGATTTTCGCGCAGCGGTCCCTGCCGGTCGGTCCGAAGCAGCAGGAAGCGTTCGGGGCGGTTCAGGCAGAGGCGGACGCGCTGCTGAAGGAACGGGATGCCTGGGAGGCGGACGGGATCCGCTGGATCTGGTGTGAGGACGAGGCGTATCCGCGGCGCCTTAAGGAACTGGCCGACAGTCCGCTCGGGCTTTTTGTCAAAGGCAATCTTCCGCCGGAGGAGCGGCCGAGCGTGGGCATCGTCGGTGCCAGAAGCTGTTCGCTCTACGGCAAAAATATGGCGGAGCGCTTCGGCGGCGAGCTCGGAGAGAAGGGAATCAGCGTCATCAGCGGCATGGCGCGCGGCATCGACGGAGTCGCGCAGGAGGCGGCTTTAAAGCGCGGCGGAGCGTCCTTCGCCGTGCTCGGCTGCGGCCCGGATATCTGTTATCCGCCGGGAAACCGCCGGCTGTATGAACTTCTGGAAAAACAGGGCGGCCTGATCAGCGAATACCGGCCCGGCGCGGAACCGCTGCCGTTCCATTTCCCGATGCGGAACCGCCTGATCGCGGCGCTTTCGGACGTGCTGCTGGTGCTGGAAGCGCGGGAAAAAAGCGGTTCGCTCATCACCGTCGACCAGGCGCTGGAGCAGGGAAAAGAGGTGCTGGCGCTGCCGGGCCGTGTGGATGATGCGCTTTCGGCCGGCTGCAACCGCCTGATCCGGCAGGGAGCGGGGCTTTTATCCTGCTGCGGCGATATCTACGATGCGCTGGGGCTGGCGCCGGAAGGGGAAGACGAAAAGGACGGCAGGCAGCGCGCGGCGCTGCGGCCGGATCTGAAGGCGGTGTGGGAGAGCATCGGCGGGGAGCCGAAGCATGTGGAGGAAATGCTGGAGGAAAGCGGCCTGACGCTGGGCGAGCTTTCCTTAAAACTCCTGGAGCTGGAAGGCATGGGATACATCCGGCAGGTCACGCCGGGACGCTATCTGAAGGCGTAAAAGCCGCAAAAAAAGTGCTTGCATTCTGTGAAATCTTCCTTTATTATAAACAACTTGCGGGCGGACCGCATTTTTCCCGCTCCGGATAAGCCCGGCCGACACCGGATCCGGGACGGCGGTCCGGACGAAAACAGACCGATCTATCACAGCAACAGGAGTTTTGAAACATGGCAGGACATCCGCTGATCATCGTTGAGTCACCCACCAAAGAGCACACCATCAAGCGTTTTCTGGGGTCAAATTATACCGTGAAAGCCTCCGGCGGCCATCTTCGGGATCTGCCGAAGAGCCGGATGGGCGTGGACCTGGAGCACGATTACGAGCCCGAGTACATCCCGATCCGCGGCAAAGGCGCGACCATCAAGGAACTGAAGGAAGAAGCGAAGAAGGCCACGAAGGTCTATCTGGCAACGGACCCGGACCGCGAAGGCGAAGCCATCGCCTGGCATCTGGCGACGCTCCTTCAGGGCTGCAACGACAAGCTCTACCGCGTCAGCTTCAACGAGATCACGAAGGATGCCGTGAAGCAAGCGATCGCCGCGCCGCGCCAGATCGACCTGTCCCTGGTGGATGCCCAGCAGGCCCGCCGGGTCCTGGACCGCGTCGCGGGCTATTCGGTCAGCCCGCTGCTGTGGCGCAAGGTCAAGCGGGGACTCTCCGCCGGCCGCGTCCAGTCTTCCACGCTGAACATGATCGTGGAGCGCGACAAGGAGATCGATGCTTTCGACCCCGAAGAATACTGGACGCTGGACGTGTCGCTTTCGGTGGCCGGCCGCAAAGCGCCGCTTGTCCTGCAGTACGACAACAAGCCGGTCGAGCTGAAGACCGAAGCCGATACCGATGCGCTGATCGAACGGCTTCAGGGCGAGACGTTCGTGATCACGGGACTGGAAAAGAGCCGCAAGACCGTCAAGGCGCCGGCGCCGTTTACGACCAGCACGCTGCAGCAGGAAGCCTCCCGCATCCTGGGCTTTTCGCCGTCCAAGACCATGCGCCTGGCGCAGACCTTATATGAAGGCGTGAAGCTTTCCGAAGGCACGGTCGGCCTCATTACCTACTTGAGAACCGACTCGATCCGCATCTCCGCGGAAGCGGACGCCGCCGCCAAGGCCTACGTCAAGGAAGCTTACGGCGAGGAGTATGTCGGCAAAACCTTCGGCGTTTCCAAAAAGAACGAACGGATCCAGGACGCGCACGAAGCCATCCGTCCGACCGATATCCGCCGCACGCCGGTCAGGATCAAGGAAGAACTGGGCCGCGACGAGCTGCGCCTGTATCAGCTGATCTGGAACCGCTTCGCGGCCAGCCGCATGAGCGATTACGTCTACGAGGCGGTGCACGTCAGCGCGGCGGCCGGCGGCGCGCAGTTCAAGGCGACCGCCCAGAACCCCGTTTTCGACGGCTACCGTCTGCTGTACAATCACGAGGACGCGCAGAAAAAGGATAAAAACCTGGTCGGCATCACAAAGGAAAGCGAGCTGTCCGATCCGAAATTCGACGGGAAGCAGCACTTCACGCAGCCGCCGGCGCACTTTACCGAAGCTTCGCTGATCCAGAGCATGGAAAGCTACGGGATCGGCCGGCCGAGCACCTACGCCCCGACAGTTTCCACGCTCATGGAGCGGCATTACATCTCCAAAAAGGGGAAGAATCTCCTCTCCACGGATCTGGGCCGGGCGGTCGACGATCTGATCCTGCACTCGGTCCCGATGCTGGCGGACAAGGAGTTTACCGCGCAGATGGAGGGACAGCTGGATACGGTCGCCGAAGGCGAAACGCCCTGGAAAGAGGTCATCCGCGGGTTCTATCCGCCGTTCAAGGAAAAGCTGGACACCGCGATGAGCGAGATGGAGCGCGTGAAGATCAAGGATGAAGAGTCCGACGAGATCTGCGAGCTTTGCGGCCGCCGCATGGTGATCAAGTACGGGCGCAACGGCAAGTTCCTCGCCTGCCCGGGCTTCCCGGAATGCCGCAATACCCGGCCGTTCCTGGAATACGCGGACGTGCCCTGCCCGAAGTGCGGCGGCCGGCTGGTGATCCGCCGGACGAAGAAGGGCCGCCGCTTCTATGCGTGCGAAAACAAGGACTGCGACTTTATCAGCTGGAACAAACCGAAGAAATAAAAGGTAATGCACACCGAATACACCTGAAAAAACTTTTCGAACACCTCTTGAGGCGAGCTGACATTTCTTGCATTCAGGAAGCTCGCCGAAGCGGGTTGAGAAAAGTTTTTTCAGGCAATTTATATGTAATCTGTCTTACAACGTCATGAAACGACGGAAACAATATGAAAAATATGCGAAAGCAGGCGAATTGTATTGCATCTTCCGGAAAATAACGCTATGATGTGTTCAGAAACGAACAGATCACAGCGTTTTTTCATAAAAAGGAGAAAAAATGAGCGTAGAATTACTGGACAAAATGCGCCGGATCAACCGGCTGCTGCACTATGACAGCGGCAACGTGGTTTCTTTCGGAGATATCTGCCGGGTCATGAGCCTGGAGCTCGGTGCCTCCGTCGTGGTCCTGAGCAGCAAGGGAAAGATCCTGGGTCTCAGTCAGGCGGAGCCGAAGGAAAACGACAGCCTCTGGCCGGGACTGAAGCTGGGCAGCTTCATCGACGCCAGTCTGAACGAACGCCTGCTGAATATTCTCTCCACGCAGGACAACGCCAGTCTGGAAGCCCTGGGCTTTCCGCGCGAGGCGGCGCTGCGCTACCGCGCCATCATTTCTCCGGTGGAGATCTCGCGGGTCCGCCTGGGCAGCATATTTATTTACCGCGAAGGCGAATCCTTTGACGTGGACGAGATCATCCTGACCGAGCACGGAACCATGATCATCGGGCTGGAGATGCGCCGCTCCTTAAACGAGGAGAGCGCGGCCGAGCTCAGAAAAAAGCAGGTGGTGCAGTCCGCCATCGGCACGCTGTCGGCTTCGGAACTGGACGCCGTCCGCTATATTCTGGAGGAACTGGACGGAAAGGAAGGAATCCTGGTCGCCAGCAAGGTCGCAGACCGGGTCGGCATCACGCGTTCGGTCATCGTGAACGCGCTCCGGAAGCTGGAAAGCGCGGAGGTCATCGAATCCCGCTCCAGCGGCATGAAGGGAACGTACATCCGGATCATCAACGACCTGATCCTGGAGGAGCTGAAGGAGACGGAGGAATAAAAAGGTTAAATTCAACAGCCTGCCTGAAAAATATCGCTGAAATTATTAACGAAGTGTGAAAAATAAACAAATCTTCGCTTGCACGTAAGAGAATAAATATGTTATAGTATGAATGTTATTTTTCGAAATTCACCCTGGCTGTCTGTGCCCCGAAACCGGGCAGGCAACAAGAAGAAAAGGAGAATCCCATGGCAAAAGAACAAACGGCTTCCGAGGTCAATCTGGAATCTTTGGATGCCGATCTGGCTGCTGCGTCAAAATATGAGCAGAGCAAGAAGACCATCTGGGGCAAGATCGCGATCGTTTTCGCGTTCACCATGGCACTGTACCATATTGCCAAGACCCTGCAGATCATTAAAATGGACGTTATTCCCGAGCGCGGCGTGCACGTCGCCTTCGCCTTAACGATCCTGTTCCTGAGCATGCCGCTGTACGAGCATGTTTTCAAGGACCGTTACGCGGGCAGCGCGGCCTTCCGCACCGTATCCCGGGTCATCGACGTCATCTGTATCCTCGCTGTGTGGGCTGCCATTTACATGTGCACCTATGAGTACAAGCATCTGTCGGAAAACCTGGGCATTCCCGGAAAATGGGCGGCCATTGCCGGCGGCATCCTCTTCGTCCTGGTTCTGGAAGCGGCCAGACGGTGTCTGGGCTACATCATGCCGATCCTGGCGCTGATCTTCTTTGCCTACGCGCTGTTCGGCCATAAGATCCCCGGACAGCTCGGACACGCCCGTTACACCTTAAAGCAGCTGTTCCAGTATATGGCCATCGACCTGGACGGCATTTTCGGCACCACCATTTCGGTCTCCGCCGGCGTTATCTTCATGTTCGTCATGTTCGGCGCCTTCCTGGAAGCCTCCGGCTGCTCCAAGTTCATCAATGACCTGGCGCTTTCCCTGACCGGCAAGCTGCGCAGCGGCCCTGCACTGTCCGCCGTCGTGGCCTCCGCTCTGATGGGCTGCATCAACGGCTCCGCGGTCGCCAACGTCGTCGGAACCGGCACCTTCACTATTCCGCTGATGAAATCCCGCGGCTACAAGCCGGAATTTGCGGCCGGCGTGGAAGCCGTGGCTTCGACCGGCGGACAGATCCTGCCGCCCGTCATGGGCTCCGGCGCCTTCCTGATGGTCGCCTTCACCAATGAAGCGTACCCGACCATCGTCAAATGCGCCGTCATCCCCGCGGTCCTGTACTTCCTGGGCGCCGGCATCGCCGTGTTCGCGCAGGGCGAGGTCGGCGACGTTGAGCTGATGCCGAAGGATCAGATCCCGAAGACCCGCAACGTCATGAAGGACGGCTGGATGTATCTGGTCATCATCGGCGTTCTGATCTGGGCTCTGCTGATCGCCCAGTATTCGCCGGTGCTTGCGGCACTGATCGGTTCCGCTTCCGTGCCGGTCGTCATGCTGATCGACAAGAAGAAACGTTTCCCGATCACGAAGATCCCGGAAGCGCTGGTCAAGAGCGGCTTTAACGCCCTGTCCATCGTATCGGGCTGTGCCTGTGCCGGCATCGTCGTGTCCATGGTCGCCCGGACCGGTCTCGGCGGAAAATTCGGCAATGCCATGATGAACGCTGCCGGCGGCAGCCTGTTCTTAGGTCTGCTCTTTACGGCCATCGCCTGCATCATCCTGGGCATGGGCCTGCCGACCACGTCCGCGTACGTCATCGGCGCTTCGATTCTGGCTCCTGCCCTGGTCCCTATGCTGAAAAGCGTGCTTCCGGCGGCGCTGGTGGCAGCCGATCAGTATTTCCCGGCGCTGGTTGCCCATCTGTTTGTCTTCTACTTTGCCTGTCTGTCCGCGATTACGCCGCCGGTCGCTCTGGCTGCCTACGCGGGTGCCGGCATCGCAAGATGCAATCCGATGCCGACCGCCGTGCATGCCTGCAAGATCGGTTTTGCGGGCTTCGTGGTGCCGTTCGTGTTCTGCTATAACAGCGCCATGCTGATGCAGGGCAGCGTGGGCGAGGTCCTGATGGTGACCGGAACCGCTCTGGTCGGCTGCGTGGCCATGTCCTTCGCGATCCAGGGCTGGTATTTCAGCGGTCAGAAGAAGGTGAACTGGATCATCCGGCTCCTGGTGCTTGCCGCCGGCTTCTGCATGATGATCCCGAACGATATCTTAAGCATCGTCGGCCTGGCCGTACTGGTCGCTCTGTTCTTCCTGACGAAGATGCAGAACAAAAAGGTACAGGCCGCCTGACGGCAGCACAAACCCCGATAGCCCGAAAACCCAGCGTTTTCGTTCTATAAAAAATCAAAAAGGAGAAGAAACAATGAAGAAAATCGTTAGTCTGCTTGTGGTCATGATGATGATCCTGGCTCTGGCTGCCTGCGGCAAGAACGAAGGCGGCAACAACGGTGAGTACAAGTACACGGGCGACCGTCTGACCATCGGCGGTGCTGACTCCACCGGTACCATGTATGCGGCGGCTGTTCAGATCGCAGCGACCTTCACCAACAACATCAACGGCATGAACGTGGATGCGACGACCTCTACCGGATCCAATGAAAACGCCAAGAAGGTCAACAGCGGCGAGATCCAGCTCGGCATGTGCTCCGGCGACGCCGCCCTGGATGCCGTCAACGGCACCGGCAAGTTTGCAGAATCGGGCAAGCAGGAAAACATCCGCGCGATCGGCGCCGTGTATCCGTCTCTGTCCAACTGGATCGCCTTAAAGTCCTCCGGCTGGAAGTATCTGCATGATGCGAACCCGAAGGGCGTGTTCGGCGTTGGCCCGTCTGCTTCCACTTCCGAATCCTCCGCGCTGCTCGGCCTTGAGATCGCCGGCATCAGCACCGCGAACGGAGCAACCTTCACGAACGTCACCCTGGGCGAAGGCGCCAACAACGTGGCTGACGGCATCATGACCGCTTCCACCGCTTTCGCGGGCATCCCGGTCGGTGCTCACCAGAGCGCTGCCACCACCAAGGACTGCGTATGGCTCGGCTTCACCGAAGAAGAGCTGGACAAGATCGTTGCCAAGAACCCTGCCTACTACAAGGCGGAGATCCCGGCCAACACCTATCCCGGCCAGACCGAAGCGGTCCCGACCTTCGGCGTGAAGTGCATGGTCATCTGCAACAAGAGCCTTGGCGATGAAGAAGCCTATCAGATGGCGAAGACCCTGTACGAGCAGGCTGAAAAGATGATCGAATCCAGCGCCGTGTTCTTCAACATGGTCGTCAACGGCGACAAGTCCTTCATCGGTACGGACCTTCCGATCCAGCTGCACCCCGGTGCCGAGAAGTTCTACAAGGAAGTCGGCCTGATCAAATAAGTAAATTCCTGTAAATTTACTTGAAAAAACACTTGCAAACGGCGCCCTGACCTGTTAGAATGTCAGGGCGCTAATTTTACACGCAGGCCGATGAGGCGGGAGGTGCCGGTTTCCGGTCCCTGTTTCAGAAGAGGTCTGCGGAAGAAAAAACCAAACGGAGGAAGAAAAAATGAGCGTTATTTCCATGAAACAGCTGCTGGAAGCCGGCGTCCACTTCGGACACCAGACCAAGCGCTGGAACCCCAAGATGGCTCCCTACATCTACACGGAGCGCAACGGCATCCACATCATCGACCTGCAGAAGACCGTCGGCATGATCGACGACGCGTACAACGCCATGGTCCAGATGGTCGCGGACGGTGCCACCGTCCTGTTCGTGGGCACCAAGAAGCAGGCCCAGGACGCCATTCAGAGCGAAGCGGAACGCTGCGGCATGTACTACGTCAACCAGCGCTGGCTGGGCGGCATGCTGACCAACTTCAAAACCATCCAGAGCCGCATCGCGCGTCTGCGTGCCATCGAAAAGATGAGCGAAGACGGCACCTTCGAGGTTCTGCCGAAGAAGGAAGTCGCCGCGCTGCAGAAGGAATGGGACAAGCTGGAGAAGAATCTGGGCGGCATTAAGGAAATGAAGCGGATCCCGGAAGTCATCTTCGTCGTCGACCCCAAGAAGGAACACATCTGCGTACAGGAAGCGATGGCGCTCGGCATCACCCTGATGGGCATTGCCGATACCAACAGCGATCCCGAAGAACTGGATTACGTGATCCCGGGCAATGACGATGCCTTCCGTGCGGTCAAACTGATCGTGGGCAAGATGGCGGACGCCGTGATCGAAGCCAAGCAGGGCGAGCAGCTGACCGATGCCGAGGCTCCCGAAGCCGAGGAAGCCCCCGCCGAAGAAACCGCGAAGGAAGAGGAGGAATAAACCATGGCCGCCATTACCGCAGCATTAGTCAAAGAACTCAGAGAGATGACCGGCGCCGGCATGATGGACTGCAAGAAGGCGCTTTCCGCCACCGACGGCGATATGGAGAAGGCCGTAGAGTTCCTTCGTGAGAAGGGTCTGGCTGCTGCCGCCAAGAAGGCCGGCCGCATTGCCGCCGAAGGTCTGGTAACCGCCAAGCTGGAAGGCAAGAAGGCCGTTCTGGTGGAAGTCAACTCCGAGACCGACTTCGTCGCGAAGAACGCGGAGTTCCAGCAGTACGTCTCCGACGTGGCCGATCAGGTCATGAAGAGCGAAGCCGCGACCATCGAAGAGCTCTTAGCCGAGCCGTGGGCGCTGGATCCGAGCCTGACCGTCGAGCAGGAACTGTCCGAGAAGATCGCCC
>JAFZRH010000082.1 GCA_017619975.1 Lachnospiraceae bacterium | reverse complement strand
TACATGGACATGAACCTGAATCATGCGCGTATGCCAATTCCGCCACAACTGCTTATAAAAGAGCGCGAGACGGGGATCGAACCCGCGACCCCCACCTTGGCAAGGTGGTGCTCCACCGCTGAGCCACTCGCGCATGCACCTTTTGGGGCGCAAGGTGTATACTACAACATCCTTTTCGGATTGTCAATCACTTTTTTAAATTTTTTTGCCGAATTTTTCGAAGATGATCAGGCAGCCGTCCTCTTCCAGCTCTCTGGCTTTTTCCTCCGACCGGATTGTCCAGGAGACTTCCTGTACCCCGTATACGACGCGGCAGAATTTCAGTTCCGCGCTCTCGTCCCGGTGCTTATGATCAAAAGCGATGAAATCCGGCCTGGCCAGGCAATTCATGAACAGATGCTGCAGGATCCAGAGCGTAAGCTTGCTCTGCTTCGAATCGCTTTCCATGAGATCGCCCGAGAGCTGTCCGCGGATGATCTCCGGCCGGTTGTTTTTCAGCCAGATCAGCGCGCGCGGATCGAAGCTTTCGATGCAGTACGTCACATGATAGCGGTCCAGCATCTCGCAGGCGGCGGCAGCCAGGGCATTGTAATTGCCGCGCTCGCATTTGAGTTCCACCACGAGCGGTGTTTTCCCGTCGAAGATCTCCAGCACCTCCTCAAAAAGCGGGATCGTTTCATCCGTGCCTTCCAGCCGGTACTGCTTCAGCTCTTCCGCGGTCAGATCTTCCACTTCCACATCCGCACCGGCTGTGCGTATTAAGGAACTGTCATGGATCACGGCCAGATTGCCGTCCTTCATCAGGTGGATATCCAGCTCCGCGCCGTAGCCGTTTTCCACGGCGGCCCGGAACGCTGCCAGCGAATTCTCCGGCGCATCCGGCTGATGATGCAGGCCGCGGTGCGCGAAACGCACGCCTTTTAAGCCTTCCGGCCACTTGGCCCCCCGCCGGCAGCGCAGCAGCAGCGCATACAGCAGTACAAGGGGACACAGGATCAGCAGCAGGATCCAGAACAGTTTTTTCACTTTCACTTCAAGCTTTTCCGTCATCTTTTTCCATCTCCTCCAAAAGCGATCGGATATCCGCCAGCACCCAGACTGGACGGATCCCCATCGTTTCAATATCTTCTCTTTTTCCTTCGCCGCTTAGGACGAAGACGGTATCCACGCCCGCGTTTACGCCGCAGGCGATATCCGTATAGAGCCGGTCTCCTACCACCACAGTCTCTTCCTTCGTGAAACCGGTCCTCTCCAGTGCCAGGAAGACCATCTGCGGCTCGGGCTTTCCGATCACGCGCGGCTTTTTCCCCGTGGCGTGCCAGAGCATCTCGCAGATGCTGCCGCAGTCCGGTTCAAAACCGAAGGCGACCGGACAGACCCAGTCCGGATTCGTGGCCAGATAGTCGACGTTCCGGCCCAGCAGGATGCAGGCATCTTCCAGCTTTTTATACGTCAGCTCCCGGTCGAAGCCGATCAGCAGCAGATTGACGTCCTCCGAAGGCTCCTCCGACAGGCAAAGGCCCGCCGAGCGCAGCTGCTCTTTTAACGACTGCGTTCCCACGACGTAGATCAGGCGGTCCGGATATTCCTTCCGGATCGTGCGGATCGTCGCATCCGTCGAAGTCAGGAAATCCTCCTCTTCGGCCGGGATCCCCAGACGAGCCATCTTCTTCAGATACCCTTCGATGCCGCGGGAGGAATTATTCGTCAAAAACAGATAGCGTCCGCCCTTGGCCCGGATCCGCGCCAGGAATTCCGGCACGCCGTCAAACAGCGTCTCGTCCAGATAGAGGGTCCCGTCCATATCCAGGAGGAATAATTTTTTTGCCTGTAAACTGCTCATGACGGTATCTTATCATAAAACCGGATAAATCGCTATACCTTTTGACCGGTCTGTGATAAGATACGGTTCAGCAGACAACCACCGCAAGGAGCTGACATGACCAAGGATCCTTTCCGAAACATTTCTGATTCCGAAACCAGTCCCGAACCTGCCTCCAATAAAATGGGGACGCAGCCCATCGGAAAGCTTTTGTTTTCCATGGCGCTGCCCATGACCATCTCCATGATGTTCCAGGCTTTTTACAATATCGTCGACAGCTATTTCGTTTCCCGGCTGGAGCTGCATCAGGATGCGATGAACGCCGTCAGCCTGGCCTTCCCCATGCAGTCTCTTCTGATTGCCTTCTCCATCGGCACCGGCGTCGGCATGAGCGCTCTGATCTCCCGCTCCCTGGGAGAAAAGATGGAGGAGAAAGCCCGGCAGATCGCCGGCGTCGGCCTCTTTCTTGAGATCGTCATGGCGGCCGTTTTCTCATTGATCGGACTTTTCTTCGCCCGCTCTTTCTTCGCCATGCAGACGCAGAACGAACAGATCATCCGTTACGGCGGGGACTATCTGAGCATCGTTATGGGGATCTGCTTCTTCCTGTATGCCCAGGTCACCCTGGAAAGGCTCCTGCAGTCCACCGGCCGGACCGATAAATCCATGATCTGCCAGCTGGTCGGCGCCGGCATCAATATCATCCTGGATCCACTCTTTATCTTCGGCTACGCGGGCTTTCCCCGGCTGGAAGTAAAAGGCGCCGCCGTGGCAACCGTCATCGGTCAGGGCGCCGCCGCGCTGGTCGGCGTTCTCCTGAACCTGAAGTACAATCCGGAGCTGAGCCCGGCCTTCAAAAAGATCCGCTTCAACGCCCGGATCGCTCTGGATATCTACCGGATCGGCTTTCCGTCCATCCTCATGCAGTCCATCGGCTCCGTCGTCAATTTCTGCATGAACCAGATCCTGATCGGCTTTACGGAAGCCGCCACGGCAGTCTACGGCATCTATTTCAAGCTGCAGAGCTTCATTTTCATGCCGATCTTCGGTCTGAACAATGCCATGGTGCCCATCGTTTCCTACAATTTCGGCGCCGGACATATGGACCGCGTCCGGAAGACCTACCGTCTGACCATTCTTTCATCCGTCAGTTTTATGAGTTTCGGAGCGCTCCTGTTCCTGACGATGCCCAAGATCCTCCTGGGAATCTTCTCTCCCACGGACGAAATGCTTTCCATCGGTGTCCGGGCGCTGCGGATCATCTGTCTGCATTTCCCGCTGGCCGGATTCTGCATTATTGCCGGCTCGGTCTGTCAGGCCATCGGCAACCCGTTCCATTCTCTTCTGATCTCCATCTGCCGGCAGGTGGTGGTCCTGCTGCCGGCGGCTTATCTCTTCTCTTTGACGAAGGTGCTGGACAACGTCTGGCTTGCCTTCCCGCTGGCCGAGATCGTCTCTTTTGCGCTCAGTTTTACCTTCCTGCGGCTTACGGTACGGCGCGCGGAAGCGCAGCTGTGCCGCTGAAAACAAGTAAATCTGACAACAGAATCCGGAAGAAACATAAAACAATTTACTGTTATTGACGTTTTTTCGTTGAATTTATTCTTTTTTCATGGTATTATAAACATGTATTTCTTCGTGTGTCAGCTTTTATAGAAGGGAGGTCCGGATGATTGCGGCAGGCGACGTCGTCCATTACAGCCTGGACGGTGTGTGTGAGGTAAGCGGGATTGTTGAAAAAAAACTCGGTGAACAGCTTCGCCGTTTTTATCAACTGCATCCTTTGTATCGTAAAAACAGCGTCATTTATCTCCCGACAGACAACGAGATGCTTCTCTCCCGGGTCAGACCCGTTCTGACAAAGGAGGAAGTCCTGACGGCGATCAGCGAGATCAATGAGGTCGATTCCGTCTGGATCGACGCGGATGCCGCGCGCAAGGAAGTCTTTCAGCAGATCATCCGCAGCGGAGAGCACCGTCAGCTGATCTCACTGGTCAAGACGCTTTATGAACGAAAAGCGGTCATGCAGGAAGACGGACGGAAGCTCCGTTCCGCCGACTCCTCTTTTCTGAAAGACGCGGAACGCCTGATCAACGAAGAATTCGCCTATGTGCTCGGAATCGATCCCGGGGACGTGCCGAACTACATAAAAGAAAGGATCCGCAAGTAAAACGGCAGGGACAAAATCCCTGCCGTTTTTCCTGATGCGGCATCTGTTTCAGCCGCTCTCTTTCCCGGAGACTTCCGCCCCGCCGATGCCGAGTGCCTCTTTGGCCAGCTGATCCGCCAGATCGTTGTACCGGTCGTGAGAATGTCCTTTGACCTTGATAAACTGAACCGTCAGACGGTCCCGGATCCTTCTGTAATAATCCCGGTAGGCCACGGTCCCCGGTTTAGCAGCTTTCCACTCGCCCGTACACCAGTTGGCGATCCCCGCATAGTCATGATACAGGAAGATGCCCGGCCAGCCCTGCGCAAGAGCAAGCTCCATTGCCGCCTGCGCGCCTCGGATCTCGCCGGCTACGTTTCGCATCTGCGCCAGCTCCGGATCATCAAACTTCTCACAGTAAGTCTGTTCTTCTCCGCCCTCCAGCACGACCAGCCCGTAGGAATACTCGCCGGTATCCGCCCGAAAACTGCCGTCAACATAGATTTCCGGCCAGGCAGGGGCCTTCGTTTCAGCGGGGACGGAATCCTGCAAAAACAATTCCGCTTCCTGCAACGAAGGAAAACTTTTATAAACGGCAGACGGAAACCCTTTTACCTGCGCTTCACAGTCACTCCAGTTTTCGTATACGCCGGGGATCCGCCCCCGGCGAACCGCATAAAATTTCATGAACCGAACCTGATTTCTTTCTCTTCTTCTGCGCGGCTTTTACTGACCGTCCCTGCCGCCCTTCAGTACTTCGTCCAGATCTTCTATATCCTCTATGCCGTAGGTTTTCGGGGGATTCGCCGCCTTGGCTGCGTCATAGAGCGCGTTCGTATTCATCTTCAGGTAGGCTTCCTCTTCGTCGGTGCTTAAACGCTCAGCCTGAAGCAGCCGTTTTTCCAGACGGTCTTTCGAGACCAGCAGAACGATGATCGCCGTCAGGCAGATACCGAACAGGATCAGCAGCGCCAGCCAGATCCACCAGGGGAGATTCCCCTCCGAATTGTTTCTGTCCGGCGTTTCCGGGGCTGTCGCGTCGGGAGCCGTCGCTGCAGGAGCCGAAGTTTCCGTTCCGGCGGGGCTCTCCGGGATCTCGGTCACCGGCTGCGTCGTTTCCGGTTCGGGTTCCTTTGTTTCCGGGTCAGGCGCCGAGGTTTCCGGCTGGCGGATCAGACCGTAGCGCTGCAGCGTCCCCTGATAGCGGTCATAGACGTACAGCGACGGCTCACCGATCTCTTCATAGCCGGCAGGAATGACCGCCCCTTCCGGTGAAGTGCTTTCCGGCACTTCGCGGATCGGAACACCGTACAGCAGCAGATGCACCGGATCCGTTTCCCCCGTCGGAGCCAGCGCACGGTAGGTGACGCCGCCCTGCGCGACAACCTGAACAACGGTGTATTCGGGCGACAGATCCAGATCTTCCGGCAGCGGCAGGATCTTGACCGTGACAGGCGTACTGTCGACCGTGATCACATCCGGCTCCGTGACCGGTTCCGTGGTCGTCTCTTCCGGCGTCGTTTCTTCCGTGGTGGTTTCTTCGGGCGTGGTCTCCTCCGTGGTCGTTTCTTCCGGAGTTGTCTCTTCCGTAGTCGTTTCTTCGGGCGTGGTCTCAACCGGCGTGGTGGTCGGGACCGGCTCCGTTTCCGGCGCGGGCCGGACGATGGTGACGCGGTAATCACGCGTGGTGGTGTCATCTTCCGCCGTTACGCGGATCGTGAATACGGTTTCTCCGTAAGGGATCGTTTTCTGTTCCCCGTCATGCGACTGTCCGTCGATCCACGGCCAGAAATAGGCCGTCGCGTTCTCATCCTTCGGACTGTAGCGGACCTGCAGGGCGTCGACTTCCGGATCGATCGTCAGCCGGTAGCTGTAGGTATCCGGATCGAAGGCAGGCGTCATCTCTCCCACGCCAGAGAAATGAAGCACGCTCAGACGGGCTTCGGAAGAAGGTTCTGGCGCGGTCGTCTCCGCCGGCTTCAGCTCCCGATGGTTTTCCTGATCCAGAAGATCCGCTCCGAAGGCTTCGCCGCAGGCGCAGTCATAGCGCACCTGATCCCAGTAAATGATGTATTTGCCGTCCGCGCTTTCGCTGGTCCGGTAGTTTTCCTGCACGACCGTCCGGACGTTGTAGACGTGTTCGTGGGGCGGATCGGTCGGCGGCTCGGTGGGCGGTTCCGTCGGGGGCTCTGTCGGAGGCTCGGTGGGCGGTTCCGTAGGCGGCTGTGTCGCCGCTTCGGTGATCGTGATCGTGGAGGATCCGTGAGAACCAGAAGCGATTGCATTCTGATTGACATCTGAAAACTTTGTATGATCACTATCCACAGTAATTTTTCCTACTCCTGCTTTTAACGCTCTCATCGTCAGCGAATAGGAAACACTATGCAACTCTTTATCCAAACCACCAGAAACAATATAAATCATATTACCTGAATAATTGACCGAAGAACTCGTTCCGGTTGTACTAAGAGCGACATACTCTAATAAAGAACTGTCGTAAACCAGATAAATTTGTCCCATGCTAAAGGGTTCTGAGACATAAAATGAAATGGTCACCGTCTCTCCGACTTTGCAGCTCGGATCGGAGAAATGGATCTCTGCCGCCGCGTGCACGGAGAACAAGACCGTCAGCGCCGCGAAGGCCGCGGTCAATAGATAGGATATTTTCCTTCTTTTCATTCTCTTTTGCCTCCTTTACTGTTCAATCAACGAGTATTCGATAATATGATTCCGGATCCCGACCAGGTCAAAGATATCCACCGAACCGTCCCGGTTGACGTCTCCTGCCCGGAATGCGCTGTCCTGCAGATCTTTTATGGCTATAATATGATTTCTGATCCCGACAAGATCAAAAATATCAATGATCCCGTCTCCGTTCACGTCTCCGTAGATCACGATTTCAACGCTGTAGCGGAGCACGCCGTTCGGTGCGTACACCCAGATCTTATCTCCGGTTCTGATCAGCGAAGACCCGGATTTTTCCACGCCCTGCGCATCCGTCAGCACCCAGCTGCCGGCCGTCTGCAGACTGATCCGCGCGCGGAGCTGTGACGCCACGGTTCCGGGCTGAACCCCGGAGAGGACCCCGTTTCGCAGCGTGTAAGAGGTCTGCAGGGATGCCAGACTCGCCTCGTCAAAGGAAAAGCCGTAATCCAGCAGTGTCTCCACGTCGGATTCTATATAATCCTGGTCGCCGGTAAAGTCGTAGACGATACAGATCAGATGCCGGTTTCCGTCTGTGGCGTAGATCGCGCGGCACAGATTCGCATCTTCCGTCCATCCGGTCTTGCCGCACACCACACGGGGATCGTACCACTTGTTGGAGGGATGGACAAAGGACAGGGTATGACTGAAGTTCATGACCTGTCCGTTTTTCGGTTCCGCGCAGGAATAGTAATCCGTCCCCGCAATGCGGCGGTAGTCGTCCAGCTCGACGGCCGCCCAGAGAATTTTCGCCATATCGTATACGGTCGTCAGATGATTCATATCATTTAAGCCGTGAGGATTGGTGAAATGCGTGTTCAGCGCGCCGGCAGCGGCAGCCCGTTCGTTCATAAGCGCCGCAAAGGTCGGAACGTCGCCGCTGATCTCTTCCGCCAGGGCATAGCCCAGCGTGTTGACGGAAGCCAGGCAGAGGCCGTAAAGCGCTTCTTCGATCGTAAAGACCTGACCGGCCTGGAAGCGCCAGTCAAAACCGCCGGAGATCAGATCGTGCGTGGCGTTGTAGGAAACGGTCAGCGTATCGTCCAGTTCCAGTTTTTCCAGCGCCAGAAGCGCCGTCATCACTTTTGTCGTACTGGCCGGATACTTCTGCTGATGGATGTTTTTTTCAAACAGGATCGTTCCGGTTCCCAGATCCACCAGGATGGCGGCCTTGGAATTGATGGACGGCTGCGAGGCATAGAAGGAGGACGGCATCTCGACAAAGCCGTGATCCTCCCGCCCGATCTTCGTCCGCCCCGGCGTCGGTTCCGCCCGGACAGGCAGCGGAAGCAGCGCCAGCAGAAGAACCGCCGCTGTCACGAGAGCACATATTTTTTTCAATAGCGTTTTTCTCACTGCCGTCCCCTCAGCCACCGTCGGTTCCCCGTCCTTACTGCTCGATCAGAGCAAACTGGATGATGTGATTCCGGACGCCGACCAGATCAAAAATGTCGACGGTGCCGTCCCTGTTGACGTCTCCGGCCAGGAAAGAGATCTCCGCCAGTTCCGCCGTCTGGATAATATGGTTCCGCACACCGACCAGGTCAAAAATGTCGATCATTCCATCCCCGTTCACGTCGCCGTAAATCAGGATCGTATAGGTCTGCCAGACCACGCCGTTCGGGGAAAGGATCTGAATGCGGTCACCCGTCTGCATCAGCTTGTCGTCCGTCTTCTCTTCTCCGTCGGCCGCCGACAGGATCCAGTTCACTCCGTCCGCAAAGCTGATATTCTCTTTAAATTCCGCAGCGCTGATGCCCGGCTCGATCCCGCTGATGAGATCCCCCTGTACGGTATACGAGGTCACCGGCGTCAGATCTCCCGGATCTTCATACCAGAGATTCAGATGATACTCTCTCGTATCGCCGTTCTCAGCCGTTACCGTCAGCGTAATCAGGTTTTTTCCTTCGGTCAGGTCGAACGTGCCTGCCCCTTCGACCTGCGCGCCTGCGTCGATCGTCTCGGCCAGGACCGTGACCGTTCCCGTAAAAACGGCGGCACTGTATTCCGTGTCGTTCACGTTCAGCTGCGGCGAAATCACGGCATCGCCCGCCGTCAGTTTCTGTAAGCGGGTGTTGGGGTTCCCGTCTTTGGTCGGCAGCGGGCAGGGCTGCTCCGGCATATTGTTATAGATCGGGATATCAAAACTCAGGATCGCCGCCCGGGCCGAAGCGTCATACGCCCGTCCGAAATAGACGGCTTCCGAATAGGCGCCTAAAATATTCGTCATGTACTGATGGGTGTAAAGAGAAGCGCCTATCACGTTGAATTTTTTATAATAGAAAGTATTCTGGCCGCGGCCGATATAGTTGTACACGAAATACCGGGCACCGCCCTCCATGGCTTTGATCCGGTCGTTCCAGGGTCGGTTGTACGCATTGGCATTCGCAGCCGGTGTGGCCGACGCCCACTGCAGGCCGGATTCCACCGCCGTCATCCCGCCGTGCGTATAGGCTCCGATGTTATAGTAATTATAGATTCCGGAATAATACGACAGGTTTCCCTGATAGCTGCCGCTGACGCTCCCGCTGCCGCCGGCACTGACTTCCTGGAGCACGGTTGAGACCAGATAGTAGGGACTGATCCCCAGTTCCTGTCCGATCCGGAGGAATTCGGCCGGATAGGAAAAACTCTCTCCGTACTTATGTTTTCCGTCTTCCATAAAGGAATTCCTGACGATATTCCGGATGCCCTCCTCCGTCTGCGTTCCGTCGTAAAGCAGATTCAGGAACAGGAAAATACTGTCGTCATACGGACTCAGGAAATTGCGGGGATCCAGGAAATAGGCGACGAGCTCATCGGAAGCCAGCGTCCAGTTGCCGCCGTCGTAGCCTTTCCAGGCATTTGCTTCCCAGTCGAAATTGTTGTGCTTCATGGATCGGTAGGAAGACGGGCCTTTTGAGATATAGGTCAGGCTGATCCCGACCGCGTGATCCGGATTCGCTTCCGCATACAAAGCATCCGCCCAGTCGATCCCCGTATAAGTCGGAATAAAAAACCAGGCCTGATACTGTGCATGGACCAGACTGAGACGCGACGCATAGCTTTCCGGAAAACCCATCAGGATCAGATAGCTGGCGAAAGGATCCTCCCCGACGGAAAGATAGACGGAACGGCTGACCAGCGACGAGATATACCCCTCATAGGATTCGTCTTCCAGCTCGATCAGCACTTTATACCAGATCTTCCCTTCCGCATCCGTTTCGGTATCCAGCTGGCGGAACGACTGCCACTTCCGTGTTTTGCCGACGACCGGATACTCGGTCCCGGCTCCGCCCCGGACGTTGATCGGCGTCTGATCGCCGGTCACAAAAACGAGTTCGGTATCTTCCGTAATATTGCCGTATGTGAAGGGTGAAGACAGCGGGATCTCGACCGCCTCATGATAATCCGGCTGTTCCGGTTCCGTTTCCGTCGGCGAAGTCGGTTCCGTCGTTTCTTCGGTGTTTTCTTCCGTGGTGTTTTCCGGAGCCGTGCTTTCTTCCGCCGTGGTGACCTCTTCGTCACCGGCCGCCGTCGTCACTTCGCCGGGATCTTCGGCCGAACTGATATCGGCCCGCGCGGGGATCTTCAGGAAAAACAGGCACAGAAAAAACACAAGCATCGCAAAGACGCCGACCGATACCGCATGTTTTCTGCTGGCTGTTTTTCGGTTCATTTTCTTCCCTTCCGGATAACACAAACAAAGGTCTCGGTTTTCAAGGCCTTTGTCTGGCAGATCTATGGATTTGTAAAGGTTCAGCCGTTATCGGCAGGCTTTTCGATCTGTACGATCGCCTGCTTCTGCATCGGGATGCGGCAGTTCTTGTTGTTGCCAAACTCAACGATGACGGTATCGTCCGTCATGTCGATGATTACGCCGTAAAAACCGGCCGTGGTCATGACGCTGTCACCGACCTCCATGCGGTTCATCAGCTCCGCCTGTTCCTTGCGCTGCTTCTTCTGCGGCTTGATGATCATGAAGTACATCATGGCGCCGATCAGGACCACGTAAACGATGATCACCCAGGTGTTCATACCGCCGCCGGTCGATCCGGTGGTGGCAGCTTCTGCCAGTAAAAGGTTCATAAACTGTCTCCTTCGATCCGTTTATTGCCGGCAGCGTTTTCCCGCTGCGCGGTCTCTTTCTGACCTTCCGTCACGCCTTCCAGCTTGCTTTTTTTGTAAGAGGAAAAGGTTCCGGCGTCCAGGCTGCCGCGGATCTCGCTCATCATTGTATTATAAAAATATAAATTATGCAAGACACAAAGTCGCATTCCGAGCATTTCGCCCGCTTTCAGGAGATGGCGGATGTACGCGCGGCTGTATCTGCGGCAGGCCGGACAGCCGCAGTCTTCCTCGATGGGCCGCTCATCCAGCTCGTAAGCCTTGTTCAGAAGGTTCAGCTTGCCGTGATTCGTATAGACGTGGCCGTGGCGCCCGTTCCGGCTGGGATAGACGCAGTCGAAGAAATCGACGCCCCGCTCCACGCTTTCCAGGATATTCGCCGGCGTGCCGACGCCCATCAGATAGGTCGGCTTTTCGAGCGGCAGATGCGGGACCACGACGTCCAGGATGTGATACATCTCTTCGTGGCTCTCGCCTACGGCCAGCCCGCCCACGGCGTAGCCGGGCAGATCCAGGGCCGAGATCTCCTGGGCGTGGCGGATTCGCACGTCCTCGAAGGTCGAGCCCTGATTGATGCCGAACAAGAGCTGCTCCCGGTTGATAGTCTCCGACAGCGCGTTCAGGCGGTCCAGCTCGTTTTTGCAGCGGACGAGCCAGCGGGTGGTCCGGTCCACGCTGCGCTCCACGTAATCTTTCGGAGAAGGGTTTTCGATGCATTCGTCGAAGGCCATCGCGATGGTGGAGGCCAGGTGCGACTGGATCTGCATGCTCTCCTCCGGCCCCATGAAGATCTTCCGGCCGTCCACGTGCGAGTGGAAATGCACGCCTTCTTCTTTTATCTTCCGCAGGTCCGCCAGTGAAAAGACCTGGAAGCCGCCTGAATCCGTCAGGATCGGCCGGTCCCAGTTCATGAATTTATGCAGTCCGCCCAGACGGTAAACGATCTCATCGCCCGGCCGTACGTGCAGGTGATAGGTATTGGAGAGCTCCACCTGGCAGCCGATCTCTTTCAGGTCCTCCGTGGAGACCGCGCCTTTGATGGCCGCGGCCGTGCCCACGTTCATGAAGACCGGCGTCTCGATGATCCCGTGCACCGTTTCAAAGCGGCCCCGCTTGGCGCGGCCTTCTGTTTTCAGTAAAGTGTATTTTGCCATGTTCTGCTCCGCAGCTTCAGTTTTCCCGTCCGTTCTTTTCTTCGGGTTCCTCCCGGAAGATCTTCGCCGTCCGGTACAGATAGACGAGTTTGACTGTGTCCACGACGATGATGCCGATCGAGGCGGCCGTTACCAGAAGCGCTCCCAGGACCGGCGCGGCCAGCACCAGCAGGCTGCCGGCCAGCAAGCTCATCATGCAGCCCCGGTACCACTTCCACAGCTTCAGCCATTTTTCCTGAAGCACCGTGTCCGTACCGCTCAGGATCTCCGAATGTCCCTGATATTCGTTGTATTCGCCGGCCCATCGAACGAACAGAGCCGGCAGGGTTATGGCCAGCGACCAGGCCGGGGCTTTTTCCCCTCTGAAAAGGATCAGGATCAGCAGGCCGGCCGCCACGGTGATCAGATCACAGATGCCGGCCGTGCGGTAATGCTCCTCTTCCGCCGAAAGCTTGAGGAGGATCAGCGCGTAGGCAAGGGAACAGGCGGCGCTCAGGACCTGCCCGAACACATAGAGAGGGGCCGAAGCCCTTGATACATATTCATTGCCGAAAAGCCCGGCTACGGTAGCCGGCACGATCAGCCAGAACAGGATCCAGAGCCATTTGCCCAAGAACTGTCTGCGGGCGGCTTCTTCTGCTTCTCTCTTTTGCTGCGCCTCGATCCGGCGCTGCCGGATCTTCGGCTGCTGTTCCCGGCCCAGGAGTTTTCGGCAGTTCTCCCGAAACGCGCAGGTGCCGCAGCTTTCATGCCCTTTTTCCCGGCAGCAGGCTGCCAGCTCGCAGTCTCCGCCGTACTTCCGTCCGGGCCCCGCCTGACAGCCGGGGCAGTTTAAGAGTTCCTTCTCCGTGCATTCCGCACAGTTCTTTCCGCAATAAGTTTCAGCCATGGGACCACCTGCCTTTCCTGTCCCGTTTCACGCTTTTACGACAGTCGGATGCTCTTTATCTTCTGTTCTTTTAAGGGTCTGTCCCGGAAATCTGTGCGGACGGCGGCTATTCTGTCCACCACGTCCATGCCGCTTGTCACCTTGCCGAAGGCTGCGTACTGTCCGTCCAGGTGCGGTGCATCCGCATGCATGATGAAGAACTGCGAGCCGGCGGAATCCGGATGCATGGCACGGGCCATGGAGAGCACGCCGCGGGTGTGCTTTAAGTCGTTCTTCACGCCGTTCGCGGCGAATTCGCCCTTGATCTCATAGCCGGGACCGCCCGTGCCCGTTCCGTAGGGGCAGCCGCCCTGGATCATGAAGCCGGGAATGACCCGGTGAAAGATCAGGCCGTCGTAGAACTTCTTTTCGACCAGTTCTTCAAAATTTTTGACCGTGATCGGCGCGATCTCCGGGTACAGCTCCGCTTCGATCACGCCGCCGTTTTCCATGGTAATGATGATTTTGCTCATATTGCCTCCGATATTGGTTCAATGGTTTTGTATTATTGATAGAATACCACAAACAGGAAAGACCTGTCAAAGCAATTTCCTGCTTTTCAGCGGCATGGCCCTGTTCTTAATCTTTTCCTCTTTGCCGGCATGATTTTCCCCTGCCCGTTCCCGCTATGCTTCTTTCCTTGCTTATTCCTTGCCAATCCGGCAAGAAAGTGATATATTGTCCTGGCAAAGGAGGGATGAAAGCATGGCACGCATCGGCGCGAATATCAGGGTTTCCGGCATCGTGCAGGGCGTGGGCTTCCGTCCCTTTATTCACAAACAGATCACGGATCATTCTCTTTGCGGATTCATCCGCAACACTTCTCAGGGCGTAGAGATCGAGATCGAAGGGGAGGACGATCGCGTCCGCCTCTTCATCGACGAACTCTGGACCAAGGCGCCGGCGCTCGCCGTTGTACGCGACGTACAGGCGGTTTTCTATCACGAACTGAAGGATTATACGGATTTCCGCATTTTAAGTTCTCAGGTGCTGCCGGGCCGGCAGGCGCTGATCTCGCCGGACGTGGGCCTTTGCGAAGACTGCCGACGGGAGCTTTTCGATTCGAAAAACCGCCGCTATCGCTATCCCTTTATCAACTGCACCAACTGCGGACCGCGCTATACGATCGTGAAAGACGTGCCCTACGACAGGCCGCTGACGTCCATGGGAAAGTTCCCGATGTGCGGACCCTGCGACGCGGAATATCACGATATCGCGGACCGGCGCTATCACGCGCAGCCGACCTGCTGCCCGGACTGCGGGCCGCAGCTGGAATACTTTGAAACGGCCGGCTTTCCGAAGCCGGAAACCGCCCCCGAAGGTGAAGGGGAGGCGGCGCTGGCGGCAGCTGTCCGCCTTTTGGAGCAGGGCGGAATCCTCTGCGTCAAAGGCCTGGGCGGCATGCATCTGGCCTGCCGCGCGGATCTTGAGGAAAGCGTCCTTGCTCTGCGCCGCCGCAAGGAGCGCGAAGAAAAGCCCTTCGCCCTGATGGCGCGGGATCTGGATGCCGTGCGCGCCGTCTGCGAAATCACGCCGGCCGAAGAAGCGCTATTGAAGCGCCGCCAGCGTCCCATCGTTCTCCTGAAGAAGAAAGATCCGGCCGCCTTCGGGTTTTTAAGCGAAAACAGCCGGCTCGGCATCATGCTGCCTTACACGCCGCTGCACGAGCTGCTGCTAAACGACGGGCCCGCGCTTTTAGTTATGACCAGCGCGAACCTGTCCGATAAACCGATCCTGAAAGATAACGAAGACGCTTTGCGGGAACTGGCCGGCATCGCGGACGGCTTCCTGCTGCATAACCGCGACATCGTGGCGCGCTGCGACGATTCGCTGCTCTGGGAACTGGACGGAAAGCCATACTTTGCCCGCCGCTCCCGCGGCTATGCGCCGGAGCCGATCGAGCCGGAAACGCTGTCGTTCTCCCGTTCGATCCTCGCCTGCGGCGCCGAACAGAAAGCGAGCTTTGCCATCTCCAAACTGCCTGTTGACGGAAGCGGCCCGGCGCAGGTCTTCCTCTCCCCGCACATCGGCGACTGTAAAAACTGGGAGACGCTCTCCCACTACGAGGACACGATCTCGCATTACGAGAAGCTCTTCGACTTAAAACCGCAGGCGCTGGTCTGTGATCTGCATCCGGATTTTCTGACCACGCGTTACGCGGAAAGGCGCGCCGCGGCGGAAGGTCTGCCGCTCATCCGCGTCCAGCACCATCATGCGCACATGGCAGCCTGCCTGGCAGACAACGGCTTAAGCGGCCGCTCGCTTGGCATCATCTGGGACGGCAGCGGCTACGGCACGGACGGAACCGTCTGGGGCGGGGAATTTTTGCTCGGCGATTCTTCGGACTTTACCCGCGCTGCCTCGCTCAGACCTTTCCGCCTGCCCGGCGGAGATAAGGCCGTGCGCGAGATCCGCCGTTTAGCCGTCTCTCTGCTGGAGGATGCCGCAAAATGGGCGGCCGAAAACAGACGGGAAGTGCTTCCGGCACTGGAGGCGGAACGGCTTTCCCTGACGAAAGATGCGGCCGCGGCGGCCGCCCTGCGGCAGCTGGAAAGCGGCATCAACTGCCCTCTTTCCAGCAGCATGGGGCGCCTTTTCGATGCGGTCAGCTGCCTGCTGGGAATCTGCGCTCAGGCGAGCTACGAAGGCCAGGCCGCGATCCTTCTGGAAGCGGCCGCCGAAACCGGTGCCCGCGAAACGCTGTCGTACGGTCTCCTGACCGGTCAAGGCCGGCTGCTCTTTGACGAGCGGCCGATGACCGCGGAGCTGATCCGCTTAAAGCGGGAAGAAAACGTCCCGCCCGCGCGTCTGGCCGCGATGTTTTTGAATACGCTGGTCCGGATGAGCACGGAGATCTGCCGCCGCCTCAAGGATGAGCTGCCGCCCCCGCAGCGCTTTGAACAGATCGTCCTTTCCGGCGGGACCTTCCAGAACATGTTCCTCGTGGAGAAACTGCCGCGGGCGCTTGAAAAAGAGGGCTTCCGCGTGTATCATCATAAACAGGTGTCGGCGAACGACGAGGGCCTGTGTCTGGGCCAGCTTGCCGTCGCCGCCGCCAGACTGAAATAAAAACTTCTGCTATGTCCGCCCGCCGACGGACTGCCGGAAAGATCGAAAAGGATAAAGAATAGCTATGTGTCTTGCCGTACCTCTGAGGATAGATGAAATCAACGGAAACGACGCCGTCGGCAGCCGCGACGGGATCCGTCGGCCGGTGCGTCTGGATTTTATAAAGGATCCGAAGCCCGGGGACTACGTGATGGTCCATGCCGGCTTTGCTATTGAAAAAGTGGACCCGCAGGAGGCCGCGCTCTCGCAGCAGCTGGCCGCCGAAGTCGAGCGGGAAATGGCCGCGATCCGGCAGGAGGTTGCGCATGGCTCACGGTAAGGAACGCCCCATTCGCCTGATGGAGATCTGTGGAACGCATACGCACGCGATCGCCCGCGCAGGCATCAAGCAGCTGCTGCCGGAAGACGTAAGGCTCCTCTCCGGCCCCGGCTGCCCCGTCTGTGTCACACCGCCGGAAGCCATCGATGCGCTGGTCTCGCTCAGCCGTCTGCCGGACGTTACGGTCTGTACCTACGGCGACATGCTCCGCGTGCCCGGGACTTCGCCGGACATCAGCCTGCTCAAGGAAAAGGGACACGGCAGCCGCGTCGAAATGGTCTTTTCCCCGATGGACGCGCTGGAAATGGCAAAGGCCGATCCCTCCCGGGAAGTTGTTTTTGCCGGCGTCGGCTTTGAAACCACCGCACCGGGGACTCTGGCCGCGGTCCGCGCCGCCAAAGAACAGAATGTTCCGAATTTCAGTGTTTTTCTGCTGCTTCGCCGCATTGAGCCGGCGGTCCGGGCCCTGCTCGCGGATCCCGAATCGAAGATCGACGGCTTCCTCTGCCCCGGTCACGTCGCCGTGATCTTGGGAGAAGAAGGCTTCCGCTTTCTGCCGGAAGAATACCGACTGCCGGCGGTCATCAGCGGCTTCGAGCCGGCCGATATCTGGCTCTCCGTCAAGGAACTGATCCGCCAGGTGCGGGAAAAGGATCCGCAGCTGGTCAATACCTATACCCGCACGGTCTCTCGGGAAGGAAACCGGCTGGCTCTTCAGTTGATGGAAGAAATGACCGAGTCCTGCGCCGCGCTCTGGCGGGGGCTTGGTACGATCGAGAACAGTGCTTTTGCGCTGAAGGCAGACTATAAATCTTTCGATGCCGCCGAAAAATTCGACATCCGCCTGCCGGACAAATCCGCGCCGACGGCGTGCCGCTGCGGCGACGTGATCTGCGGCAAGATCGAGCCGGCTGGTTGCCCCTTCTTCGGGAAAGTCTGTACGCCGGAAGCGCCGCTCGGCCCCTGCATGGTCTCCAGCGAAGGCAGCTGCGCCGCAGCGTACACGTATCGAAACTGGTGAAAGAACCGCTTGAACACATAAGATCCTTCGACTCGCTCCCACCGGTCGCTCGCTCAGGATGACACCTAATGTCGGCGGATGAAAAAACTCCAGCCCTGCCGCAGAGGCAGCTTCTTGAACGCCCCTTGAGGCGACCTGACATTTTTGTGTTCAGGGAAGTCACTTATGCTGGCCGAAAGCTCCCGCCCCTGCCGCAGAGGCAGCTTCTTGAACGCCCCTTGAGGCGACCTGACATTTCTCATATTCAGGGAGGTCGCCGAAGCGGGCTGAAAGAAGCTGCCTCTGCAGAAGGGCAGACTTTACCGCTTCTACATGCAGAATACGAAAGGAAATCCCACGATGGACGAATATATTTCTCTCGATTACGGCAGCGGCGGGCGCAAGACCGCCGCGCTCATCCAGGAACTGATCCTGCCGCGCTTCGGCAATCCTGCCCTGAACTCGCTGGGCGACGGCGCCGTCCTGCCCGGCGCGGAGCAGCTTGTCTTTTCCACGGACAGCTTCGTCGTCTCGCCCCTCTTCTTCCCCGGCGGAAACATCGGAAAACTCGCGGTCTGCGGCACCTTAAACGACGTCGCCATGGCCGGCGGCGAGCCGAAATATCTTTCCTTCAGTCTCGTGATCGGAGAAGGTTTCCCGACGAAGGACCTGGTCCGGATCCTGGATACGGCTGCCGAAGAAGCCAAAAAAGCCGGCGTCTCAGTGGTCACCGGCGATACGAAAGTCGTGGAAAAAGGCAGCTGCGACGGGCTCTTTATCAACACGGCCGGGATCGGGGTTCTGAAAAGACCCGGTCTCGCTTCGAAGGCGATCCGTCCCGGGGATGCCGTGCTGGTTTCCGGCCCGCTCGGCAATCACGGCCTCACGATCCTTCTGGCCCGCCATCCGCAGATGCTGGAAGCGGAACTAATGTCCGACTGCGCAAACCTGGCACCGATGGCCGCTGCCCTCTATTCGCTTGGGGAAGATCTGCGCGTTCTGCGGGATCCCACCCGCGGCGGACTGGCCACCGTCTGCGCCGAACTGGCGGAAAGCGCCGGCCTCGGCATCGAGCTGGAGGAAAAAGCCCTGCCGATCGATCCCGCCGTACGGACCGCCTGCGATCTTCTGGGACTGGATCCCCTGTACAGCGCCAACGAAGGCAAGCTCATCGCCATCGTTTCGGCCGACAAAGCGGAGGAAGCGCTCTCGCTCCTTCGCCGCTTCCCGGAAGGAAAAATGGCCGCCGTGATCGGAGAGATCACAAACGACCATCCTTCTTATACCGTCTTAAAGACGCCGTGGGGCTCGGGCCGCCTTCTGACCGCCCTGGCCGGCGCCCAGTTTCCCCGCATCTGCTGATCTAACAGGCCTGTGAAAAACTATGAACCGTGTCATTCTGAGCGTCGGCAAAAGCGGAATGCTTTTGCCGGCGTCGAAGAATCTTTTCTCTTGTTTCAGCAGCAGAATTCGCCCTTCGGGCGAAAGATTCCTCGCTTCGCTCGGAATGACACTGTGAGGTGTTTTTTCACAGAGCCTTTATCTCTTTTCTTACAGCCGGTCCAGCGCCTGTTTTAAGTCCGCGATGATATCTTCCGCGTTCTCCAGGCCGACCGAGAGGCGGATCAGACCGGGCGCGATCCCGGATGCCGCCAGCGCTTCCTCCGTGTAGGTGGAATGCGTCATCGAAGCCGGGTGCTCGATCAGGCTCTCCGCATCCCCCAGAGACACGGCGCAGGCGATCATCTTCAGACTGTCCACCACACGCATCCCGGCTTCCTTCCCGCCGCGCACTTCGAAGCTGATGATGCCGCCGAAGCGCCGCATCTGCCGCGCCGCCGTTTCGTGACCGGGATGCTCCGGCATACCGGGATAATACACCCTTTCCACCGCCGGATGCGCCGCCAGGAAAGCCGCGATCTTTTCGGCGCTTTCGCAGTGCCGCGCCATCCGGATCTCCAGCGTCTTTAAGCCGCGGAGAATCAGGAAGGCCGCGAAGGGATCCATCACCGCGCCGGTCATGTCCTTTAAGCCGAACAGCCGCACTTCCTTGATGAATTCCGCGTCGCCGACCACGAAGCCGGCAATCACGTCGCCGTGGCCGTTCAGGTATTTGGTGGCGGAATGGATCACCGCGTCCGCGCCGAGCGCGAGCGGATTCTGAAGCGCCGGCGAAGCAAAGGTGTTGTCGCAGATCACGCGGATCGCCGGGTTAAACGCATGGGCGATCTTCGCCACCGCGGCGATATCAGCGATCTTGAGGGTCGGATTGGCGGGCGTCTCCAGATAGACGGCCGCCGTATTCTTCTTTAAATGAGACCGGACTTCGTCAAGGTCGGACGTATCGATGAAATCCACCTCGACGCCGTAGCGCGTCATGCCGTGCGAAAGCAGGGCGAAGGTGCAGCCGTAGAGCGTGGTATCCGCGAGGATATGCGCGCCGGCCCGTGCGACGGTCCAGAGGCAGGAAGAAACGGCGCCCATGCCGGAAGCGGCCGCCACGCAGGCTTCTCCGCCTTCCAGGGCAGCGACCTTCTTTTCCAGGACCGATACGGTCGGATTGCCCAGCCGGGTATAGATAAATCCCTCTTCTTCCCCGGCAAAGCGCCGGCCGCCCTGCTCACAGCTGTCAAACACAAACGTCGACGTCTGATAGATCGGCGTCGCCAGCGCTCCGTAAAGCGTATCCTTTTCGTTTCCGGCGTGGATCGCCTTCGTACCGAACCCGCACTGTCCGAGCTCCATAATGATATTTCCTCCTGAAAATAATCTTTTAAGCGCAGCAGACGCGCGGGATCCGAAATCCCGCGTCTTTTGCCCCGTTCTACGAATACCGGCAGTTGCTCTGCCTTTGTCAGGCTGATCATAGCACATCGGCCGCGATCCTTCAAGCCCCCAAAAAACTGAAAATATTAATAATATTAAGTAAGCAGCGAAAAAAAATGCGCGGAAACCGAAGACATTTTTCCGAATTAATGCTATACTATTTCAGATTGAGTTTAGGCACAATGAAGGAGGCTTTATGCAGACCTATCATAAGCACAGCATCACGAAAGAGGAGCTGCGCCCGACAGCCGAAAAGCTGCGGGCCGAAGGCGTTCCTCTTGCCATGATCCACGCCTATTTCGAAGACGACGGGAAGCCGAACGTTTCCTACGAATTCGAAACGAAAGGCGGTATTGAATCCTATGTGGTGGAGGGCGAAAGCGTCCTTCCCAGCATTGCCGACATCTACGATCTGGGGGCCGAATGGCCGGAGCGCGAGATCAACGAGCTCATGGGCCTGACCTTCGAAGGACTGGATGTCTCGAAGCGCCTGTTCCTGCCGGATACCATGTTTGAAGGTCAGGGCCAGATCCTGGTCACGCCCATGGAAGAGCTGATCAAAAAAGCGCACGGAGAGGAGGCCGGGAAATGAGTTATATCGTCCCCATCGGGCCTTACCATCCCGCCCTGGAGGAACCGGTCCACGCCAGACTGCATGTGGAAGGTGAGGAGATCAAAGACGCCGAAGTCTTTATCGGCTACAATCACCGCGGCATCGAAAAGCTGGCCACCCAGAAGAACTTCATCCAGAACCTCGTCATGGTGGAGCGCGTCTGCGGCATCTGCTCGCACTCGCACGCCCTGGCCTACGCGATGGCCTGCGAAGCCGTCGGGGAGATCGAAGTGCCCAAGCGCGGCCAGTACATCCGCGTCATCGTCGCGGAGCTGGAGCGCCTGCACTCCCACTATCTGTGGTTGGGCATCGCCCTGCACCTGATCGGCCACGACTCCCTGTTCATGCACAGCTGGGACGACCGCGAAGCCATCATGGACATTCTGGAGGAGATCACCGGCAACCGCGTCAACTACGGCATGGTGACCATCGGCGGCTCCCGCCGCGACATCTCGGACGAGACCCGCAAGAACGTTCTGGAAATGCTGGACAAGATCGAAGCCTCCATGAACGTCATCAAGGACATGCTGCTCTCCGACAAGACCGTCGCGCTCCGTACGAAGGGCGTCGGCGTTCTGACGAAGGAAGACGCGCTGCGCATCGGCGCGGTCGGCCCGCAGGCCAGAGCCTCGGGGATCCCGGTCGACGTCCGCAAGGACGCCCCGTACTCGAGCTACGACGACTTCGATTTCGACATCGCCGTCTTCGATACCTGCGACGTCTTCAGCCGCGTGGTCATCCGGGTGCTGGAGAACTTCGAGAGCATCAAGATCGTCCGCCAGGCGCTGGACCAGCTGCCGAAGGGGCCCATCAACCTGGGCTACCGCATCCCGAAGATCAAAGCCGGGGAATACATGGTGCGCCACGAGGCGCCGCGCGGCCAGCTTTCCTACAAGCTGGTCACCGACGGGACCGAGTACACCAAGCGCGTCAGCATCCACGTGCCGACCTTCAAGAACGCGCCTACCGTTCCGGTTATGCTGCGGGGCAATTCCGTAGCGGACGCCGGCCTCATCATCGCGAGCATCGACCCCTGCTTCTCCTGCATGGACCGCTAAGACCAGCGAAGCAGGCCGGACAAGAAGGAATACAGCATGCACGAGATGGCCATTGCCGAACAGATCCTGCGGACCGCTCTGCCGCTGGTGAAGGAAAACGAGGCGAGCCGGATCCTGGAGATCCGCCTTTCCATCGGCGTCCTCTCCGGTGTGGTGCCCTCCTATCTGGAGCACGCCCTGCGGGAGCTTTCCCGGGGAACCGCGGCAGAAGGCGCGAAGCTGATCGCCGAATTCGTACCGCCGCAGATCCGCTGCGAAGCCTGCGGGGCCGAAAGCGAAGGACGGCGCGGCCTGTACGTCTGCCCGGTCTGCGGCAGTGAGAAGATCCGCCTCACCGGAGGCAGCGGCTACAAGCTGACGGATCTTCTGGTCGAATAATCAACGAACTCACAGAATACTCTTACGTAAGGAGGTTTCTTTTGAAAAAGCATAAGTTACCCGCCCTGTGCGCCACCTTTCTTCTCTGCTTTGTCTTCTGGCTGCTGCTGACCGGTGAGATCACGCAGCTCTGGGACGGTCTGGAACAGGGAGAATGGCAGATTCTGATCGCCGGCGCTCTCATTTCTTTACTGGTCGCCGTCTTTTCCGCACGCTACTTCGTGCACGAAAAGGCCTTCTGGCTTCTCAGGCCGGACCGGCTGCTGCTGCTCATCTTCTACTGCCTGATCATCTTCCCCATCGAACTGATCAAGGCCAATACGGATATGGCGCTGCGCGGTCTGGGCCTGAAAAAGACGAAGCCCGGCGTCGTCAAGATCCCGACGGAACTGACGAGCGAATACGGCCGGTCCATGTTGGCCAATTCCATCACCTTAACGCCCGGCACCATCACGCTGGACATCGTGGAGGAAAACGGCAAAAGCTACTACTACGTTCACTGGATCAACGTGAACGAAACAGAGTCCGGAAAGGCCGGCAAGGCCATCAAGGGGACTCTGGAATCCTGGATAAGGAGGATCTGGCGCTGATGGAAGTCTTTCTTTACGGCGCGCTGTGCTTTATCGTACTGGCGCTGCTTCTGTTCTACCGCCTCTTTAAAGGTCCCAGCGGCGTGGACCGGGCCGTGGCGGCCGACAGCATCGACGTGCTGACGGATATCGCCCTGGTGCTGTTCGCGCTCTACAGCGGCCGCGGCATTTTCCTTGACATTGCGCTGGTAACGGCTCTGCTCGGCTTCATCGGCTCCGTTATCATCGCCAGATATGTGGAGGGACGCTTATGATGTACGCTATTTACGTGCTGCTGGGCATCAGTCTCTTCTTCGCCATCGCCGGCGTAGTCGGCATGCTCCGCCTGAAGGATACCCTTTCCCGCATGCAGTCCGCCACCAACATCTCCACGCTGGGGATCCTGGGCGTCATCGTCGCCGGTATCCTGTACGCGATCTTCATCCTGAAGGATTCCGCCATGGCCGTGAAGCTGGGCGTTCTGGGAGCGTTCTACCTGCTCACCGCGCCGATCACCGGTCATGCGCTCGGCCGCGCCGCCTACGCGAGCAAAGCCGTCACCGAAAAGGATCTGACCGTGGATCAGTTAAAGGAGGATCTGGAAGATGAAGCTTAATCTCCTGGCTCTGATGAATTTCGACGCTCTGACCGTCCTGAACACGCTCGTCATGATCGGGATCCTGGTCAGCGCGCTCTACGCGGCCTTCTCCAAAAAGCTCCTGTCCTCCATCATCGCGCTGGGCGTGACGGGCGGCTTTGTGGCTCTGGGCTTCATTCTGCTGCAGGCTCCGGACGTAGCCATCGCGGAAGCGGCGGTCGGCGCCGTGCTTTCCACGGTGCTCTTTATCATCGCCCTGCAGAAGACCAGCAAACACGATGAAAAGAAGGAGGATGAGCCTCATGAAGACTAAAACCAGACGAATCCTCGCTCTGATCTGCGTGCTGATGCTCCTGGCGGCCGGCCTGTATGCGCTGGTCTGGGCCAAGATCAATCTGCCGCCCACCTACGACGGCAGCAAGGTCAACATGAATGAAGTCGTCGATCCGAACGTCGAAGACTTAAACGGTGCCGACGGCGCGGCGGCGATCATCGTCCAGAAAAACCTGGACGAAGCCTACGCGGCCAACGATGTCGCCTCCGTCGTGTTCGACTTCCGTGGCTACGATACGCTCGGCGAATCGTTCATCCTGCTGACCGCCATTGCCGGATCCTTCGTGATCCTGGCCATCTCTCACAGGGAAGCCGGAAAGGAGGAAGAAAAAGATGAAGTATAAAAAAGGCATCACGCAGCAAAACGTGATCGTCAAATGCGGCGCCGATAAGTTCCTGCCCTTCGCGCTCATCTTCGGCCTGTACATCATCCTTTTCGGGACCGTAAGTCCGGGCGGCGGCTTCCAGGGCGGCGTCATCGTGGCGTCCTCCGCTCTGCTGCTCTATCTCGGCTACGGCTACAAGACCGCTTCCAAAGCGATCAGCAGCGAAGCGCTCCGGGTCGGTGAATCCGTCGGTGCCACGCTGTACGTGATCCTGGGTCTGGGCGGCATCTTCGTCGGCAGCGTGTTCTGCCGCAACATTTTCTACAACATCGGTCCGGTCGGCGACCTGATCAGCGGCGGCACCATCACCTTCATGAGCTACGCCGTCGGCTTCAAGGTCCTCTGCGGCGTCGGCTTTTTGCTGCTGCTGCTCATGGGTATCCTCGCACCGGATACGGACAATGAAAAGGAGGCGAAGGAATGATACTCATAAACTATATCGTTGCCATCTGCCTCATCGCGCTCGGCCTCTACGTCATGTGCGCCAAGCGCGAGCTGATCAAGATCGTCATCGGCATGGGCATCATGGATTACGGCATCAACATGCTGATCGTCAGCATCGGCTTCCATGAAAACGGCACCGCGCCGATCTACACGCTCTCGGACATCATCAACGGGAACCTGTCCTTCTTCGTGGACCCGATTCCCCAGGCCCTGACCCTGACCAGCATCGTCATCGGCGCCTGCGTGGACGCCATGGCTCTGTCCCTGGTCATCATGCTGAAGCGCCGCTATAAAACGACGGATGCCGACGAGATAAGGAGGCTGAACGGATGAGTAATTTCTACGTACATTTCCCCGTTATCTCCGTGATGGGTCTGTTCCTGGCAGCCTTCCTGGTGGAGATCTTCGGCAATAAGAACAAACACGTCCGCTACGCGATCAGCCTGATCGCCTGCCTCGGCGCGGCCGCCATGACCTTCTATCTGATCGTCCCGGTCTTTTTCAGGGGCGAGGTGATTTCCTACTGGATGGGCGGCTGGAAGCCGGAAGGCGGCTATGCCTTCGGTATCGGCTATGAGATCGACGGTCTGGGCCTGTTCTTCGGTCTGCTGACCGCGCTCACCTTCCTGATGAGCGTGCTCTTCTCCCGCCGCTACATGGAGCGGGACGGCCATCTGGGTCACTACTACACGCTGTTCCTGATGCTGGCGGGTTCCGTCCTCGGTCTCGTGTTTACCGGCGACGTTTTCAACCTCTTCATCATGATCGAGATCATGACCTTCGCTTCCGTGGCTCTGACGGCCTTCCGTCACGGCAAGCATCCGGAAGCGCTGGAAGGCGCCTTCAAGTATCTGGTGCTCGGCTCCATCGGCTCTTCGCTCTTCCTTTTGGGCGTGGCGCTCCTGTATCTGACCACCCATACGCTGAACATGGCGCAAATCGCGGCGCTCATTTCCTCGAAGGGAATGCAGCCCACCACGCTCCTGGCCTTCGGCACCATGCTGGCGGGTCTCGCCGTCAAGAGCTTCGTGGTTCCGTTCCACACGCCGGCGGCCGATGCCTACGCCACCGCTCCGGCCTCCGTTTCCACGCTGTTCTCCGGCATGGTCAACAAGGCGGGCATCTACGGCATCATCCGGCTGACCTACATCCTGTTCCGGACCATGGACAAGGAATCTCTGATGCTGCTTCTTTCCATCCTCGGTGCGCTGACCATGTTCGTCGGCGTCACGATGGCGCTGGCGCAGCACGATTTCAAGCGTCTTCTGGCCTTCCACAGCATTTCTCAGATCGGCTACGTGCTGATGGCCGTCGGCCTGGGTACAAATCTCGGTCTGTACGGCGGTCTGTTCCACGCCATGAACCACACGCTGTTCAAGGGGCTGCTCTTCCTGACGGCCGGCGCGGTCTACTACGCGACAGGCACCACCAACCTGGACAAGCTGGGCGGTCTGGCCAAACGGATGCCGCGCACCACGGCCTGCTTCCTGGTCGGCGCCTTCGCCATCAGCGGCATCCCGCCCTTCAACGGTTTTGCTTCCAAGTGGATCATCTATCAGGCGGCGTATGAGAAAGCGAATTTAAGCGGAAACTTCATCTACGTGATCATCACCGTCACGGCGCTTCTGGTCTCCGTTATGACGCTGGCTTCGTTCATTAAAGTTACCGGCGCGGTCTTCTTCGGACAGGCTCCCGCCACCCTCGAGAAGACGAAAGAAGTGCCTTTCGGCATGCAGCTGCCCATGTTCATCATGTCGGCGCTCTGCATCGCCTGCGGCCTCTTCTACAATCAGACCATTGTCTACGTCGTGAATCCCGCCGTCAACGCCGTCACCAATCCCGCCAAGTACGTGGATACCATGATGGGAGAAGGCTACGCCTTCGCGAACGGCATCGGACCGCAGCCTACCACCTTCACCTCGGTCAGCATCTGGGATCCCGTGTTCTGGCTGCTGCTCTTTGTGATCGTGACCTGCGCCGTAACGCTGGTCGCCGTCAGCGGCGCCCGGGAACGCGGCCCGGTCAGTCTGCCGGAGAAAACAGACAGCAAGCACGCCACCTTCTTCGGCTGCGAAGAAAGCCTGCATTCCCACGTCGGCGGCTCCGATCTGTTCTGGGGCTTCAAGAAGGATCTGAAGGGCTACTTCAAAGTCATGGGCAATCTGCATTCCGGAAAGACCAACGACTATGCCCTCTGGGTCGTGATCGGCGTCACGCTGATCACCCTCTTCACCTTTGTATTTCTGTCATAAGGAGGAAAGAAAATGCCTGACATTCTTGCGAGATTACTCGACGTCCTCGTGGTGGCCCTGCATGTTCTGATCTTCCCGGGACTTTTGTTCGCCGCCGTCGGCGGCCTGCTTCTGGCCGGCATTGACCGGAAGGTGCTGGCCCATATGCAGCGGCGCATCGGCCCGCCCATCGTGCAGCCTTTTTATGACTTCTTCAAACTCATGGGCAAAGAGACCATCATTCCCGCGGCGGCCCGCCCCGGCATCTACAAGGCGGCTCCGATCATCGGACTGGTCTCCCTTTCCCTGATGATGCTCTTCTTCCCGATCTTCGGTCATTCGGCCGCTTTCGGGGGCACTGCGGATCTGATCGTCATCCTGTATCTGCTGACGATCCCGGCCGTGGCCCTGATCATCGGCGGAAGCGCTTCCGGCAGCCCCTTCGCCGGTGTCGGCATCTCCCGTGAGATGGTCGTCATGCTCGGCTATGAACTGCCGCTGGTCATGGTGCTCTTAGCGGTCGCGAAGAAAGTCGGCGGCAGTGCGCTGGTCTTCTCCCTGCAGGGGATCTCCGACTGGCAGCTGACGAACGGCTGTCTTCTCTTCCAGTGGAGCATGATCCCGGCCGCCCTGGCCTTCCTGCTGATCATCCCGGCGGAAGTCGGCACGCAGCCCTTCGACGTAGCCGAAGCCGAGACCGAGATCTGCGAAGGACCGCTGATCGAATACAGCGGCGCTCCGCTGGCCATCTTCAAGCTGAATACCGCCATCAAGATGTTCGTCATGACGGCGCTCTTCTCCGTCCTGTTCCTGGGCGACATCAACCTCGGCCAGTACTGGCTGCTCGGCGGTCTGGTGCTCTTTGTCATCAGCGCGGTGCTGACCATCCTGTGCATGACCTTTATCCACGCGTTTACCGCGCGCTTAAAGATCGAGCATCTGTTCAAATTCTACTGGACCGTAGTCGCGGGTCTGGCGCTTGTCAGCCTGGTCCTGGTCTGGTTCGGACTGTAAGGAGGCGGTGAAATGTTTAAAAAGATCATTGCAAACAGTATGACGAAATCCCCCTGGATCTATCACGTCAACACCGGTTCCTGCAACGGCTGCGATATCGAACTGGTCGCCTGCTTAACGCCCCGCTACGACGTGGAGCGCTACGGCTTTAAACTCGCCGGCACCCCGCGGCACGCGGATATCGTGGTCGTCTCCGGACCCATCACGTCCCAGTCGAAGGACCGGCTGCTCCGCACCCTGGAACAGGTTCCGAATCCGCACTGCGTCGTGACTATCGGTTCCTGCCCGCAGTCCGGCAACGTCTTTAAAGGCAGCTACTCCGTGGAAGCTCCGCTGGAGAAGTTCTGCGAAGTGGACGTAGCCATCGCCGGCTGCACGCCCAAGCCCGAAGCGATCATCGAAGGCCTGTACAAGGCTGCGCAGATCCTTAAGAAAAAACGGGAGGCCATGTGATGTTCCCTTTCGCGAAAAAAGCATTATCCAACCTGTTTAAAAAGCCTCACACCGTCCGCTTCCCCGAAGTTCCGGTCGATGCCAAGCCCGCCTACCGTGGCCGCATCGTCTATGATCCGGAAAAATGCGTCAACTGCGGCATGTGCATTAAGGTCTGCTCGCCCGGCGCGATCACCCGCACCGTGGAAGAAGTCGAAGGCGGCGAAAAGATCACCTACGACATCAATCTGACCAGCTGCACCTTCTGCGGCACCTGCCAGGATTTCTGCGGCACCAAGGCCATCTCCTTAAGCGAAGACTACCACATGGTCGCGGAGGATCCGAAGGATCTGATCGTGACGGGCTCCCGCATCAAGCAGAAGGTTGCCGGCCGCGTCACGCTGGACAAGGCGAACTGCGTCTACTGCGGACTCTGCGCGCGCAACTGCCCGGAGAACGCCATCACCGTAGACCGTGCGACAAAGAGCTGGACCATCAACTACGACGAATGCGTCCAGTGCGGACAGTGCATCACGAAGTGCCCGAAGAAAGCGCTCTCCTTCCAGGAACCGAAGGCACAGGGCGTCATCATGGGCGGCGACTGCGTATTCTGCACGCTCTGCGCGAAGAAGTGCCCCGTCGGCGCTCTGACCGTAGACCGCGCCGCGAAGACCTGGGAGATCGACCGGAATGCCTGCATCCGCTGCGGTGCCTGCGTCAGCGGCTGCCCGAAGAAGACGCTTTCGATGGGCGACGTGGACGAGAATACGCCGTCCCGCTTTGAGAAAGCCGCCGCGCCGGCTGCTCCGGCCGCGCCTGCTCCTTCCGAGCCGGTGAAAGCTGCTCCCGCTGCCCCGGCTGCCCCTGCAGCGCCCGTAAAGGCCCCTCAGAGCGATTCTGAGCCGAAGGCCGAGCATTTACCGGCTGAAAGCGCTAAAGCGCCCGAATCCGTGAAAAAAGCCCTTCCCGCTCTCCTCTCCGGTTTGATCCCGCAGGCGAAGAACGACTGGGATACCGGCGTCATCTTAGGGCCTGACTGCATCTACTGCGGCATGTGCATGCGCAAGTGCCCGATGGAAGCCATCACGGTGGACCGCGCGTCAAAGAGCTGGACCGTCGACCGCGAGAAGTGCGTCTGGTGCGGCATCTGCGTGGCGAACTGCCCGAAGAAGACCTTGCGCATCGGTGACCTGGACGGCAAGACGGCGGCGCCCGAAGCGGCTCCCGTCGCGAAAGAAACGGTTCCTGCCGCTCCCGCGCCGAAAGCTGCCGCGCCGGCGGCCGAAGCTGCTGCCGGGGAATCCGGCGTTCAGTTTGGCGAAGGCTGCATCTTCTGCGGTGCCTGTGCCGGTGCCTGCCCGATGGGCGCCATCACCGTGGACGGCGACTGGTCCATCAACCGGGATGCCTGCATCCAGTGCGGCGCCTGCGTCAGCACCTGCCCGATGGGCGTACTGTCGATGAAATAAGGCTTCGCCTCCATACCAAAAGGGCCTGTGCCGCGGCACAGGCCCTTTCCTTTTTCAGTTCTTCTCTTCTAGCGGATCCCCGTGCTGCCGAAGCCGCCCCGGTCTTCTCCGTCCAAATGATCGACCGCCTTAAACTCCAGCGGCGGCTGGTTTTTCATGATCCGGAACTGACAGATCCGGTCGCCCTTGCGGACCGTCACTTCCCGCGTCGCCAGCATCGGAACAAACCACTCGTCGTTGTCGCCGCAGTAGGATCCGTCCACGACGCCGACGCCGTTCACCTGCAGCAGGCCGAAATTTTTAAACGTGCTGCTGCGCGGCGCCACATGCGCCTCGTAGCCTTCGGGAAGCTTCACGGCGATCCCGAGCGGGATCAGCTGAAACTGCCCCTTCTCAAAATGCACTTCCCGCGCTGCCCGCAGGTCGATCCAGTCGGATTTTCCCTCCACATAGGTCAGCGGCTCGGCATCTTCGGTCAGATATCGGATCTGCAATACTTCTTTCTTCATGTGTCTTTCTTCAGGGCATTCCGCCGGTCTACCCGTTTCCGAAGTCTTCTGTTCTGCCCCAGGGTAAAGAGAAGGGCGACCAGACAAAGGACAAAAAACGCGGCACAAATGATCAAAGCCAGCGTCAGCAGATTATGGCCGAACGCCCCCGGTTCCTGCGGCTCGTTCCGATCCGGCAGCAGCGATGCCCCGGCCGTCTGATTGGTCGGATCTGCCGCCGCTGTTTCCGTGACCTGATCCGCAGGCCTCTCCGAAGACACAGCCGGGTTGTTTTCCGTTGACGGATTCGCCGATTCCTGCTCTTCGACCGTCAGGACCGCCGTCGGGAAATAATTGCTCTTGGTGGTTTCTTCCGGCAGCTTCAGGATCAGCGGATATTCCACCAGCGCCACGCCGCCCAGAGAAGCATATCCCTTCAGGTTTCCGTCATCCAGGCAAAGATCCAGCGTCCAGGGCAGATTCGCATAGGTATTCGGGACCAGAACGACGCTCCCGTTTAAAACTCTTCCCTCTCCGACGGCAAAATGAATGGTATGATCCTTTCCGTTCTCATCCTGAATAACGCCGCCCAGCACGCTGCCGTTGCCGAAAACCGGCATTTTTCTCAGCGAGAAGTTGTTGAAGCCGTAATCCAGCAGCCCTTTCACGTCGGAATCCACATTGTCCGCGCCGTTGGAATTGAAGACCACACAGATCAGATCCAGTTCTCCGTTCGTGGCGTAGACCGCCCGACAGAAGTGGGCATCTTCGGTCCAGCCGGTCTTGCCGCAGACAACACGGGAATCATACCAGGAATTTTCCGGATGCAGCAGGCGCAGCGTATGGCTGAAATTCATGACCTGTCCGCTTTTCAGTTCTCCGCAGTTATACCGGTCGGTCCCGGCGATGCGCCGGTAATCGTCCAGCTCGATCGCTCCCCAGAGGATCTTCGCCATATCGTAAGCCGTGGTCAGATGATCCAGATCGTTCAGACCGTGCGGATTCGTAAAGGACGTAAACAGAGCCCCGAGCTCCGCCGCGCGGGCATTCATCCGGGCGGCAAAAGACGGAACGTCTCCGTCCATTTTCTCCGCAAGCGCATAGCCCAGAGTATTGACCGAATCCAGGCAGAGACCGTACAGCGCTTCCTCGATCGTAAAGACCTGCCCCTCCAGAAAACGTCCGTCAAAGCCGCCGGAGATCAGATCATGCGTGGCATTGTAGGAAATCAGCAGGGTATCGTCCAGCTGAAGATTTTCCAGTGCCAGAAGCGCGGTCATCACTTTCGTGGTGCTGGCCGGATAAGTCCGCTGATTGATATTTTTGGCATACAGGATCGTTCCGGAATTCAGTTCCACCAGGATCGCCATCGCACCGTGGATCGACGGTTCCGCCGGCTTGATAAAGCCCGGCATTTCCACGAAGGCGTGATCCTCCCGTCCGATCCCGGTCCGGCTTCTTTGTATCTCCTGCGCCTGCGCCGTGACGGGCGTCAGCAGGGAAGAAATGAACAGCACCGTCATCAGAAGCAGCGCGGTGCCGTGTCTCAATATCCGTTTACTCACAAAAAACTACCTCAAAAAAGGAATCACCGCTTCCATCATCCGGCCGGGATAGCGTTCCATCTTTCCTTCATCTCCGTAGGCGCTGACCGACGGATCCATCGGAAGCTTTAAAGCGAAAGGCACCGCATGCGCCGCGGCCCAGGCTTCCGTCTTCCCTTCCCCGAACACAAAGAGCTTTTTCCCGCAGTCCGGACATTCGACATAGCTGAAATTTTCTATGACGGCCAGCACGGGAATATTCATCATTTTTGCCATCCCCCAGGCTTTTCCGACCACCATGTTCACCAGACTCTGCGGAGAGCTGACCAGGATCACGCCGTCCAGCGGAAGCGCCTGAAAAACCGTGAGCGGTACGTCACCCGTTCCGGGAGGCATATCCACCAGCAGATAATCCAGCTCGCCCCAGATCACATTGGTCCAGAACTGACGGATCACGGAGCCCAGCACCGGGCCGCGCCAGATGACGGGGCTGGAAGTATCTTCCAGCAGCAGGTTGACAGAAATAATCTTGATACCGGTTTCCGTTACCGCAGGCAGCATATCGTCGGCCGTTGCACCGGGAATATCGCTGACACCGAACAGATGCGGGATCGACGGCCCCGTGATATCCGCATCCAGAATACCGACTTCATATCCCTGCCGGCGGAGCGCCACCGCCAGCATCGCTGTCACGGAAGACTTTCCGACGCCGCCCTTGCCGCTCATCACGCCGATCACGTGCGCAATGCGGCTCTGCCCGTTCACGGGAGCGGAAAAATCGACGGGATCGCTTTTTGAGGGGCAGCCCTCGCAGCTCTCACGGGTACAGGATGTATTGTCACAATCTCTTGCCATAATGATCCTCCTAAAAGACACCGGGATATTATATCACATAAATAGAAAGAAGGTCAAAGCCTTTTTGACGTCTGACTTTGAAATATTACAAAATCTGTCCGGAATCTTTGGAAAAATACTTGACAAGCCAGGGCCGACGCGCTATGATATGGAGCGTTCCGTTGGAACGGGTGCGTTTAGCTCAGCTGGATAGAGCGTTTGGCTACGGACCAAAAGGTCGGGGGTTCGAATCCTCTAACGCACACGAATCGCCTTGTGACCGCAAGGCGTTTTCTTTTTATCGCGGACTTGGCGGAATTGGCAGACGCGCAGGATTTAGGTTCCTGTATCGAGAGGTGTAAGGGTTCGAGTCCCTCAGTCCGCAGATCGGATCCGACTCACTTGATTCTGTGAGGGAAGGAAATCTCCGCTTATGAAGATCACCCTGCCGCCCAAGGCGGAAAGTATTCTGAACACGCTGCAGGAAGCCGGCTATGAGGCGTATATCGTCGGCGGCTGCGTACGTGACAGTCTGCTCGGCCGAAAGCCCGGGGACTGGGATATTACGACGTCCGCGCTTCCGCAGACCGTGCAGAAGCTTTTTCGGCGTACCGTCGCCACGGGGATCCAGCACGGCACCGTAACGGTCATGCTCGGCCGGGACGGTTTTGAAGTCACGACCTACCGCAGCGACGGCACCTATACGGACGGCCGCCATCCGGACAGCGTGAGCTTCGTCTCTTCTCTTCGGGAAGATCTCTCCCGCCGCGACTTCACCGTTAACGCTATGGCATATTCGCCGCGGAATGGACTGATCGATCTCTTCGGCGGCACCGAGGACTTAAAAGCCGGAATCATCCGCGCCGTGGGAAACCCCGTGGAACGCTTTACCGAGGATGCCCTGCGCATGCTGCGCGCCGTACGCTTCAGCGCCCAGCTCGGCTTCGGGATCGACCCGGAGACGTTTGCCGCTATCCGAAAACTGGCGCCGCGCCTGACCATGGTCAGCAAAGAACGGATCCGGGATGAGATCAGCAAGCTCCTGCTTTCCGACCATCCGGACCATTTTGAGATCCTGGCCGATGCGGGCATCACATCCGTCATTATGCCTCGCTTTGATGAAATGCTGGCTACGCCGCAGCATTCTCCCTTCCACATCTATGACGTGGGACACCATACGCTGGAAGTCTTAAAAGCGACGCCGCCGACGCTGCTGCAGCGCCTGACCGCTCTCCTGCACGATGCCGGCAAGACCGAAGCCCGCAGGACGGATGAACGGGGCATCGATCATTTCAAGGGGCATCCGGCCTTAAGCGCCGTCTACGCGGCGGATTTTCTTCGGGAATACCGCTACGATAATAAAACCGTCGAGCAGGTGACGCATCTGGTCGAGGTGCATGATATCCGCGTGAGCCCCACACTGCCCAACGTGCGCCGGCTCATCGGCCGGGTCGGGGAAGATCTTTTCCCGGATTTTCTGACCTTTATTCAGGCGGACAATCAGGGGAAGGGACCTCTTTCCCATCAGGAATTCGCTCCGCGCTTTCAAGGAACCGTTGAGGCATATCATGAGATTTTAAAGAACAGGGATCCCTTAAGTCTGAAGGATCTGGCCGTGGGCGGCAGCGATCTCATTGCCGCGGGGATCCGGCCGGGCCCGGAAATGGGCGAGCTGCTGAAAGCCATGCTGGAAGACGTGCTGGAGGATCCTTCCCATAACACGAAAGACTATCTGCTGGGGCATTTTGTATGAACGCTTTATACCGGGAGGCGCTGAGCCTCATTCAACAGTACGATACCGTGATCCTGCACCGCCACGCGATGCCGGACGGGGACGCCGTGGGTTCGCAGACAGGCCTGAAGAACCTGCTCGAAGAGAACTTCCCCGGAAAAACTATCCGGATGGTCGGCGATTCCGCCGCACGCTTTTCTTTTCTTCCGGACAGCGCGCCGGAAGAAGTGCCGGATGAGGTCTTCCCCTCCGCGCTCTGCATCATCCTGGACTGCGGCGCAAGATCCATGATCTATGATCCCCGCTGGGAACAGGCGGCTGCCACAGTCCGCTTCGATCATCACCTCTTTCAGGAGAAGATCGCGCAGGTAGACATTTCGGATCCGTCTTTTGAAAGCGCCTGCGGCCTGCTCACGGACTTTGCGCTGGAAAGCGGCCTTACGCTTTCTCCCCGCTCCGCCCTGCCGCTGTATCTGGGCATGGTGACGGACTCCGGCCGCTTCCGCTACGATTCCACCTCGCCGCGCACGCTGCGTCTCGCCGCCGCGCTTTTGGAGCAGGGCCTCGACACGAACGAGCTCTACCGGAACCTTTACGCTTCCACCGTCGAGGAAGTGCAGAAGCGGGCTCATTTTGCCCTGAAAATTCAATACTCTGCCGGCGGCACCGCCTACCTTTACAATTCAAAGGAAGAGATCGAAGCGATGCAGATGGGCATCTTCGACGTATCCCGCGGCATGGTCGGCGTGATGAGCGACTTAAAGGGGATCGATATCTGGGCGAACTTTACCGAAAGTCCGGATGGGATCCTGACAGAGCTTCGCTCCAGCCGCTACACGATCCAGCCGGTCGCGGTGAAATACGGCGGCGGCGGCCATGCCAAGGCCTGCGGCTGCACCCTAAAGAACAAGGAAGAAGTCTACGCCCTGCTGGCAGACCTGGACAAAATTATTGAGGCAGGAAGATAAAGAGCGACGCGAGCCGGACATTTCCCGCACAGACTCAAAAAGGAGACAGCACCGATGAACGAAAGCATCAAGCAGCAGATCCTGGATAAGATCAAAGCATACGATAAGATCGTGATCTCGCGCCACATCCGGCCGGACGGGGACGCCATCGGCTCCACGCACGGACTTGCCGCGCTCCTAAGGGCCAGCTTCCCGGACAAGGACATCCGTCTGGTCAGCGAGGACGCTTCCGCCTATCTGGCCTTCCTCGGCCCGGACGATGAAACACCGCCCGATGCCTTCTATGAAGACGCGCTGGTCATCGTGGTCGACGTGGGAACAAAGGACCGCATCTCCAACAAAAAGTTTGAGCTCGGCCGCGAACTGATCAAGATCGACCATCATATCGACGACAAGCCCTACGGAGACATTTCCTGGGTCGAGGAGGAACGCTCCTCCGCCTGCGAGATGATCGTGGATTTCTACCGGCAGTTTGCGGATGAGCTGACAATGACGAAGGAAGCCGCTCTCCCGCTCTACGCAGGCATGGTAACGGACTCCGGCCGCTTCCGCTTCCCCTCCGTCACCGGCGAGACCCTGCGCCTGGCCGGCGTGCTGCTGGACACCGGCATCGACACGGAGACCCTGTTCGCGCACCTGAATCTGGAGGACTACGAGCAGTTCAAATATGCTGCCTACGTCTATGAAAACATGGAGCGCACCGAAAACGGCGTCGCGTATCTGTTCGTAACGCAGGAAATGCAGAATCGCTTCGGTCTGGACCGGGAAGCCGCCAGCAATACCATCGGCTATCTGGACTCCATCAAGAACTATCTGATCTGGCTGGCTTTCATTGACAACGGCGACGGTTCCATCCGCGTGCGTCTTCGCTCCCGCTTCATCACCGTGCAGGAGCTGGCGTCCCGCTACCACGGCGGCGGTCACGACAAAGCCGCCGGCGCCACCGTCTACAGCTGGGAAGAGGCCGAAGCCCTGATCCGCGAAGCGGACGAAATGCTCGGCGAATACAAACGCACCCACGAGGGCTGGTTATGAAGATCCTGATCACGAACGACGACGGCATCCATTCCGAAGGCATCGAGATCCTGGCCGCCTGGGCGAAAAAGCTCGGCGAGGTCACGGTCGTCGCGCCGCTCATCGAGCAGAGCGCCAAGAGCCAGAGCATCGACATCCACGCGCCGTTCCCGGTGATCAAGGTCGATTTCCCGGACGGAATTCCCGCCTGGGCAGTCGGCTCCACGCCGGCCGACTGCATCCGTGTAGCGGACGCCGGACTCTTTCTGGACTACGATCTCGTCTTTTCCGGCATCAACCGGGGCTTCAACGTCGGCTGGGACATCGTTTACTCCGCGACCTGCGGCGCGATCTTCGAGGCGGCCTACTCCGGAAAGAAAGCCATCGCCTTCTCCACCAGTCCGGACGGCTTTCCGAGCGTCGGCAGCGGCCTGGACCGCGTCTGGGACTATATACAAAAAAACCGGCTGCTGGAAGCCGCCGATCTTTTAAACATCAACATCGCGCCGCCCGCCGACGGCACCATCTACTGGACCCGGCAGGCCGGCCCGTACTACCGCGACCGCTACGAAAGCCGCGGCGGCGACCTGCTGCAGGCCGTCGGCTATTCCGTCTGGCCGGGAACCTTCAACCCGGAACTGGACCTGGACGTGGTCATGAACGGCCACATCTCCATCTCCCCTCTTACCGTAAACCGGACCGACCGGGAAGCCTACCGGAAGATACGGGAACAAAGTTAATCATATTCTTCTTATGGCACTCTCCTTTTTTTACATGCGGAGCGCGCCCGAATAAACTTTCCCTGCCCTTTGAGGAGACCTGACATTATCAATTCTGTTCAGGAAGGTCTCCGAACGGGCAGGGAAAGTTTTATCGTGGCAGCGACGCATGGGCAGCATGTCCGCTCTGGTCGTCATTTCACACATTCTTTTCCCCCGCTTCACACAATCTTCACACAGCCGAATTGATTTTCATTCCCCGATTCATTACAATAAAAACAACTCAAAAGGAAAGGAGGCAGCCTCATGAAACTGCTCTTCGCCAGCGCAGAACGGGACCTTCTGCTGTGCTATTCCAGACTGCTTCAGACCGAAGGACGGGAAGTCCTGACGGCCTTTGACGGTCCCCAGCTGCTTTCCCAGCTGAGCGGGAGTCCGGATCTGATCATTGCCGATGCCGCTCTGCCCCGGCTGGACACAGCCGGCCTGATCCGCTTTCTGAAAAACGAAGGCATCCGGCTCATTCTGCTGCTGAATGATAAAAAACAAAAGAATGCCTTCCGGGAGAATCTTCCGGAAGAAGCGTTTCTCTCCTATCCCTTCTCTCCCGAAGAACTGGAAGAAAAGATTCGGGAGACTATGAATCTGACCCTTGGAAAGGCGGTGATCTCATGAGAGAAGTCCGCAGAAAATTTGTCCTCTATGCCATGCTGGCGGTGTTCATCCTGCTGCTGCTGATCCTGAGCATTATCAATGTCACAAACTTCACCATGGCGGCAGCGGACGCAGATGCCATTACGGCAATGCTCGCCGAAAACAAAGGGCGCTTCTCCGAGAAAAAGAACGAAGCACCCGACTTTGCGCAGGAAACGCCTCAGATGCCCGGCTCCGCAGGAGGAACCGCTCCGGGCGATTTTTCCACCCTTCCCTTCTCGCCGAACGGCTTCGGTCCCATGGGGCCGGATTCTCCCGAAACCGGCTTCAGTCTGCGCTATTTCACGGTGCGCTTCGGGAAAGACGGCGACGCGAAGCTGACCGTCTATCAGATCGCCGCTGTCTCGGAAGAAGAAGCCCTTGCCTGGGCACAGTCACTGAAAAGCGAGAGCAAGAAAAATGACGTGACCGGCTGGACGCACGGAACCTACCGCTACCGCTGCTATACGAGAGGCGATTCGGTCTTTGTGACCGTGATCGATGAGGGGCGCGAGCTGACCCCCTCCTACCGGATCCTGATCATCTCCCTGATCGGAATGGTCTTCGGACTGCTGATCAGCTTCCTCTTCCTGACCTATATCAGCAAACGGCTGTTCAAGCCGCTGGAAGATGCGGACCGCAAACAGCGGCAGTTCATTCTGGAGGCGGAAAAGGAGTTCAAGATCCCTCTGACCGTCATCCGGGCGGATACCGAGCTGATCGAGCGGGAAAACGGTCCGTCCGACTATACCTCCTCCATCCACCGTCAGGTCAGCCGTATGGCGGATCTGAACCGAAATCTGGGCAATCTGGCGCTCTTTAACGAAAGCGCGCCGAGCGAGAACTGCTCCCTGAGCACCGTCTTTGAGACGGCGGCTTCGGAAGCGGCCTCCGCTCTCGAAACGGCTGGCATCCGTCTTACCGCGGAATGGACCGAGGGGATCACGATCAATGCCAATCCGGAAGCGTTAAAAAGGATCGCGGATGAACTGCTGGACAACATCGGCAAATTTGCCGTCAGCGACGCGCTGATCCGGAGCGAAAAACACGAAGGACGCATCATCCTGACCGTCTCCAACGACTGCACGCTGCCGGACGGAAGCTGCGACAACGTTTTCGACCGCTTTATCCGCTTAGCCAATGCGGAAGATAGGCCCGGCGCGGGTCTGGGACTCTCCTTTGTGAAGGATGCGGTCCGTCAGATCGGCGGACGCGTCAGCGCGAAGGTGGAGGACGGCCGCTTTATCCTGCAGCTCTTCCTGTAGACGGGGGTGAGAAACGTGTCTCAGGTTGCCAACCCCATCGTCGTGATGAAGCGCTACGAGCTGAAATACATTTTAAGCCCCGAACAGGCCGCTTTCTTCCGGGAACGGATCAAAGGCCACATGGAGGTGGATGAATTCGGCAAAACGTCGATCGCTTCTCTTTACTACGACACCCCCGACTACCGGCTGATCCGGGCTTCGATCGAGAAGCCGCCGTTTAAGGAAAAGATCCGGCTGCGCTCCTACGGCCTCGCCACGGACGAGTCTCCGGTCTTCCTGGAGCTCAAGCGCAAGACGGAAGGGATCGTCTATAAACGCCGGGTCTCCACGACCATCCCGCTGGTCAAACGCTTTTTCGACGGCCTCGGCGATATCTGCGCCGGCGGCCAGATCAACCGGGAGATCGTATACTTCCGGGATTACTATAAAACGCTGGTGCCGGCCTGCCTGATCATCTACGACAGGACCGCATACTTTGAACCGGACGGCGACCTGCGCCTCACCATCGACGAGGCGCCGCGCTACCGGACGAAGGATCTGGATCTGAAAGTCTCCATGGATGGCACGCTGCTGCTTCCCCCGGGCTATTCGATCCTGGAGATCAAAGTGCAGCAGGCCATGCCGCTGTGGCTCACCTCTATCCTCTCCGAAGGAAAGATCTACCGGGCAAGCTTCTCCAAATACGGAGCCGCTTACCGTCAGCAAATATTGAATGCAGCGCAGCTGAACCTGCAGAAAGGATAAAAATCATGTTCGATTCCATTTATGCTTCCACCGTTACCGCGGCTCAGTTCTTCCTGATGGCGGCCGCCGCCCTGATTTCCGGCTTCCTTTATGCCTGGATCATGAGCTTCCGTATCCGCTCCACCCCCCGCTTCTTCTTCGTGACAGCGATCCTGCCCTTTGTGATCGCGGCTGTCGTGACTTTTGTAAAGGGGAATATCGGAGCCGGCGTTGCCATCGGCGGCGGCGTCTTCGGTCTCATCCGCTTCCGTTCCGCGCAGGGCTCTTCCGACGAGCTGGCCGCGATCCTGATCACGATGGGCTCCGGCATCGCCTTCGGCATGGGGTATCTGGGCTACGGCGTGGTGATCCTGCTGGGGATGGCTTTCATCTACGCACTGGTCTCCAGCCTGCCGATCTTTGAACATAAAAACCGGGCGCCGGAAATGACGCTCCGCATCACGATCCCCGAATCGCTGGATTACACCGACGTCTTTGACGATACCTTCTCGCACTATTTAAAGAGCGTGGAAAAGGCCGGCGTCAAGACCACCGGCATGGGTTCCATGTTCCGTCTTTCCTTCAAGATCCAGATGAAGGATCCTTCGGAGGAAAAAGCCTTCATCGATGAACTTCGGACGAAAAACGGCAACCTGGAGATCGCCGTCCTGCCGTATCAGGAAGAAACACAGCTGTAACGGCACAGGCCTGCTGATCCAGCATGTCTGAGGCAATAAAAGAAGGCCGGTTCTGGCATACGCCAGGGCCGGCCTTTTGGATGAGTGTGTTGATTATTCCGCTTCGATCAGGACCAGGCGGGACGGGAACTGCGAGATATCGATCTGCGCCGCATTCTCGCCGCTGATATACTTGGCATCCGATACACTGAAGGTCGTGTAGGTCTTGTAGGAGCCGAGATAGTAATTCGTGCCGTCGATCGTGGTCATCAGCGTCTTGGCATCCGCATTCCAGACAGCAACCAGATCGGTCTCCGCCTTCAGCATCGCCGCGGTCTTGCCATCGCCGTTCAGGCCGATCTCGATATAGGTCTTCTCTTCGCCGTTCATGAAGTACAGCTTAAAGCCGCCTTCCACCGCTTCCAAAAAGACGTCGACCGCCTTGGACAGCTTGTCCGTGGAGCTTAAATAGCGGTCGCCGCTGGCCTCTCCGTCGAAGTAGAAGGTACCGCCGGCCAGGGCCTGGAACAGAACCAGCTTGTAAGCCTTGTCGGCTTCCGGCTCTTCCACGACCTTCGTGTCGGTCTTGACAAGCTCCAGCTCCACCAGACGGGACGGGAACTGCGAGATATCGATCTGCGCCGCGTTCTCGCCGCTGATGTACTTCGCATCCGATACGCTGAAGGTCGTATAGGTCTTGTAGGAGCCGAGATAGTAATTCGTGCCATCGACCGTGGTCATCAGCGTCTTGGCGTCCGCATCCCAGGCAGCAACCAGATCGCTCTCCGCTTTCAGCATCGCTGCGGTCTTGCCATCGCCGTTCAGGCCGATCTCGATATAGGTCTTCTCTTCGCCGTTCAGGAAGTACAGCTTGAAGCCGCCTTCCGCTTCTTCCAGGAACACGTCAACAGCCTTGTCAGCCTTTTCCGTGCTTCCCAGATACCGATTGCCCGAGGCTTCGCCGTTGAAATAGAACACGCCGCCGGCCGCATTCTGGAACAGAACCAGCTTGTAAGCCTTGTCGGCTTCCGGTGCTTCCACGATGTTGTTCTTGTACTGGGCAGGAGCGACCTTGCACAGATGAGCAGGGAACTGCGAGATGCCGATGTTGGCCGCGTTCTCGCCGCTGATGTACTTGCTGTCGGAAACGCTGATGGTCGTATACGCATTGTAAGCGCCCAGATAATAATTCGTGCCGTTCACGTCGCAGAACAGGGTGCCAAACTCTTCATTCCAGACGGCGACCAGTTCGCTTTCGGCTTTCAGCTGAGCGGCCGTCTTGCCGTTTTCATTAAGACCGATCTCGATATAGGTCTTCTCTTCGCCGTTCAGGAAGTACAGCTTGTAACCGCCTTCCGCTTCTTCCAGGAACACATCGACGGCCTTGTCAGCCTTTTCAGTGGTCGCCAGATAACGGTCGCCCGAGGCTTCGCCGTTGAAGTAGAACACGCCGCCGGCCATGTTTTGGAACAGGACCAGCTTGTAGGCTTCGCCGGCAACAGGCGCGTCCACGATCTCCGCCACATAGACGTCGGTCGCAGCCGCTTCGACCAGGACCTTGAATTCCTTCTCAAGAACTTCGGCGCCGCTGGTCAGAACTGCTTTGATTGTCACTTCGGTATCCGCATCGGGGCAGGTAAAGATCAGCTTGCCGTCTTCTACTGCCACGCACTCGTTGTCAGCCGAGAAAGCGATCGCAACGCTTTCATAGCTCTGGCCGACGTTGCCTACCGCAACCGCGGTATCTTCGGTGATCTTTTCCGGGATCACGATCAGATCGGCTTCATAGGCGACTTTTTCCGCATCGCTCTTCTCCGGCAGACCGACGTATTCAAATGCATCGACCGTGGCGGGCGTTACATAGAAGGCGCCGTCATACACGCAGAGGACGCCGGTCACGTTCGCGATCCAGCCCAGGTGCTCGCCGTGCGCGGTGGTAAACTGCGTCTGCTCTTCCTTGGTCAGCGGGCAGACGGAGGAGGAAATGCGGGCATAGCTCTCCAGGCTGCCCAGTTTGAACTTGTAGTAGCCGCTGCCGGTATCCTGACCGGTGATTTCCACACCCTTGACCGTTACAAGCTTGGCCTGCAGTTTGGTCAGCTCGGCATCCTTCAGGGAAGCCGCATTCGCATAGAGATCAGTCAGATCCACGACTTCCAGCTCGGCGGGACCGTTTTCCAGCACTTCGACGGAAGCATTCATGATCTCATAGGTTCCGGAATAGGTGGAACGGGAGCCGGTCACGCGGACCGTCATGCCGGGTACATAGCCGGCGGCATCGGGGTCATCAGCCATGTTGTAAACATAGTAGCCGCCGTCGGCATCCTGCAGATACAGGCAGTTGGCGGAATTGCCGCGGGTCTTGGACATGGTCGCGCTGATCACGCCTTTCACCACAACGGTATCGCCTTCCTTGGCCGCAACGTATTCATCCCAGGTAAATTCCTTGTAGGCCGGGATGGTGTGCGGGAAAGAGGTGGTAGCCGTCTTGCCGGCCGCATCCTTGACCGTCGCTACCAGATTGTAGGCGACGTCTTCCGGGGTCTTCTCGTTTACGTCGATCGTAACCTGATTGTTCTCGGCCGCGCCGACCTTGACGCCGTCCGCCGGACCGGAGGTAATCTCGACAGACCAGCTGACTTCATATCTCACACCGGCAATCGCTACAACTGACGTCACCTGATAATCGGCAGGTGTCGCCAGCGCCTTGCTGTTGTACATCGCAAAGATATAATCCTTCGCCGCTGCCAGATCGTCCGTCGCAGGGGCGGTCGTAGGGGCTTCCGTAGGCGCTTCGGTCGGAGCCTGGGTCGGCGCCGGCGTGGTTTCATTCGCCTGCGTGCCGCAGGCGGCCAGCAGGCTGAGGATAAGGGTCAGCGCTGCAAGCAGCGCAAATACTTTTTTCATAGAACTGATTCTCCTTTTCTCCGATCAGTTGACAATCGTAATGTCGTTCAGCGTAAAAAGCTTGATCTGATAATTTCCGTTAAATACGCCGACGATTCCCTGAACATCCAGCGTATGGCCTTTGTATTCGCTGCCGGTCACGAGCGAGCCGTCTTCATGCCGCAGCGGGGATGTGCGAAGCTGCACCGCCGTGCCGTCTTCACCGACACACATAAGCGTCATGGCGCCGTAGGAGGAGCTGTCCTCCTTCGTGGTCGTCTCGAACGAAACGACGCGGAGTCCCTGCATGGAAATGCTGGTATCCATCACCAGTTCGGCATAGTTATAAACCTGAGACGTACCGTCTTCATCCACGATCGTGAAACGTCCGTTGAACGTCGCGGGATCTGTCGGAACGTAGGCCGCCGCATTGCCCTCGCTGATCTTCTGGATATTGCCCGGATCGTTCGGCTTCATGGCCCGGTAGGTCAGACCGGACACCTGATAGGTCCCGCCCGCTTCATAATAGGAAACGGTTCCCACGATACGGGCGCGGTTGCCCACATTCAGGATCTCCAGCCCTTCGCCGGACAGACCGTAGCCCAGGTAGACCGTCATGCCAAAATACAGACCGGTCTCCGGATCCAGATCCTCCACATAGATGGAGTTGTTGTAGTTTCGGGTCACGACGCCTTCAAAAGCGACCTTGTCGCCGTTGAAATCCGCCGCTTTCAGGCGCAGTTCCTTCAGGGTGATCTCGCGGGCATCGCCGTAATAGAAATCCGGATCCTTCTCGCCGGAATAAATCGCCAGCTTCATGGTCTTGGCCTGGGCGATCGCCGCGGTACAGATGCTGCCGTAACGATTGTTCGCCGAGGAAGACGCAATTGCCAGACCGTTCTGAAGCAGCTCCACATTCAGATTCCGCCAGTCGGCATCTGCCGTCGGTTTATACCAGACCCAGACCAGCCAGCGGCCGCCGGTGGAGTCCACGTTCCAGTTTCCGTCGTCCGATTCCACGAGGATCGCCGCCGCGGTGGAAAGCTTCGAACGGGTAAAGTTGGAAGCGGTCTTGCCCCACTCTTCCACCTTGCCGGTGCTTTCCGGGGTATTGACGGCCAGATAGCGTGCTTTCAGAACACCGTTTTCCGCTACGGATTCCGGCACGAAGAAATGGGTCGTATCGCCGTCCACGTAGGTCTTGACGGTAACTGTCTGCTTTAAGGTCGACGAGCGCTCATCCAGCTTCAGCTGCCCTACATAATCGGTATAGACAAAGGCAGATTCCGTCTGGGACGGCTGCGCCGCTTCCGTTTCGGTCACTGCGGGTGCCGTGCTCTCCTGTCCGCCCGTCGGGACCGCCGGATCCTTCTGGCAGGCCGTAAGACCCGCCAGAAGGATCAGCGCCAGAAGCAGCGTAAAAAACTTGGATCCTTTCATAACTAATCCTTTACTGTGCAGGCTTCAAAGCGCCTGATTACTGACCGTACTCGCACTCGTCGACAGCATCCTCGAAGGCATCCGCGATCATCTTGTCTTCATTGGAAGCCGGGGAGGAGAAGCACTTGGACATCAGCTTGCCGACCTCGGTACGGGCCCGGGAGGAACCGTTGAAGGCCGGGGAGGTGTAGTAGGCATCCACCTGCTCCAGGCAGACCTTGGCGCTGAGAGCAGAGATATGGCTGCCGCCGTCAGCCTTGTTCAGGAAGTCCGCATAGGCAGGAACCGTCTGCACCGACTTTAAGACCGGCACATAACCGGAAGCGATGGAGAATTCCGCCTGGAATTCCACGCTGGTGGTCAGGAACTTCACGAAGAGCCAGGAGGCAACGACTTCCTGCGGATTGGACTTCTGGAAGATGCAGACGCTCGGGCCCTGAGAGATGACCTTCGGATTGGAGGCATCCGCCTGCGGGATGGTGGTGATGCCGACATCGAACGGATACACGCCGTCTACCGCGGTCGGACGCTGGTGCGTTGCGCCGGCGGAAGAACCGATGGACATGTAGCTGCGGGTGCCGCTCTCCGCCACGAACAGGCCGGAGGTGTAGGCGCCGTAGATGGTCTGGGTGGTCATCAGACCGTTCTGATACCAGCTGCGGAACTTCTTCACGAAAGCTTTGTTGGTATCGTTGTCGAATACGTAATGCGGTTCGGTGGCGCTGGTGTACGGAGACTTTAACTGTTCGCACATGGTGATGAACCAGTTGGCCTCGGAGTCATAGCCCAGCGGGATCGAATTCGGATCGATGGCTTTGATCTGCTTGCAGAGCTCTTCCATCTCGTCCCAGGTCTTGGGCAGGGTCAGATTGTGCTCATCAAAGAAGGTCTTGTTGTAGTAGAGCACTTCGGTGGACTTGGAGAAAGGCATGGTGTACATCAGTCCGTCGCCGAACTGGCGGCCTTCATTGTAGTAGCCTTCGATGAAGTCTGCCTTCTGCTCGTCGGTCAGGCCGAGGATCTCCTTGCTGCCGTCCGCGCGGGTCACTTCGATCTTGGAGTCGATCAGATCATCCAGGGTGGCAACGGCTTTCGCCAGGTTGTACAGGGCCACATGGTCCGGGTAGCAGTAGGCGATGTTCGGCTGGTTGCCGACGGTGATCTGCGTGCTGATCTGGTCACGCACGTCATCGTAGCCGCCGACCTGCTCTTCCTGAATATGGATGTTCGGATAGAGCTTGTTGAATTCCTCGATGTAGATGACCAGTACGTCATGCAGATTGGAGCCCATGGTATGATAGAAGGTGATGGTAACGTCGCTTCCGTCATAGCCGTTTGTAGGCACCGTGAAGTTTCCTTTCGCGGCGGGCGTGGTGTTGCCGCCGGGGTTGTCGCTCGGGGAGATAGCCGGGGTGTTGTTCAGCGCGGAGGTCGTGGAGGCAGGATCTCCTCCGCAGGCCGCCAGACCCATCACCATGGCCAGGACCAGGAGCATGGCTAAAAGTTTTTTCATGTTTGTTCTCCCTTTATGTTTATTCTAGATATTAACCTTTGATGCCGCTGCGCGAGACGCCTTTCATGATGTACTTGCGCAGGAAAACGAAGACCAGGAACAGCGGCGCCGAAACCAGCGCGACGGCAGCCATCTGCACCGGGTAATTCACGTCGCCGGTCGTCTCGGTGAAGGCGCTGCGCAGACCGTTCGTGATCAGCTTGTGCGCGTCGTCATTCGCGACCAGGCGGGGCCAGATGTAGGAGTTCCAGGCACCCATCATCTTCAGGATGGTAATGGAGATCAGGGTCGGCAGAGACAGCGGAATCATGACCTTCCACAGATACTTTAAGTCACTCGTGCCGTCCACCTTGGCAGCCAGATACAGTTCATTCGGGATCTGCATGAAGTTCTGGCGCAGCAGGTAGATGTAGAACACGCTGACCAGGAACGGCACGATCAAAACCGTATAGGTGTTGATCCAGCCGAAGGTCGTGACGGTGGAATAGTTCGTGATGGTAAAGAGCTCGCCGGGGATCATCATGGTTGCCAGCAGGCCGGCAAAGAGGATATTCTTGCCTTTAAACTCCAGACGGGCGAAGGCGAAAGCGGTAATAACCGTGATCACCAGGGACAGGATCGTGGAAATGATACCGACGATCATGGTGTTGATGAACAGCCGTCCCAGGTTGGCGGCGCTGAAAGCTTCCGCGTAGTTGCTGAACATGACCACCTTCGGCCAGAAGGTCGGCACGCTCTGGCGGTATTCATCCAGCGTCTTTAAGGAGGAGTTGATCATCCAGTAGAACGGGAACAGCACAATGATCGCCATCACGATCAGGAAGGCGTAGGTCAGGATCATGGCCATGACCTTGCCGATCTGGCTGGCGGTCTTGACGGACTGCATGTTCTTCTCTTTCATGGTTGCAATCGTATTCGAAGCCATGGCGTCCTCCTTAATAGTGCGTGTTCTTCTTGCTGACCGCCAGGTTGATGAGGGTCACGACAAGAATGATGCCGAACAGGATCAGGGCCGCCGCGCTGGCACGTCCCTGCGAGTTGGTGGACAGCGCGTCGTAGATGAATCCGACCATCGTATTTAAGCGGCCGCCGTCGTCGGGCGGGCCCATAGTCGCGCCGAAAATACCGACGATGCTCGTATATTCCTTAAAGCCGCCGATAAAACCGGTGATGATAACGTAAGCCAGCATGGGGGAAAGAAGCGGAACCGTGATGCGCCACAGGATGCGGCTGCGGGTCGATCCGTCCACCTTCGCGGCGTCATAATACTGCTTGTTGATGCTCTGGAGACCGCCGAGCAGGATCAGGATCTTAAACGGCAGCGCATTCCAGACGATGTAGATGATCATGACCGTTATGTTCGCGGCGTAGGACGAACCGGAGTTGATCCAGTTGACCGCGGTCCCGCCGAAGAATTCGATCACGTTGTTGACGATGCCTGCCGTCGCAATGATCTCGTTCTGCGTGCCGTGGAAACTTCCCACGATATTGAACATGGCCGCGAACACCATGCCGATGGCGATGGAGTTGGTGACGTAAGGCAGGAAGAAAATGGTCTGCAGGAGCCTCTGCAGCGGCTTGATGGAATTTAAAGCCACCGAGATCAGAAGTGCCAGCAGGGTCGAGATCGGAACCGTGGCGACGCAGAGCAGCGCCGTCGTCTTCAGACAGTTCACGAATTTTTTGTATTCCAGCACTTTTTTAAAGTTGCCTATGCCGAACGCGAAGGTCTCCCCGCCGGCCGCTTTTAAGCCGCTGTAGTTCTCCAGGAAGGCCATCCGAACCGTATTAAAGATCGGCCAGACCGTGAAGATCGCCAGCAGGACCAGGGCGGGAGCCAGGTACAGCCAGGCTTTCCATTGTTTTTTGCTCTCAACCATGGCTTATACCTCGAAAGGAATGCGTTCTTCCGTCTCGTGATGGAACAGGAAAAGCTTGTGGGGCTTGATGCTGTAGCGGACCGTTCCGCTGGAGGTATCCACCTTGTTTTCCGCGCTGATGATCGAGCGGACCACAGGGTTCAGGGACGCTTCGTTGGTCGCGACGATGCTCACGTCGCGGCCCATGACTTCCACGCCGTTGATATGGCAGTGCAGCGGTCCCCGCTCATCCAGGATAAAGCCCTCCGGCCGGATGCCTACGGATACTTTCTGATCCGGCACGTTCCGGACTGCCATGACCGGGTCTTCCCCGATGAACAGCATGCCCCCGCGGACCTCGCCCTCAAAGACGTTGATGGGCGGCGTTCCGAGGAATTTCGCGACAAAGAGGTTGGCCGGATCGTCGTAGACGTTCTGCGGCTTGCCGATCTGCTGCACGACGCCGAGCTTCATCACGACGATCATGTCGGAGATGCTCATGGCTTCTTCCTGGTCATGTGTCACGAAGATGGTAGTGATGCCGGTCTCCTGCTGGATGCGGCGGATCTCTTCACGGGTCTGCAGACGCAGGCGGGCGTCCAGGTTGGACAGCGGCTCATCCAGAAGCAGCACGCGCGGCATCTTGACCAGCGCGCGGGCGATCGCGACACGCTGCTGCTGGCCGCCGGAAAGCTCCGAAGGCTTGCGGTCCAGCAGGTTGTCGATCTGCACCAGTTTGGCGACCTCGACGGTGCGTTTAAGCATCTCTTCCTTGGAGAGTTTGTCCTCGCCCTTTAAGTTCTGCAGCGGATACAGGATGTTCTGCTTCACGGTCATATGAGGATACAGAGCATAGTTCTGGAAGACCAGCCCGACCCCGCGATGTTCCGGAGGCAGATCGGTTACGTCGTCCTCACCGAAAAAGATCTTGCCGCCGCTGGGTTTCTGCAGGCCGCAGATCATGTACAGCGTGGTACTTTTTCCGCAGCCGGAGGGGCCGAGAAGACCCACTAACTTGCCGTCCGGGATCTCGAAGCTGAAATCGTTGACGGCGACTACGTCCTCCCCGCCTTTCGTGCGGTTGGGGAAGACTTTTGTCAGGTTTTCAAGAACGACTTTCATGGCATTTCTTTCCTTTTTGTGAAATGTGTTATCGGTAGGCTCACCATTCCCGGTGAGCCGCTTTTTCGGCAGCAGCCTTCTTCTTGGCTTCCAGCATGTCTTCGTGTGTGTCAAAGATCGTCTGGGAAGCGAAATCCACCACGACGGTTCCGGCCATGCGGTCATGCAGCAGCATCCGGTTTTCCGAAGTGAAATACAGGATCAGCTGACAGACGGCCAGGACAAACAGCAGAACCGTACCGAGAAGGCCTGCCATGTTGAAAAAGATCATTATGATCACATAAGCAGGGATCATGGTCTCGATCGTAAACTTTCCGAGCAGCGTCCTGACCAGGAGGGCAACGGTTCGGATCCGGACACCTTCCTGCGTCGTCAGGGCCAGTCCGAAGATCCGTTTTCCGACGGTACGGCCGTAGCCGAACCACAGCGGTACGGCAAATTCCAGAATCAAAAACGCTGCCAAGAGGGAAAAGGTGACTATGAGGAGCATCAGATTTACAACCTTCTGATAAAGTCCCACAGCCTCCCCGTCCTGTATCAGGGCAGCGTAAGCAGCATCGTATTGTTCTTTTTTTTCTGTGGAATACGCTTCATATTCTTCCTGCGTTATATCGAAGGTGACGCCGTATTCGTTCTCAAAGCGCGCGAAGGCTTCGTTCATGCGGGAGGTATAAGAGTCATACCCTGTAATCAGGGACAGCAAAGTACCGATCCCCACCGCCAAGATGCTGAGGAGGATCCCGTCTAACAGAAACGCCGACATGCGCTTCCATGGATTGGCTCTTTGCAGACTGAAGTCCATCTTTCTCACTTCCCATGCAAAACAAAGATTAACGGCCCGCCAAAAAGCAGTCCGAAAAACCGCACTTTAACTATATCACTTTCCCCCGGGCTCTGCAAGACAGCGCCGTATTTTTTCAAATTTTCCACATCTTCCTGCCGGGAAGCCGATAAACGGCTTTTTCTTTTCCGTTCTTTCTTGACCCTCCGGCACAGGCTGTCTTTCCGCTAAAATATTTTAAAAAATCTGAAAAAAACACTTGCATTTCCGGATGGAATGTTGTATATTGTGCATCGTCGCCGCGGGCCATTAGCTCAGTTGGTAGAGCACCTGACTCTTAATCAGGGTGTCTGGGGTTCGAGCCCCCAATGGCCCACGAAAAGAAAAACCGCCGAAAGGCGGTTTTTGTTGTTCCCGACGAAAGAACCCGGCAGGGAAACCGAGCGTGCCCGATCACAACTTTTCGAGGACCCTTGGAACCGTGGTCCGAGAAAAGTTCGTGTCGTGGCAGTGAGGTTACCCTGCCGGGCTCTTCCGATAGAATCGGCTCTTAGCGTCGGATCAGTTCAGCCACAGGCCGATATCGTCCGCTTCCACCAGATCGTTGTAGAACTCTTCGATCATGTCGGCGTCCTCGAAATTATCCACGATGACTTCCCGGGCCGCATCGTCGATCTCAAAGTTCATGGACAGGATCAGCTGGGCGCAGGTCGCCACGTGACGGGCTACGCGGAGGGCGAGCGGGAAATTGCCGGCGCTGTAATCCACGTACAGCAGCGTGCCGCCGTTGATGGCATAGGCTGCCCGATAGCAGGCGTCGTCGCCGGTGATGGCCAGCGCTTCATCCGTATAGCCGCGGAACCGTCCCTGAGAGGGGTTGCCGACATCGCAGAGCAGCGCGTAGGCATCGGTATAGTCGCCCAGTTCGCGGTGCGTCAGACCGCGCAGTTTGGCGGGCGACGGTTCCAGACGAATGGAGATGTCAATGCCGTCCAGCTCCAGCTTCGTATCGGAAGCCAGGCCGAGCGCATCCTGATGGGCTACGATGGCGTTGTTGACCGCGTATTCCGGGCTGGATTCGTGCAGGTCGATGACCATGTCGATCTTCAGCTCGTTGATCATGCTTGTGACCGCGTAGGAAACGCGCTCCGTCACGGTGCCGTCCTTAATACCCGGATAGCAGCGGTTCTGGTTGCGCACTTCGGAGCCGGACAGGGTCTGCGTCGTCTGGACGCCTTCCTTGATCTTGTCACTGGTCCAGTCGCCGGAGGTATGCAGATAGGTATCCGGATCCGGCCACTGGTCGATCGGGTTGGAGGCGCGGGAACCGAAGTGGAAGGTTCTCACGTCGCCGTTCTTGGTGGTGAAGTGCAGATACTGCGGCGTGCCTTCCAGAGGGTCGTTGTGCGTTAAACCGGACTGGCAGATATTGGGAATGATATAGACCGTTCCCTTGCTGACCTGGAACTGTTCCAGCATCAGGATCGCCGCCATGTGGCCGGCCGGCTCATTGGCGTGCGTGCCGCCTAAGATCAGGACCTTGCCGCCCTCTTCTTCTCCCTTCAGGACGTAAACCTTCACGTCACCGACGGTGCCTTTTAAGTTTTCGTTGTACTCATCCAGCATGAAATCGCCCGTTACGTTGCTGCCGATCACGATATCTTCCTGGAAATTGCGCTTCTTGCTGAAGCTGATGCCGGTGATAACGGCGAGCGCAAGCGCGACCGCCAAGATGATGCAGGTGCTGACTAAGCCTTTTTTCTTCATACCGACCTCCTACTTTATCAAGAGCAGGCGCAGAGCCAGCGGGACTAAAATCATGGCACACGCGATCTTGTCGGCGACCTTCTCTTCCTTGCAGATCAGGTTATAGAGGACGCTGGCAAAAACGATCGCCGCGATGATCAGATAAATAACCGTTGTAAATGTGACCATTTTCTTCCTCCTCTCTTTAACCGAAGACCGACCAGGCAAAGGTCTTGGACTTGACCAGAATAAATCCGGCCCAGATCAGCAGAATGATGATCGGGATGATACATTTCTTCAGGATCTTGGTGTACTGTTTGACACCGGTCACCTGCGCCGCGAACAGACCGGCCAGCGCCGTCGGAGGCATCATGTCGCCGACAGCCGCGATCAGGGAGATGGCAGCCAGACAGACAACGACGTTGCCGCCCAGATAAGTGCCGTAGATGTAGGCAAACGGTACGCCCAGAACGGAGCAGGCACCGAAGGAGGAAACTGCGCCGAACAGCGGGATGCTGATGCAGCAGGCAAGGATCCACAGCGCGGACGGGATCTGCAGGCAGGTCACCACGATGAAGCCGCGGACACCGGTTGCCGTCATCAGCTCGATGAACATGCCGACGCCCATCAGGATCGCCATAACGGGGGTCGCCGTACGGATCGCAGCCGGCACCGCCTTCAGCGGATTGATCTTGCGGCCGGTAAACAGACCGACGGCAGCGCTGATCAGGAAGATGACGGGCATGCCCAGATCGGTCACGCCGATCTTGGCAGCGATCACTTTAAAGAAGATCATCAGAACGACCAGCACCAGGAACGGGATATAGATCTTGAAGCCGTATTCCTTCCGGGTCGCATCCTGTTTTTCCAGCGCGGGTTTTAATTTCTCGTAATCCAGATTCTTGATCTTCGGCAGGCCGAGCATCAGCACGAACAGGATTGCGAGCGGCAGGGTCAGCAGAAGCAGCGGACCGGTAAAGCCGACGTACGGAACGTCGATGCCGGCGCAGATGACCAGAGCAGCCGTATTGACGGGAGGGGCAATCATGCCCAGGATCCCGCCCATGGCAATAACCGAGCCGGCTGTCACGTTATCCAGTCCCAGCAGCATCAACACGGGCGCCATAATGGAACCGGCGGAAAGCACGGCCGCAGTGGACGATCCGGTGATCATGCCCGGGAACATGATGATGAACATGATCAGGATCAGCAGAACGGCGGGGACCTTGTGGAACTTTTCGATCAGCAGAGAAGACAGGGCATCCAGAGCACCGGAATCCTCAATGACTTTCATGAAGATCATGGCGCACGCGATGGTCAGGATCGTATCGATATACCCGAACTCCCCTTCCACCATCATACGTACCAGATCGGTAATGGTCTGAGAGAAAGTGGTTCCGTGAACCAGCATGCCCTCCAAGCCTCCGATTACCGCTGCAGCCATCATGGAAACGCCGACAGGCCATTTCAGGGCAAAGCAGCCGATCATGAAGACACCGACCATCACAAAGAAGGTAATCATATAGGGTGTCATATTATTCTTTCTCCTTCAGTATCCCTGAGGCTCTGTCTTATTTTCCGAACATCCACTTCAGAACGGTCTGAACATCGCCGGTCTTTTCCACGAAAGCAGAAGGCACGTTGCTGAGAGCCAGAATATCCTTCATCAGATTGTCTTCGTCACCGCTCAGCAGAACAATGCCGTAGGTCGCATAAGGGAAGGCCAGATTGATGAATTTATCAGACAGGGTACCGCGGCGGTCCAGACCGCCGTTGTGGATCATAACGACCTTGGTTCCCAGTTCTTTCGCTTTGTCCAGTAAGCCTTTCACACGGGCCGCTTCTTCGTCCTCATTCAGGCCGGCACCGCCCAGACCCTTGCTGGAACCGCCGACGACGCAGATGAGGATCGGATAAGAGCTGGTCAGGGAAGAAGCTTCGATAACCTTGGCATCGTAGTAGTCGATCTTCAGCTTCTTGAGCTGCTTCATTACGACGTCCACGTCCGCGCTCTGACCGATGCTGGTAACAGCCACACGGCCGTCAAGGCAGCTCGCCTCGATCTTCGGAAGCCCCTTGGTTTCCCATTCACCGGGCGCGATATCACCGCTCTTGGTCTCACCGGCCTCTGCCGCAGTGGTTTCCGCCGCGGGGGCTTTGGTCTCAGTGTTATTGTTGGCGGGGGCCTGCGTTTCCGTGGCCTTCTGGGTAGGCGCCGCCGTGGGAGCCGGATCATTTCCGCAGGCAGCCAGAGACAGAAGCATCAAAGCTGCCAGCGCCAACGCAATAAATTTCTTCATACTCTTCCTCTTTTCACGGAGATGACGAGGCTTCGTCTTCTCCGGTTTTTTCTGTAGGGAAGCCCGGCCGGAGCAAACTCCGGCCGGGCCGGACGAAAAATCTCTTTCGTTCGATCAGAAGGCCCAGGCCTTGCAGTCACGGCGAGGGTCGGCCGCGGCATGCAGTTTGCCGTCCTTATCATACACGATGATCTGGTTGGAACCGGCGCTCGGCGTCCACTCGCCCCAGTCATTGACCTTGTGGCCCATGGCGGTCAGTTCTGCCATAACGTCCGCGCCGACACGGTTCTCAACACTCAGGGAGGAGTTGATACGAGGGGCGTTGACGGCTTCCTGCGCTTCCATATCGAACAGAACAACGTTCAGGATCGCCTGCGCAACAGCCGCGATGATCGTGGCGCCGCCCGGGCTGCCGACCGTCATGAACGGCGTGCCGTCCTCGTTCAGAACGATGGTCGGGCTCATGGAGGAAAGCGGATACTTGCCGGGAGCGATGTGGCCGGGATGGTACGGGTTCTTGTTGAAGTCGTCCATCTCGTTGTTCAGGATGAAGCCGTAGCCGTCCGGGATCAGCTTGGAACCGAAGATGCCGTTGACCGTGAAGGTGACGGTCACGATGTTGCCTTCCTTGTCGGCAACGGAGTAGCTGACGGTGTCCTGATGCTCGAATTCGAAAGGATCGTGGATGACCTGATCGTTCGGGATGATCGCGTCTTCCTTGATCAGGGTAGCCAGGAACTTCGCATATTCCTTGCTGGTCAGCGCATCCATCGTGGCGCGTTCCAGTTCGACTTCCTCACCGTAGTCGTACAGATACTTGCCGCGGTCGCCGTAAGCCAGTCTCATGGCTTCGGACAGGATGTGCAGATACATGGCGCTGTTGTGGCCGTAGCCTTTCAGCTTATCCGTGCCGTAGGCTTCCAGAATGTTCAGGATCTGGCAGATGGTCGTGCCGCCGGAGGAAGGCAGAGGCGTGGAAATAATCGTCTTGCCCATGAAATTGCCGACGACCGGCGCTTTTTCCTTCGCGGTGTAGTTGGCAAAGTCATCCTTGATGAAAACGCCGCCGTACTTGTTGATCACTTTGATCATGGCGTCGGTGATCTCACCGTTGTAGAAGGCTTCCGGCCCCAGTTCCTGGATCAGTTCCAGGGTCTTGACCTGATCGGGGTTGGTGAACTTGTCGCCGGTCTTGTAGATCGGGCGATCCAGCTTCTCGGCGGTTTCTTCATCCAGCAGGTAGACCTTGCCGAATTCCGGATACATGATCAGGTTATTGTAGTTGCTTTCCAGAGAGCTGCTGGTGGTCGGGCCCATCCAGAAGCCGTTCTTGGCCAGATCAACGGCGGGCTGGATCAGGTCGGCCAGTTTCATCTTGCCGGAGCCGTAGTGCTCGACCGCATAGGCCATGCCGGCCACGGTGCCGGGAACGCCGACGGCGCGTCCGCCGCTGGTGCTGGCATTGGTGCCGGATACAACACGGTAAGTGCTCATGGGATCCGTAGGATCCTGATCGGGATTGGCCGGATAGATAGGCCAGTAGTTGCCGTCCAGGGCGTAGGTGGGAGCCGTTTCACGGAAGTTGATGAAGCGGTACTCACCGGTCTTGGCGTCGCGCATGGTCATGAAGCCGCCGCCGCCGATACCGGAGTGCTGAGGGTCGCAGACAGAGATCGCGAAAGCAACAGCCGCCGCCGCGTCAACGGCATTGCCGCCGGCCTGCATGACCTGTACGCCGGCCCAGGCAGACCAGGCGTCCGGGCTGGAAACAGCGCCGTTTTCACCGATGTCGCCGCGGCCTTCGCGAAGCAGCGTCTTGGTTTCGTCGGCCGGATCCCACAGGGTCCAGGTGCGGTTCGGATCGCCGGTAACGGATTCCGCATTCGTTACGCCGGTCTCCCAAACGAATTCAGGTACAGGGGGCTCGGTTACGGGGGGTTCGGTCACAGGGGGCTCAGTAGGAGCCGGAGCCGCCGTGGTCTCGGGCGCCTTGGTGGGAGCCGCCGTGGGCGCCTGGGTCGGCGCCGCGGTAGGTGCCTGAGTCGGTGCCGTGGTCGGCGCCGGTTCGGTGCCGCATGCCGCTAAAAGGGAAGCCGCCGCTACAGATGCACCTGCAGCAGCCGTGCCCTTTAAGAACAGGCGGCGTGAGATTTCTTTCTTGCTCATGTTGTGTCCTCCATTTAAGAATATATTCTTTTATGAGCCGTTATCTCACAGATAACGTAAGGTACCGATAGGGATCATTCTTCCTCTTCGGAAGAGTCTGCCTCCTCTTCTGCCTGCTTCTGCTTTCTCTTCCGGTAGAAAATGCGGCTTAAAAGCGTGCTCAGGAGATAGAGAAGGATCATGGGCACGGCGACCAGGATCTGGGACGCGATGTCCGGAGGGGTGATGACAGCCGCCATGATAAAGATCAGGATAACGGCGACCGGGCGGGCTTTGTTCAGCATATTCGGGGTCAGCAGCCCGAAGCGGGACAGGACCACGCTGATCAGGGGCATTTCAAACATCGCGCCGAAGATCGTGAACAGCAGAAGAACAAAGTCCAGGTAACTTGCCACGCTGATGGATTCCCGGATATAATCGTTGTCGGACTTTAAACCGATCAGGAAATCCAGCATGAAGGGGATCGCGACAAAGTAGGCAAACAGGACGCCGATGGCAAAGAACAGAAGGCCCAGGGTCAGCGCCGCCTTGAGGGTCGCGCTCTCACTTTCTGTCAGCCCCGGTCTGGCAAAGCCGAAAACCTCAAAAAGAATCACGGGAGAACTGACGATCAGGGCACCGACGATCGCTACGCGGAAGCGCTGCATCAGCAATTCCTGCGGGGCTATAAAAACGAATTCATAGCCGTAGCGTGTTCCCATATCGGTAAAGAAGGTGACCAGCATCGGGGCGATGGCCAGGAACACCGCGACCGCGACCACAAACGTGATCAGGATCACGGCGATCCGGTTCCGAAGCTCCCTCAGATGACCGGATACGGTCATGATGCCTTCCGCGTTCTCCGTCTTTTTGGTTTTAGGCTTCTTCTTCGTCACCCGCTTTTTCCTTCTTTACCGAGGTCTTGGTCTCCTCTTCTTCCTCTTCGTCATTCAGGCCTTCTTTAAATTTCTTGGAAGCCTTCCCGAACATTTTGGCCAGCTTCGGGATCTGCTTCGGCCCGAAAATGAGCAGGATCACCACCAGGATCAGGATCAGCTCCGTGACACCGAGGGTAGGTAAAGCAAGAACTAACATCTGCATGTTTCCTCCTTTAACTGGAAAGATTTGTTTCTTTACTGTCTTCCGGCAGCGCGGTGCCGGAGCCGACTTTCGTCAGAGCTTCCTGCGCTTCCCGCAGTGCCTTTTCCGCTTCGGCGACTTTTCGCTCGGCCTCTTCCCGGGCCCGGCGCAGTGCCTCCTCCGCTTCTTTTATGATTTCACCGTCCGCTTCTTTTCCCGGGACGGGCATCACCGTTTCTTTCGGGGCAGCTTCTTTGGCTGCCGCTTTCCCGGCTTCTCCGAAGGCTTCCGACGCTTCGTCCTCCGCCTCTTCCGAAGTCTGTTTTTCCGGCGGGATCTCTTCTCCGCGCGCCGCGCTTTCCAGCTCCGCACCGGCTTTGTTCAGTTCATCCGATACCGCCTGGACTTCCTGGCTGATGTCGTCCGACAGGTTTTGGACCTCCCGGTTCAGGTCGTCCGTTATGCCCTGCATGTCGTGCTGCAGTTCCGCAGCCATCGCATTGATGTCGTTTCGCATCTCGTTGATCGGTTCCATTGCTTCCCGCAGAGGAGCCGCCGCTTCGTTCAAAGGCTCGATCACATTTTCACGGATCTCCTTCGTCACGCCGCTCGTCGCCGTCCGGAACGCTTTCAGACCCTCCCCGAATTTTCTCGCAAAATCCGGGATCTTGTCCGGTCCGATCACGAACAGGATCACGATGATGATCATTAATATTTCGCCGAATCCGAGCTTCAATCGAAATTCTTCCTTTCGTCGTACATCAGAATGCCGTCCCTTATGACTGCCTGAACGCCGTAGCCGTGCAGGTCCAGGATCGCCAGATCCGCCCGCTTTCCGATCTCGATGCTGCCGACCTCATCGAAGATCCCGAGCACCTTGGCCGGGGTTTCCGTGACCGAACGGTAAGCCAGATCCTCCGGCACGGCGCCCATGCCCAGCACGTCCTGCAGGCAGGAATCCAGCGCCAGCACGCCGCCGGCATCCGTTCCGTCCTCATATCTGGCCGCGAAGGCTTTATGGATGACGGTATGGCCTTCGATTTCGTAGCGGCCCGGTTTCAGACCGGTGAAAGCCGACATGGCGCTGACCAGGCAGAGACGGTTGAGAAATTCTTTATAGACCAGCCGGAGCATGGCCGGGTGGATCACGGAGGCATTTGCATAGCGCAGCGTCGCCGTCCGGGCAATATCCATCGCGGCTCCGATCAGCCCCGGTTCAAGCGCCGTAAGGGGCGGCATGTCAAACAGGATGTCGCCGCACCAGTCGGCGCGGAACGCGTAAGCCATCCGGGCGGTCTCGTAATCCGCCGTCGAATTGGACAGAGCAACATGGACCTTTCCGGAGACGGCCCGGATAAACTCCGCAGCGCCTTCCAGTTCGGGGGAAACGTTCACGGCCAGGATCTTCCCGCCGGAAAGGTTCTGCAGTTTTTCAAAGAGCGCGGCATCCGGCCTGCGCAGGGCTGAGCGGTCATGATGACCGGCCGCCGCGGGATTTAAAAACGGCCCCCGCATATTCAGCCCGATCATCTTCGCCCCGAAATGGTCCGACCGGATCCAGTCTCCTGCCGCCGCATAGGCTTCTTCCAGGATCTCCTCGCTGAAAGAGTCGATCGCGCCGACATACGTCGTTACACCGTGCCGAATCAGATAGTTCGAGATGGCTTCATAGGCTTCTCCGCAGGCATCGGACATATCGTAGCCGCAGGCTCCGTGGACCTCCAGATCGATCAGGCCGGGGATCACGATACTGCCTCTTGCGTCATATATTTCTTCATCCTGACAACCGGAACGGAAGGGAAGGATCTCTTTGATTCTTCCGTTTTCAATCCGCAGATCGTGATAATTAAACTCTCTCGGCAGCAGCAGTTTTCCGTTAATTATCAGCATGAAAACTCCATTTATACAAATATTCGACTCTATAATATCAAATAAAGAAGCTTACAGTCTATAATAATCTCATATTTCTTCGGTACCGGCGGACCGCGTCACTGCAGTTTATAGAACTGTCTGGGCCGGCCGACCTTCCCGTAATTGCTCTCATTGCTGACGATCTTCTGGGCCGTCATATACTGCAGATAGCGGCTTACGGTCTGATACGCCAGCCCGGTCCCTTCGGCAATTTCCCGGGACGTGATCGGATCGGACTGCTTCTCCATAAAACCGACGATCAGGTTCAGCGTCTCCCGGTTGATGCCCTTATCCACCAGATAAGACTGCTGCTGCTCCAGGAGCTTTAAGTGCAGCTTGATCCGGCTGATGGTATCCGGCGCCTTGATGGGTTTTAAGGCAAAGTCACTGGCGCCGGCTTCCAGAAAGGCGTTGGCCACTTCCTGATCCTCATCGATCGTCAGCACGATGATCGGCACGCTGTTGGAGATTGCCCGGATCATCCGGACCCCTTCCAGTCCGTTGATCCCGGGCATATGGTAATCGATCAGCACCAGCTGCGGCCGGACCTGCCGGAACACGGCAAGCCCGTCCCGAACGTTCCCGGCCGTCACCGTATTCCACCCCTGCGTCTGAAACAGGGTCTTCAGGGAAAAACAGACGTCCTCGTTATCGTCGATGCATAGGATCGTGATCTTTTTATCGTTCACCATCGATTTCTTCCTTTCCTTCTCCCGGAAGCACAAGGGAGATCTCCGTCCCCTCCTGCCATCTGGATTGCATACGGATCTGCCCGCCGGAGCGTTCCACCGCCATCTTGACAAAAGCAAGTCCCATTCCGGAACTGTTCTTTCCCGAATATCCGTGTTTCCAGATATTCTCCTGCTGCTGCCGCGTCACGCCGATGCCGTTATCTGTGACGGAAAGAACGATCTGCCCGTCTTCCCGGCAGGCGCCGAGCACGATCTCGGGCGTTCTGTCCTCCGGCACCGCCTGCACGGCATTCTGAATCAGGTTGACCAGCGAGCGGGATAAAAGCATCTGATTGGCGTACAGTACGTCATCGTCGATCTCCGACCGTGTGCTTACGTAGGGAGCATACGCCTCGATCGAGATCTGCTGCATCACGTCGTGCAGAAGCTCTCTCACCGTAAACGCTTCCTTGCGGTCGGGCGTCAGCAGCTGCGAGATCCGGTTGCTCATCTGATCCGTCGCTTTTTCCATGCGGTCGAACAGTTCTTTCTTTTCCGGAGTTTCCGACTCCTCCTGGATCCGCAGGACTCCCTCCAGCGTTCGTATGACGGACAGGGGGGATTTCAGATCGTGAACCAGATACTGCATCTCCCGGAACGTACGGTTCTGGATCTCGCTGGCATACGTTTCCATCCGCATGCGGGCGTTGGCTTCCCGCAGGGAAGAGATCTCCCGCAGACCGTTTTCGTCCCGGATCAGAATAAAAAGCATCAGCGAGATCAGCGTCAGCGTAACAAAACCGACCAGCGCCAGCACGTTAAGCTGCTGTTCAATTTCCAGGACAGTGGCCGCGGTCTTGATATAGCGGGACAGTTCTCCGCGGCCGACCGGGAGAAAGGATGCCGCCGGCATGATATCCAGAAACTGAACCGCCATCAGGGACGTCAGAATGAACAGTGTCCGTTTGAACAGGGAAACGTAATTGTAATCCAACAGATCGTAAAGGAGGATGATCGCGGCCATCAGGAAGGCCGGCAGGCCGAAATCGTAATGGATCTGATTGATCGCCTCGATCAGCCGATAGGTCAGCAGCAGGAGGATCAGGATCAGCGCGGCATCAAAGAGCGCGATCCGCTTCTTCCCCCGGCGTAGGTTCAGGGAATCCGCCACCCAGTAGACCCCTACGTAATGCGGGACAGCCCGCAGAATATTCATGGTAACCAGAAGTCCGGCCGAAGTGATCAGGTGAATGCTCTCTTCCGCCAGCGACAGCCGGTAATATTTCAGGACAGGAAAGACGGATTCATGAAAAATCCGCGGCATAAACGCGCCGAGCAGGATCAGAAGCAGACCGCAGAACAGCTGCGGCAGTTTTTCCGCTTCCATCCGAAAGCCTTCTTTTTTTCCTTGCTCCGGCACCTGTCTTATGCGTTTCCTTTCAGTTTGGCAAGGGCTTTTTTCGCCATTTCGGCTTCCTCGCCCTCTTCGGCAGCCGCCGCTTCATACCAGCGGACGGCCTCTTCTCTGTCTAAGCGGATCCCTTTGCCGTTTTCATACGCGTCTGCCAGCAGATACGCGGCGCCGGCATCCCCTTTTTCCGCGCCCCAGCGATACCATTCCACGGCTTTTTCGGCGCTCTTCTCCCGGCCGATCCCTTTTTCATAGCAGAGTCCCATAAAGCGGCCTGCGGAAGGGTGTTCCGCCCGGATGGCTTTTTCCAGCAGCTCGACGGCTTTGGGGCCGTCGGTCCTGGTGCCGTAGCCGTACATATACATGATGGCCAGATTGACGATGGAATCCAGATCGTCTTTTTCGGCAGCTGCGCTCAGCCAGCGCATCGCCTGGGTATAGTCCTGCGGGAAAAGGATCCCGTTCAGATATTTATAGCCCAGTTCGGCCTGCGCGGGAAGATATCCCATGATGGCGGAAACCATCAGAGCCAGGCCGGCTTTCGGGCGGATGCCTTGCCGGAGCAGCTCCTGATATTCCTCATAACTCTTTTCCGCAGAATCGCTCATAGAATTCGGACGCCTCTTTAATTTTCCGATTATTTGTTTATATTATAAACGTTTTTAACAAAATTGCAAGTTTTTTCTCCTGTCCGGCTGCCGGCCGCCGTTCTTTTCCCCTGCTTTTGCGTTTTTCTTCCCTTGCCAAGCCTGAAAATATGAAGTATACTCGAGCTGCAAGACACTTGCTCTGAGGTATGCGGATGAAAAGTACGAATGCCAAACGACCCGGACCGATCCTGTCCACCGATTATACCGCCGGTGCCCATCCGGCCGTTTTGCGCGCGCTGATCGCCAGCAATGCGGAAAACACCCCCGGCTACGGCAGCGATCATTACTGTGCGGAGGCTGCCGCGAAGATCCGCCGTGCCTGCCGCGCGCCGAAAGCGGAAGTTTTCTTCCTGACCGGCGGCACGCAGACGAATGCGCTGGCACTGGATGCGCTGCTGAAACCCTACGAAGGCGTCCTGGCCGCCGAGACCGGACACATCGCGGTGCATGAAGCCGGTGCCGTCGAGTTCACGGGACACAAGGTGCTGACGCTTCCGGCAAAAGACGGCAGGATCCGCGCGGACAGCATCGTCGCCTGGTGCGAACGTTTCTATGCGGACGAATCCTATGAGCATATGGTCTTCCCGGGTGTTATCTATCTTTCACAGCCGACCGAGTACGGGACGCTTTACTCCCTGGAGGAGCTGACCCGGATCCGCGCGGCAGCCGACCGTTTCGGACTGAAGATCTATGCGGACGGCGCCCGTCTTGCCTATGCCCTCGCCTGTCCCGAAAACGACGTACAGCTGCCGGACCTGGCGCGCCTGTGCGACGCTTTTTATATCGGCGGGACCAAGTGCGGCGCTCTTTTCGGCGAAGCGCTGGTGCTGCCCCGGCCCGGCCTCGTGCCCCATTTCATTACCATCGAAAAACAGCACGGCGCCATGCTGGCCAAGGGAAGGCTGCTCGGTGTTCAGTTCAAACGGCTTTTCGAGCGGGATCTGTACCGGCAGATCGGCTGCTATGCCGTCGAAACGGCACAAAAGCTGCGGGAAAGCCTGCAGGCAGCCGGCTTCGAACCCGCCGTTTCCTCTCCCACCAACCAGATCTTTTTCCGTGTGAAGCCGGAAATATACCGCAGGCTGCAGGAAGCAAACATCGGCGGCTTCTGGGACTATGCGCCGGACGGCACGGTCGTCGTACGTTTTGTATGCAGCTGGGCGACACGCCCGGAAGAGCCGGAACAATTATGCAGCCTTCTGAAAGGAGATCAGACATGACAAAAACGAAGGTCCTCTTCGCCGCGGCGGAAGCCGTTCCCTTTATCAAGACCGGCGGTCTGGCCGACGTGGCAGGATCCCTGCCCTATGCCTTTGACAAAGAACAGTATGACGTCCGCGTCGTCCTGCCCTGTTATACCTGCATTTCTCCCCGCTACCGCTCTCAGATGACCGACGTCATGCACACCGTGATGCATTTCAACGGGCAGGACCGTTATCTGGGTCTGCGGGAACTGAATCTGAACGGCATCACCTTCTGGTTTATCGATAACGAAGCCTATTTCGGCGGCTCCGGTCCCTATACGGACTATACCTACGATATCGAAAAATTCACTTTCTTCTGCAAAGCGGTGCTGGCGATCCTGCCGATCCTGAATTTCCAGCCGGATATCATTCACTGCCACGACTGGCACAGCGGTCTTATCCCGGTCTACCTGAAAACACGGTACGCCGATCAGGATTTCTACCGCAATATCACGACCATTTTCACGATTCACAATCTGAAGTTTCAGGGCGTCTGCGACCGCCAGTATCTGATGGATATCAGCGGTCTGCCGGGTGAGCTGTTCGGTTCCGGGCCCCTTTGCAGCGGCGGATGCGGCAATATGATGCAGGGCGCGCTGGTCTTTTCAGATGCGGTCACTACGGTCAGCAAAAGTTATGCGGAAGAGATCAAAACGCGTGAATACGGGGAGGGCCTGGACTG
>JAFZRH010000081.1 GCA_017619975.1 Lachnospiraceae bacterium | reverse complement strand
GAAGAATAGTGCCAAAGGGGACGGTTCCTTTTGGCACTCTCCTGAAGACCGAACGCGGGTGCCAAAAGGAACCGTCCCCTTTGGCACCCAGAAAACCCGGGCTGAGCGTGCCCGACGCAACTTTTCGAATGCCCCTTGAGGCGACCTGACTGCTCTTGTATTCGGGGAGGTCGCCGAAGCGGGCTGAGAAAAGTTCGCGTCGCGGCAGCGAGGCCGATAAAAAATGAGGCCCAAAGGAGCGAAAGATGACCTACCGCTGCCTCGTATTAGATCATGACGACACCGTGGTGAACAGTACCGCCACGATCCATTACCCCGCCTTTGTCGCCTTCATGGAACAGCTGCGGGGCGGGACTTCCCTTACCCTGGAGGAATATTTCGTCTACAATTTCGACCCCGGCGTGCTGCCGTTTTTCCGGGACATCGTGGGCCTGAGCGATGAAGAGATGGTCGCCGAGGAAGCCTTCTGGCGCGAGTACGTAAAGCATCATATTCCGAAGGCGTACCCGGGGATGAAAGAACTGCTGTGGGATTACAAAAATGCCGGCGGGATCCTCTGCGTCACCTCGCACTCCTTCGGCGATTATATCCGCCGGGATTACGCGGCGAACGGTCTGCCCGAGCCGGATCTGATCTTCGGCTGGGAGGTCCCGAAGGAGATCCGCAAGCCCGAGCCGCACTCGCTTTTCGAGATTGAAAAGCGTTTTGGCCTACAGCCGGAGCAGCTGATCGTCCTGGACGATTTAAAGCCCGGCTACGATATGGCGAAAGCCGCCGGCGTGCCTTTTGCGGCGGCCGGCTGGGCGGGAGACTATCCCGCCATCGAGCGTTTTATGCGCGGAAACTGTGATATTTACTGCAAAACGATAGAAGAGTTCCGAAGACTGGTGCTGTGAACGATTCATGGAAAAACGGGCTGGAGGGAAATTCCCTTCCGGCCCGTTTTGGTCAGTCTGTTTTATTCTGTTTCTCTGACGGTGGGGACGACCGGCTTCTCATCATAGACGGGCGGTTCGTTGTAGTCCCAGCTGGACGGCTCCGGCACCCGCTCGGCTTCGTAGGTCAGGCCGCAGTATTCGGCAGTGACGCGGATCAGGCAGTCGTTGAAGAATTCCAGCTTCGTTTCCGGTACGTCGGGCGTTTCATGATAGTATCCGATCCCGGAATCGTTCGTCAGATAGATATAGGTGCCGCCGGTCCTGAAAGCCCAGCTTCTGCCGAGAGCTTCCACCTCATCGTTCGCGCCGGAAGCCGCCACGGGAATGAGCCGGATCCCGGCCTGGGCCGCGCCGTCCACGGCATTCTGAAGCGTTGCGTCGATGTTCTCGGTCCGCTTCCTCGTCTGTTCATCGATCTCATTGAGTTCCCCGTCGCGGTGGGGTGGCGCGTCAAAGACCAGATAGCAGAGCTTTACCGCGTCTTCCCTCCATTCATGGCCGAACACGGCATTGTCCAGCGCGGTATGGACGGCCTCCGGGTAGTCGCCGCCGCCGAAGGAGGACTGCGCTTCGATCAGGGATACCGCCGCCTGCAGATCATCGCGGAAATCGTAGTATTTCACGACGTATTCATCGCCTTCGTCGCGGTAGAAATTGACGCTCACGCGAATCGACATGTTCGGGTTTCGTTTATAAACAGCTTCCACGACGTTGGCGAGTTCCTTCTTTAAATATTCCAGCTCGTCGCCCATGCTGCCGGTGGTGTCCACCATGAGCATCAGGTCCAGCTTGTCTGCCGTAAGATCTGCCGGGTGCCGCTCCAGGGACAGCTCTGTGACCTGGCCGGTGAGCCGGACTTCGGTTTCTTCTCCGCCGGCGGAGAGCGTCAGGACGTCGTTTTCACCGACCGCTTTTCTGTCATAGAGCAGCACGGCATTCCCGTAAACGTCGGAGACGGCCTGCGCCAGGATCTTCCCGTCCGCGGTTTTCAGGACCAGCGGATCCAGTCCCCGCAACCCGCTTACGGACAGCACGCCGTCGGCGTTCATCTGCCGGGCGGCCAGGATGCGCTGCACGTTTTCCTCGGTCAGATACTGCAGGAAATTCCGGATGTTTTTATAATCGCTCCATTCTCTGGCGGTCAGCAGTCCTGCCGCCGGATCGGGGGCCGGTCTTCCGGTGGAGGTATAGGAAACATCAGACACGGGGGCCTCCTCCGCCAGGGCCGCCTCTGGCATATAAGAAGACGCACCGTCCTCTTTTCGGCCCGACGGGGAGGCAGACGGCTTTCCTTCGCCGATGATACCGTCCAGGAATCCGTCCCGGTTCTTATGCGGTTCTGTTTCGCCCGGCAGCGGGGCTTCGGTTCCCGCCGCTGTTTTCGGAACCTGTTTCGTTCCGATCTCTGGTTCCGGCAGCGCCGATCCGCAGCCGCTCAGGAGAAGGATTAATGCCAGAAGGAGACAAAGCCCCGTATTTCTTTTTTTCATCATACACCTCCCGTGTGTGAATTTGTTTTTACACCCATAATACCGCTGCGGGCGGGAATATGTTGCAGCCGATTTTGAAAAGAGCGAAAAAGGCGAGCTTGTTATGCCGCCTTTACAGCCGGCGGCCCGTTCGGTATAATCTTTTCATCATTGCAGAAAAAATTTTTAAACAAGTGAGATATTTTCTTCCGGATCCGTAGTATAAGGATGAGGCACCAAAGAAAGGAGGCGGTATTTTGGACGACGGCAGGATCATCGAACTGTTCTTGGAGCGCTCGGAACAGGCGATTGCGGAGCTGTCCGAAAAATACGGCTCCCTTTTGCAGCGGACCGCGGAAAACATCCTGGGCGATGCGCGGGATGCGGAAGAGTGCGTAAACGACGCGTATCTGGCCGTCTGGAACCGGATCCCGCCGGAAAAGCCGGACCCGCTCCTTTCGTACGTCTGCCGCATCGTCCGCAATCTGGCGCTCAAAAAGTACCACGCGAACACGGCGAAAAAGCGCAGCAGCCGCTATGACGTCGCGCTGGACGAGATCGCGGACTGTTTTCCGGCCGCCGCCCGGGTCGAAGATGAGATCGAGGCGAAAGAAGCTGCCGAAAGCATAGGCCGCTTTCTGGAGACGCTGGATCAGGAAAGCCGGATCCTTTTCGTGAGACGCTACTGGTACGCCGACGGGATCGGGGAGCTGGCCGGACGTTTTTCGCTTAGCCGGCACGCCGTTTCGCTGCGGCTCTCCCGGATCCGGAAAGCTTTGAAAAAGCATTTGATCAGTGAGGGAATATCGATATGAAGAAAGAAAAAATATCCCGGATCCTGAGTGAGATCGACGGGAAATATGTGGAAGAAGCGGCGATGGCAGACGATGCTGCGCTGCCGCAAGGCGCCCGGTCCGTTTCCTTGCACCGGGGCGGCAAACCTTCCCGCCGCTTCCGCTTCGGGCTTGCGGCCGCCTGTCTGGCCGCCGTCCTGCTGCTCGGAACAGGCGCTTTCGCGCTTCGGGCCGAAGCGAAGGAGTATCAGGCAGCGGTTCAGTTTTTTGAGGAAAACGGCCTTTCTACGGAAGGATTGAGCCGCACGGAGGTAAAGGCAGTGTACCGGGACATTACGACAAAGAGTTTTACGTACGGAAAGACGGCGGAGGTGATCCGGCAGGCGGTGCCCGGCTGGGAGATCGCGCAGGAAGAGGTAACGCCGCAGGAGCTGTCCAAATGGTGGGAGCAGAAGTACCTGACCGTCACCGATGATCCCGGCGAGACCGATCCGGCCGTAAAACCCTTTCTGGAACCGGGCATACAGTTTCTTTCCGACTTTCAGGGCGGCGTGGATGCGCAGGGGAACGTAATCCCCGAAAAAGGCATTCTGTCCTGTTACCGGGATAAAAGGCTGGTCTGGACGGCGGAGTTTCCGAACCGTTCCGTAACCGGCTGGTCGTATTTCGAAGAAGGAACCCTGGTCTGGGGAAAGGATCGTTCCGACTTCGCAGCCTGGATGGCCTGCGTGGATGAAGCGGGCAATTTCCGTTGGCAGCGCAATATAGATCACGCCTTTCAGTTTGAATCGATCTCCTTCGCTTTGTCGGATGACGACGGCAGCTGGGCCGTCATCAGCCGCGGAGATTATAAATATTTATGTCTGACAAGGCTGGACAGGGACGGAAAAGAGCTGTATTTCCATCAGACGGAGGTGGGCGAATTAGCCATCTGGGGCGCGGTACGTCTGGGCGACGGCTATCTGGTGCACCTGGGACGTTCCCGGGAAGGAGACTACGCACATCTGTACCGGATGGACCATGACGGCAATATTACGGAAAACTACGCCTTTACCGCGGATGAATACGAATATCACATCGCCGGTATGACGGAGTTTGAAGGGCAGGTCTATCTTTCGGCTTATACGGTCCCCGCACTGAAAACGCCTGGATTCGGACGGGAGGAAATACAGAAAATACTGGATATCTTATGGCCTATGGACGATCACGGCGCCGATATCACCAGTGAAGAGCTGACGCCGCTCGTCCGGGAAAATTATACGGCTGTCCTTCTGATCTGCGATCCGGAGGGCGGCACGCCGCAGACCTTCTGGTCCGTCAAGGGATCGGTCGGGGACAGCCTGTCCGTGAACGACGCCGGCGCACTGGAGTGGCGCGTGAAGCGGATCGACTCCTCCTACTATTCTCCTTACACCAGCGCGTATACCATCGGCTGCGTCTGCAGCGTGTTCCGCTATACTTTTGATGAAAGCGGCAGCCTGATCGGCCGGGCGGATACCGGAGAAACGGCGCAGTTTCACAGATGACAGAATCAGGCATCACGGGCGGGTCTGTGAAAAAACACCGGTGTGTCATCCTGAGCATCGCGAAGGATCTTTCGCCCGAAGGGCGAATTTAAGTGACAGCTTCAGGAAAAAAGATTCTTCGACTCCGGCAAAAGCAATGCCTTCCCCTCTGAGGAAGGCATTGCTTTTGCCGTCGCTCAGAATGACACATTGAACAGATTTTTTCGCGGCGCATCTGTCGTTTTTATCCCGGTGAAAGAAGGATTGAAATAAATGTCCGGATACGGTATAATTTCTTTTCAGGCATCCGGCCGGACGGCGGAAAAGGCTTCCGAATCAAGCGCTTCCTTCGCCGGGAGGCGGCCTTCTGCCTTAAAAAGGAGTCCGTATGTTAGAAATAAAAAACCTCAGCTACATCACCGATGACGGCGCGGAGATCCTAAAGAACGTCAGCCTGACGGTGGATGAACGCTTCGTGGCCATCACCGGGCCGAACGGCGGCGGCAAGTCCACGCTGGCGAAGCTGATTGCCGGCCTGTACGATCCGACCGAAGGGCAGATCCTCTTAGACGGCGTTGACATCACGCACATGAGCATCACCGACCGCGCAAAAGAGGGCATCAGCTTCGCCTTCCAGCAGCCGGTGCGCTTGAAAGGCATCAAGGTCAGGGACATGCTGCGCCTCGCCTATGGCAAGGACAAAAAGCGCATCGACTACTGCAGCTTTTTAAGCGAGGTCGGCCTCTGCGCGAACGATTACATCAACCGCGAGATCGACGCCTCACTCTCCGGCGGAGAATTAAAGCGCATCGAGATCGCGATGGCGCTCGCGCGCGGCACGAAGCTCACCATCTTCGACGAGCCCGAGGCCGGCATCGACCTCTGGAGCTTCCAGAACCTGATCCGTGTCTTCGAAAAGATGTATGAGGAACACAAGGGCAGCATCATCATTATTAGCCATCAGGAGAGGATCCTGAATATCGCGGATACGATCGTAGTCTTAAAGAACGGCGAACTCGCGGCCGTCGGCCCGCGTGAGGAGATCCTTCCGGCACTGCTCGGCGGCACCACGCGCGAAGGCTGCGACGTATTGCTCGGCAAGATGGGAGGCACGGTATGATCGACGAGATCACCATGAAAATGTTAAAGGAAGTGGCGGATCTGGACGCGCTGCCCACCGGCGCCTACAACCTGCGCGCCAACGGCCGGGGGGCCGGCCGGCGCAGCACGGCGAACATCGAGATCGTGACCAAGGAAGACAAGCCGGGCATCGATATCTATATCAAGCCGGGCACGAAGAAGGAAAGCGTGCATATCCCGGTCATCATCAGCGAGACGGGGCTGAAGGATCTGGTCTACAACGACTTTTACGTCGGCGAGGACGCGGACGTGGTCATCATCGCGGGCTGCGGCATCCACAACTGCGGCGGGTCCTTAAGTCAGCATGACGGCATCCATACCTTCCACGTGGGGAAGAACGCAAAGCTGCGCTACGTAGAGAAGCATTACGGCGAGGGCGACGATCTGGGCAAGCGCGTTATGAATCCCACGACCGTGGTCTATCTGGACGAAGGTGCCTCCATGGACATGGAGACGACGCAGATCGCGGGCATCGACGATACGGACCGCAAAACCCGAGGGGAATTAAAGGCCGGTGCGAGCCTCGTCGTGCATGAAAAGATCATGACGACCGGCGAACAGTACGCGCGCACCGATTTCGTAGTGGAATTAAATGGGGCGGGCAGCTCCGCGAACCTCATCAGCCGCTCGGTGGCGAAGGAGAAAAGCCGCCAGGAATTTATCAGCGACATCCGCGGCAACGCGCCCTGCGCGGGCCATTCGGAGTGCGACGCGATCCTGATGGATCAGGGCGTGGTCTCGGCTTCGCCGCGGCTTACGGCTGCGGATCTGGACGCCGCGCTGATCCATGAGGCGGCCATCGGGAAGATCGCCGGCGAGCAGCTGGACAAGCTGATGACCCTGGGGCTCACCCGGGAGGAAGCGGAAGAGCAGATCGTCAACGGATTTTTGTCGTAAACCTGATTGTTTCTCCGGATACAGAGCCGGCCGGCAGGCCGGAATCTTTTCAAAAACAGCTTGCGAAGTCAGGCTGTTTTTGTTATGATGAGCCTGCAGAGGGGATAGACTCGGAAACGGGAGCCTATGCCGAAATCCAAAGGGATCATGATTTTTTTCACTTGCCTGATGATGGCAGGCGGGGTTTTTTATTGGCTGAAAAATGAGACGGGGCCGCCGCCCCTTCCGGAGAAAGCTTCTGTGGAAACGGAGGCTTTTTTTGCTGTGACGAAGGAGGAGGGACAGGGGGAAGTCCCCTCGCCGGACGCTCCGTCATCGGAAGCGGAATGGATTTTTGCGACAGAGCCGCTGATCGTCAATATCAATACAGCCGATTCGGCCGAACTGGAAAAGCTGCCCGGGATCGGTCCGGCCAAGGCGGCCGCGATCATAGCGTATCGGAATGCGCACGGTCCGTTTACGGAAGTGTCGGAGCTGATGCGGGTTCCCGGCATCAAGGAGGCGACCTTCGCCAGACTTTCTGCGTATGTCGTCATCTGAACGCGTAAGGCGTCCGCGCCTGCGGCGTCCGCTGGTTTTTCTGGCCTGCCTCTGGATCTTTTTCCTGCTGCTGCAGACGCTGAGAGGCCTGCCGCTCCGTCTGCCGGCAGAAGCGGAAAAGGCTGTCGCGGCTGCCGAAGCAGCCGAAACCGGAGCAGAAGCGGTTTCGGCACAGAAGGGACTGGCCGGCACGCTGTGCGGCCGGATCCGCGAGATAGAAGTGACGGCCTCCGGCTCTTACAGCCTGATCCTCAGCGGGGCGGATTTTTTCCCGGAAGGGACAAAAGACAGCCTGTCTGCCGGGACGGTGCTGGCTTATTTTCCGCAGAACTGCGTGCTCAGGCCGGGCTATACGGTCTGCCTTCAGGGAAAACTCTGCATTTTTGAAGAGGCGAGGAATCCCGGGGCTTTCGATCCCTCCGCGTACTATCTGTCGCTGGGAATTGCCTGTCAGATGCAGGCGGAAGCGCTGCGGATCGAAGAGGAACACGTTTTTCCGATCCGGGAGGCAGCCCGGCAGGTTCGTTCCTATCTGGCGCAGGGCCTGCGGATGGTCTACCCGTCCGGGGAGGCGGCCCTTCTTTCCGCAATGCTCTTGGGGGACCGGAGCGGGCTGGATGCGGAAACGCAGGCACAGTATGAGACCGCCGGTCTGTCGCATCTTTTGTCGGTCAGCGGGCTGCATGTGAGTTTCTGGGCGCTGCTGATCGGGCGGGGCTTCGGCTTCTTACTGTCGTTTTTCCCTTTCAGCCGCGGGAAGAACAGACTTTCCCGCATCGGCTTTTCCTGCTTTCGGGGCATTCTGGCGGCCGCTGCCGTTTTCTTTTACATGATCCTGAGCGGCGGGCGTGTCCCGGTACGGCGGGCCGGACTGATGGCGCTGCTGTACCATCTTTCCCAGGCTCTGCCGGGAAGCTATGATCTTCCTTCGGCCCTGTCTCTGGCGGCCCTGAGCATTCTGATCCCTTATCCTTACGCGCTGTTTCAGGCGTCTTTTCAGCTTTCCTTCGGCTGTGTGCTGATCCTGGGCTGTCTGCTGCCGCTGCTGATCGAAAAACTGCACTGCGAAGCGCTGCTTTCCCGGAGCCTTCTGGTTCCGGTGACCCTGCAGATGGGCACGCTTCCGCTCACTTTGTATCACAGCTTCTGTTTCCATCCGTATTCCGTTCCCGCCAATCTGTTGGTTCTCCCCTTTTTCGGTCTGATTCTGGCCGGCGGGAGTCTCAGCAGTCTCCTGATACGCTTTTGCCGGCCTGCGGGCATGATCATCGGCGGCGGGGTCCGTCTGCTGCTGGAAGGCGTCCGTTGGCTGTGCCGCGCCATCGAAGCGGCGCCGCTTCATACGGTCGTTCTGGGACGTCCTGCGCTCTGGCAGATCCTGATCTACCTGCTCCTGGCGGCGGCCGGCCCGCTTTTGGCTTTCCGCATCCGCCGCCGGGAAACGGAAGCCGACCGTTTGTCTCTGGAGGCTTTTCCCGGACAGACGGCGGGGAAAATGCTGCGGGAAGTGAAAAGGACGGCCTTGCTGATCTTTTTCTGGCTTCTCGGCGCCGCCTCCGTCTTTCTGCTGCGAAGGCCGGGTGAACTGACGATCACGTCTTTCTATGTGGGACAGGGGGACAGCCATCTGCTGCAGCTGCCTGACGGGCACAGCTATCTTCTGGACGGCGGCTCTTCCTACAGCGAGACGGAGGGGACGGATACGATCCTGCCGGCGCTTCGTTTTTACGGGATCCGCCGCCTGGAATACGTGATGGTCAGTCACTGTGACGCAGACCATATGAACGGGCTGGATGAGGTGCTCGCGGAACCGTCGCTGACGATCGGCGGGCTGATCCTGCCGTCGGCCTATCGCGGATCGGTCAGATCGGCCTCGCTGATCCGCGCCGCCGGGGATCGGAATATTCCGGTCCTGTTCCTGGGGGAAGGCTGGGCCTGGCAGGACGGAGACTGCTTTTTTGAGGTTCTGTATCCGGCCGATGAGGCGGAGCGCGATCCCGACAACGAAAGCTCTTTGGTCCTGAAGCTGACGCGGCAGAACTTTTCCGCGCTTTTTACCGGAGATCTGGGCTTTGCGGGAGAGGAATATCTGCTCAACCGACAGCCGGACGCCATCCGAAATCTCTCTTGGCTGAAGGTGGCTCATCACGGCTCCCGCTACAGCAGTGCCGCCGCTTTTCTGAAGCTGGCCTCGCCCCGGATCGCGTTTATTTCCTGCGGGCGGGGAAACCGCTACGGACATCCGGCGCAGGAAACGCTGAACCGGCTGAAGGAGACGGGGACGCTCGTACTGCGGACAGATCGGGACGGTGCTCTGGAACTGTCGGTTTCGGACAGCGGAGAGATGAAAATTTCACAATACATCAAGGAGAATCACTATATGAATCAAAAAGAAGAGGAAAAAATTACAAAATCAACCTGGATCAGCTGCGGGATCATGATCGGGATCGGGATCCTGGCCCTCTGTCTGTCGCTTTGGGGGCCGAAGAAAACACCGGCGGAGACTTCTCCCGCAGCCGCGGAGAGTACGGAAGCGGGGCAGACGGAGAGCCGCCGGGAGACGGAAAAACAGACGGCTTCTTATCTTCCGAAAACGACGGAAGAAACGGAAAGCTGGCCGGCGGTGCTGCCGACCGGCCGGGATCCGCTGCCGATCGAGGCGCTTCCTTCCCGGGACTGCAGCGCAAACGGCGGCCGGGAAACGGACGGGGAAGATCCGCAGGCGCCGGGCTTTGTCTTCTCTCCGGAGCTCACCGATTATCTGTATACGCTCTTTGCTTCGGAACTGACGAATAATACGCGGGAAGAGGATCCTTTCCGCAGCATCGGCACGTCGCTGAAAACGGAACTGGACCGGATGGGAGTCCGTTTTGTCGAAGGCAGCCTGAAAGCGGATGAGATTGAAGAGAAAATGCAGGGGCTGTCTTTCGTCTGGCCGCAGGATCCGCTGCGCCTGATCCATCAGATCGGGACCGTATCGGCCCGTGTATACGCCTATGGGGGACAGGACATGGAACTGGCAAAGGATCGGATCGTTATGACAAATCAGGCCGGGCGGCACTATCTGTTTCTGCGGGTCTACGTCAGCGAAACGGAAAACGCGGTCCGGATCTATATGATCAACGCGCTGATCTACTGAGGATTCCGTCGCGCCGTCCCGCCCGCGAAGTGCTTGTCATTTCACCGTGTTTGCGTTATGATATTCAGCAAGGAGGACTTTCCTATGTATTGTTATCGATGCGGACAGCGTCTGGTGGACACGGCGAAGCACTGCCCCAACTGCGGCGCGGCGATCTTCTATACGGAAAACGGCCCGGCAGGCGGCGCGAAAGGAACGGACGGCGGTGCTTTTGCGGACGGGAACAGCAGTTACAGAACGGAAACACACTACAGCTACGATCCGGAGACCGGCAGCTACCGTTATAATACAGACGATCAGGGAGGAAGCGGCTATTCAGGCACAAACTATACCTATGCCGGTCAGGGAACCGGCGGTCAGCCCGCTTACGGCGCTTATCAGCCGGCTTACACAAAGCAGGACGGCTTCGCGCTGGCCTCGCTGATCTGCGCGATCGCCTCTCTGTGCTGCTGCTGTGTCTCTTATGTGGGACTGCCGCTGGGGATCGCCGCGGTGGTCCTGGGCGTTCTTGGGCTGAAAGCGGCGCAGCGCAGAACGCTGGCGCTGGTCGGGCTGGTGCTTGGCGCCATTATGCTTCTTCTGAATGCGGCGTCTCTCGGCCTGACGGTCTATTACGCTGCCCATCCTGAATTCATGCAGGGCTGGATCAATCAGATGCAGGAAATCCTGGGAGAGTCGTGGGAGTTTCCCGTCCAATGAAAAGAGCGGCCCTTTCCTTTCTCTTTTCCGCTGTCGGATGCCTGCTGATCTACGTCTTTGCCGCGCCGATCCCGGCGCGGATCTTTAACGTAGGCAATGCGGCCGGTCTGGTTTTGGGCGCCGGCTTTCTTCTCTATGGCCTCCTGCGGACAAAACTGCCGGAAAAGCTGCGGAAAGTGCTGCGGATCGGTTTCCTGGCAGGGGTGCTTCTGCTGGCCGCGGAGGGCTTTTTTATGATCCGGCAGGCCGCCGTCACGCCGCAGAAAGAAGAAGCGACGCTGGTGATCCTGGGCTGCGGGATCAAGGGAGATACGCCTTCTTTGATGCTGCGCCAGCGGATCAATACGGCGGCTGCGTATCTGAAAGCGCATCCGGATCTGAAAGCGGTCTGCAGCGGCGGACAGGGACCGGGAGAAAACCTGAGTGAAGGGGCCTGTATCCGGCGGGAACTTCTTGCGGCCGGCATCGAAGCGGAGCGGCTCTATGTAGAAGAGACGTCTACCTCCACCAGTGAAAATCTGTTTTACAGTATGGAGATCATCCGGCGGGAAGGCCTGTGCGAGGACCTGATCATCGTCAGTCATGAGTTTCATCTCTACCGCGCCTGCCACATGGCGGCGCGCATGGGGATCCGGAGCGAGTCTGTGGCTGCCGAAACACCGGCCTGGCTTTTTCCGACCTTTTTCCTCCGGGAATGCTTTGCCATTCTGAAGGAATGGGTCCTGCCGGACCCGCTGGAGAGGCTGCCGGCACAGGAGGGCGTATGAACGGGATGCACCGAAAAACAAAAGGAAACAGACACGGCTGCCTGCTGCTGATGCTGCCGGTGTTCCTCTGTTTCCTTTTTTGGTCCGGCGGCGCGGCAGCAGCAGCGGCAGACAGTCTTCCCATCAGCGGCCCCGAAGTGCTGTTCCGCTACGGCCGCACGCAGCTGGAGGGGGCCGCTCTTTATGCCTATGATCTTCTGACCGAGCAGCTGATCTGCGAGGATCCCGCGGACACGCTGTACCCGGAACCGGGCATCATAGATAAGGAATCCATGAAAAAGGCCATGCAGGTCTTTCTGGCGGATTATCCCGAATGCTTCTGGCTGACCGGCGGTTATGAGGGTGCCCTGAGCGGGGACTATTATTTTGAGATCTACCTGAAGACCCGCTGGCAGGGCGGCACGCTGATGATGATGCGGCAGGCGGTGGAGCAGCAGACGGAAAAAATCCTGGAGGGCATTTCGGGAGAAAACGGATGGGAGCTGGCCCTGGCGATCCACGACAGGCTGACGGAGTATCTGCGCTACGAAGAAAGCGACAAGGATCAGACCGTTTACGGTGCTCTGGTGGAAAAACGCTGCGTCTGCACCGGCTATGCGCGGGCGTATCAGTACCTGCTGAACCGGGTGGGCATTCCGGCTTTTACCGTAGACGGAAATGCGGATAACGGGCAGGTTTCCGAACCGGAGCGGCATGCCTGGTCGCTGTTTTGGCCGGAAGACGGGATCTGTGTGTATGCGGATGTGACCTGGGACGATCACGGAGATGAGCCCTGGCACCGCTGTTTTGCCTTGAGCGCTGCGCAGATCGGGAGGGATCACTTCCCCAATCCGGATCTGGTGCCGCTGCCGGTCTGCGGTCATGAAGGCCTGGACTATTATCATCAGGGCAGAGGCTTTCTGCTGACGCCTGACACTACGCCCGGGGAAGCGGCGACTTTCTGCCAGCTGATCGGAGAGGACCGCTACCGGCTGGATCTTTTCTGCGAGGGAACCGACTATGAAAGCTGGGCGGCCGGCGGGGCGATCCGCGCGCTGATGGCCGAACTGGGCTATCAGAATGCCGCAACCTGCGCGTATCAGATCAGCACCCGGACTTCCGGCGCGGAATACCGCGTGACGCTGCAGGTGATCGGCGGCATCCGACTTTCCCCCGCGGAGACCCTCACAACGGAAAACATGCCGCCGACCGAAGCTCTGACGGAAGCGCCGGCAGAAACGGAGAAAGAAACATTGGCAGAAACGGTGGAAGAAGAAAGCACGGCGCCGGCAAAGGAGACTTCGGAAGAGCCTGACGTCATAGCGACCTTTCCCGCGGAAACAGCGGGGACCGCGCAGGAACAAAGCGGCGAAGGGAGCCTGCTGTCCGCCCTGCTGACGTTTGTGAAAGGAGCAGGCCTTGTACTGGCGGCGCTTACCGCACTGATCCTCGGTTTGATCGTCCTGACGAGGATCGGGAAGAAGAAATAACGGAAAAGGAGAGCCTGTGATGACGATTTGGGAAGCGATGGAACAAAGACACTCGGTACGGACGTATCTGGACACGGCGATCCCGCCAAAGATCCGGGAAAAACTGGATGCCGAGGCAGAAAAATACAGCCTCGAAAGCGGGCTGCATCTGTTTTTCCGTTATGACGATCCGGCCGGCTTCGACTCAATGCTGGCGCACTACGGCCGCCTGATCAATGTAAAAAACTATATCGTCCTGGCCGGAAAGAAGCGGGACGGTTTTGATTTTGACTGCGGATACTACGGAGAAAAACTCGTTCTGCTGGCTCAGCAGCTGGGCCTCAATACCTGCTGGACCGCCATGTCCTTCAGTAAGAAAAACGTCAGGCGCATCCTGCCGGAAGGGGAAAGCCTCTGCATGGTCATTGCGCTGGGCTACGGAAAAACGCAGGGCAGCGCCCACAAAAACCGTCCGCTGTCGGTGCTCGCACCGGATTATGCAGACGCGCCGGACTGGTTCCGGAAGGGGGCGGACGCGGCGCTTCTGGCACCGACGGCCATGAATCAGCAGCATTTTGCCCTGGGCTTTGCGGACGGCGAAGCGACGCTTCGCGTCAGAGGCTTCGGACCGTATACGACGGTCGATCTGGGCATCGCTGCCTGCCATTTTGAGGCAGGCAGCGGCCGAAAGCCCCGGATCCTGTGAACAAAAAAGTCGCTGCCGGGTTTTACGCCTTCCACAGACCGTGCAGGTTGCAGTATTCGTAGACGGCGACGAGCTCGTCGTCTTCCGTCAGCAGAAAGCTTGCCTTCGGTGCTTCGCCGGGGGCGAGCTTTTTGAATTGCGCTCCCTTTTTGGTCTCCAGCGCGATCCACTCGATATAGTGGACGTCCAGCATGGGATGCTCCACGGAGCCGACGGTAACGTTTACCTGATTTCCGATCTGCTCAAAGACCGGCACATGCTTCTCATAAGCGCCGTCGCTGGTGCCGGGCACGAGGACTTCCATCGGCACGCCGCAGCAGTGAACGTCGCAGGGCTTGTTCTTAATGGTTAAAACGATCTGCCCGCACTTGGGGCATTTTAAAAACTGAAGTTCCATTGTTCACCTCCCGAATCGGACTGTATATCGGTATTGTGCCACATCCGGCGGCAGATTACAAGGGAAATCCTCACAAAAGGAACCCGAAAGCGATTGACAAATGCGGCCTGACCCAGTAAAATGAAATCGAACAAAGTTTCGAGGCTGTATTATGGAATCTTATCTGAATAGTTTAAATCCCGAACAGTTCGACGCGGTGACCTCTACCGAGGGTTATGTGCGCGTGATCGCCGGCGCCGGTTCCGGCAAGACGAAGGCGCTTTCGGCGCGCTTTGCCTATCTGGTGCAGGAGATGGGCATTCTGCCCGCGCATATTCTCTGCGTGACCTTTACGAACAAGGCGGCGGAGGAGATGCGGCGGCGCATCCACAACCTGACCGGGGATCATGACACGGGCTACGTCAATACCTTTCACGGTTTCTGCGTCTCCGTCCTGCAGGAGGAATCCTACGCCGTCGGCTATCCGAAGAGCTTTCTGGTGCTGGACAATTCTGACATCAACGAACTGCTGCGCCTGATCTACGAGGAGCGGAACCTGAACCTGCGCCACATGACTTTTGCAGACGCGCGGGACATGTTCGAGATCCGCAAATGTCTCACGGAGCCGGCCTACTATCTGGATCTGGTGGACGAATCACCGGAAACCGTCAAAAAGAAATACGACGAAGCCACCGAGGTGAAGGATATCCTGTTCTACGGCTATCTTTACCAGCAGAAAAAGTGCTTCGGGCTGGATTATAACGATCTGATTATCCTGACCCTGCATATCTTTAAGACGCGGCCGGAGATCGCGCGCAAGTGGCAGGAGCGGCTGGAATACATCATGATCGATGAGTTTCAGGACATCGATCCGCTGCAGTTAAAGCTCATGGACGCCCTGCAGGGGTATCACAAAAATCTTTTTATCGTGGGGGATCCGGATCAGACCATCTATACCTGGCGCGGCGCCAACGTGAAATACATCCTGAATTTTGATAAGGAATACCCGGGTACGAAGACGATCATGATGAACACGAATTACCGCTCGACGCCGCAGATCATCGCGGCGGTGAACTCGCTGATCGCCAAGAACCGCAGCCGGGTGGCGAAAGACCTGAAAGCGACCTGCGCGCCGGGACCCATCGTGAAGGCCAATCTCTGCGAAACGCCGGAAGACGAGGCCGCCTGGATCGCGGGGGAAATGCAGCGTCTGCATGAAGCGGGCCGCCCCTACCGGGAGATGACGCTTTTGTACCGGGCGCATTACTTGACGCGAAGCATCGAGGAAGTGATGCAGAAGGAGGAGATCCCGTATACGCTGTACGGCGGTGTGGGCTTTTTCGACCGCGCGGAGGTGAAGGATGCGCTGTCGTATCTGCGCATGATCGCTTACGAGGACGATCTTTCCTTCCGGCGCGTCGTGAACGTGCCGAAGCGCAATCTGGGCGAGCGGCGCCTGCGCTTTCTGGAAGAGCAGGCGGCGGCGGAAGGCTTAAGCCTGTATCAAACCTTAAAGAAATATATCCGTCACGACGTTTTTAAGGGAACCGGCGCGGAGGCGTTCATCGAACTGATCGACCGCTTTGCGGCGTCGGCCCCGGGACAGAGCATCAGCAAGCTCTTCAATCAGCTGCTGCATGCCTCAGGCTATGAAAAGATGCTCCGCACCGAAGGCGCGCAGGACCGCCTGGACAATCTGGCGGAGTTAAAGCAGATCGTGCTGCGCTACGAGATCAGCTGCGGGGAGGAATGCGCGCTGCCGGACTTTCTGGCGCATATCGCCCTGTATTCCGAAAACGATCGGGACGAGGAAAACGACAAGGTCAAGCTGATGACGGTCCATGCCGCCAAGGGTCTGGAGTTTCCGGTGGTTTTCCTCTGCGGTATGAACGAAGGGGTCTTCCCGGGGCGCCGCACGGACAGCTTTGAGCAGATGGAGGAGGAGCGCAGGCTCTGTTTCGTGGCCATGAGCCGGGCGAAGGAAGCACTCTATCTGTCTGCCGTGGAAGGGCGCCTGCACGACGGCGCACCGCGCTACATGTCGCGTTTTCTGCTGGACGTGGAGCCGGGACTGATCGAATATGAGACTGAGCCGCGGGAGGAACTGATAGCGGACACGCGGGAGTACATCGCCTTGAAGGACAAGCTGCTGGAGCACGAAGAGCAGGAACTTTTTGCGATCGGCACACAGGTGCGGCACGCCGTGCTGGGCCTGGGCACCGTGGAGGACGTGGACACGAAAAAGAAGGCGTACCTCGTGAAATTTACGGATCTGGACACGCCGAGGGCCATCTCGTTCAAAGCAAAACTGACGGCCGCGGAAGGCGCGCCGTAAGGCAGACTCTTTCCGGCCGGGACTGGATGAAAGCCGCCCGCTGTGCTATAATTCTTTTGTCATAAAATGTTTGGGAGGTGTGTCATGGCCGATGTCGCCAGAATTTCGGATATGGAAAAGCTGCTGGATGAGTCCCGCAGCGCGCTGGATCAGCTGATGGAAGCCCTGGAAGCTTTTGCGGCAGTGCAGGAAAATATCCGCACGCTGGATCTTTACTACACCGGGGAAGAATGGCGCGAAGATTTTGAGGCGGATGAGCAGGGCCTGCTGCCGCCGGACTTAAAGCGCGGCGTGCTCTCCGAGGACGCGGTCTGGGACCTCCTGACGGATAATCGGGAGCTGCTGGCCCGCCTGCTGGAGGTGGCGGCGGAAAGCATCCGCGAAGGTTTAAAGGAGAGCGTATGATCCGACATTTACTGACGGAAGCCGGAGAAAAACTGACCGGCATGCCGTGGAATACCTATCCCCGCCCGCAGATGGTGCGGGAGAACTGGACCTGCCTGAACGGGCCCTGGCGCTTCGGCACGGACCGGGCGGTGGAAGAAGAGATCCGGGTCCCGTTCTGCCCGGAAAGCCTGCTGTCCGGCATCCGGCGGGATTTTGACAGGCAGAAGGAATTTTTCTACCTGAAGAAATTCAGCTGTCCGAAGCCTTCAAAAAATGAACGGGTGCTGCTGCATTTCGGCGCGGTGGATCAGATCGCGGAAGTCTATATCAACAGCTTCTACGTCGGACATCACGAGGGCGGCTATCTGCCGTTTGAATTCGACGTCACGGAATATCTGCGCGAGGGTGAAAACGAACTTTTCGTGGAAGTGACGGACGCGCTGGATCACCGCCTGCCCTGGGGCAAACAGAAGAAAAAACGGGGCGGCATGTGGTACACCCCGGTCTCCGGCATCTGGCAGACGGTCTGGCTGGAGACGGTGCCGGAAACGTATATTCGCAGCCTGAAGATCTCCGCGGGACTGAACTGGGTGAAGATCCGCGCGGAAGGGATCACGGACGGCTATGTGACGCTGGAGGAAACGGACGCCTGTTATCCGCTGCAGGACGGGCAGGTCCGCATCGAGTTCGAAGAGCCCAGAAACTGGACGCCCGAAACCCCGAATCTGTATTGGTTTACCGTGCAGAGCGGAGAGGATACGGTTCGCTCGTATTTCGCGCTGCGGGAGCTGTCCGTAAAGGAAATTAACGGCAAAAAGCGTCTGTGCCTGAACGGCAAGCCGTATTTCTTCCACGGCCTGCTGGATCAGGGGTATTTCAGCGACGGCATCTATACGCCGGCGGCACCGCAGTGTTATGAGGCCGATATCCTGGCGATGAAATCGCTGGGCTTCAATACCCTGCGCAAGCATATCAAGGTGGAGCCGGAGCGCTTTTACTACGACTGCGACCGGCTGGGCATGGTCGTTTTTCAGGATATGGTCAACAACGGGAGCTACCGCTTCCTTCGGGACGGAGCGCTGCCGACAGTCTCTTCCGTCAGGGTCCGGGATCAGGGACTGAACCGGGATGCGGAAACCAGGCAGCATTTCCTGGAGGCGATGAAGGAAACCGTCCTGCACTTAAAAAATCACCCCTGCATCTGCTATTGGACGATTTTCAACGAAGGCTGGGGCCAGTTCCAGGCAGACAAGGCGTATGAGTGGATGCTGAAGCTGGACAAAAGCCGCTTCATCGATACGACTTCCGGCTGGTTCCATCAGACCGAAAGCGATGTGGACAGCCTGCATATATATTTTAAAGCCCTGCATCTGGGGACGCAGGATCTGCCGCAGGTGCTCTCCGAGTTCGGCGGCTACGTCTGGAAGGATCCGGAGCACAGCGCGAATGCCGAAAAGACGTACGGCTACAAGATCTTTGACAGTCGGGAAGCACTGGCGGAGGCGCTCAGAAAACTGTATGCGGAACAGGTGCTGCCGCTGGTCCGGGAAGGGCTCTGCGCGGCAATCTATACGCAGGTCTCCGACGTGGAGGACGAGACCAACGGGATGCTGACGTACGACCGGAAGGTCCTGAAGATCAAGCCGGAGGAACTTTCCGATCTTTCGGCTCTCCTGAAAGAGGCGGTACGGGAGTAAAGGCGGTCGGCGCTCTTACGGCGGGCAGGCGTTTGAAAGGAAGGAAAGACTATGGAAAAAACCTATAAGGGCTGGCAGGAATGGAATCAGCCGGGAGAACAGAAAGAGATCACGGAGCTGACGCCGCTGCTGGGAAAGGACGGCACCGTCCTTACAGCCGGCTGGGCCAGACACGGTCTGTTTCAGTACGACCGCAGTCTGGTGAAGCACAAGATGCGCCGCAAGGAATGGGATTTTTACCAGATCTCGAACGGGCGGTATATGGTGCAGCTGAACTTCGCCAATATCTCGCTGGGCGGCTACGCCTCGGCCATGCTGGTGGATCTGAAAGCTCACAAAATCCTGGCGAACGCGATGTCGCCTTTCCTGGGCGGGGCGAACAGGTACGTGCTGCCGGAGCGGGGCGATGAGCCGAACTACGTGAAATTCAAGGTCGGCAAAGCGACGTTTCTGGCCGATACGCGCGAGACCACGCGGCATCTTCGGTTTGAGAAGGGAGAGGTGCAGGCGGATTTTACCATGGAGATCCTGCCCGGACAGGAAAATATCACGACGGTGCTGCCGTTTGAAGGCTTTCCGGACCGCTATTTCATGACCACGAAGCAGAACTGTCTGCCCTGTGAAGGCGTTTTCAAAGCGCCGGGCGTGGAAGAGCATTTCTCGAAGGAAGATACGTTCTGCGTGCTGGACTGGGGCCGCGTGTGCACGCCGTACCGCCTGGTCTGGTACTGGGGCAACGGCTCGGCCCGGATCACGGAAGAGGACGGATCTAAGCACCTTTTCGGCTTTGAGATCACCTGGGGCATCGGGGACGAGTCAAACGCGACCGAGACCTGCCTGTTCTACGACGGGAAGGCGCACAAGATCGGTCCGGTAGACGTGAAGACTTTCCCCAAGCCGGACGCGTATGAAAAGACCTGGGAATTCATCTCACGGGACGGCCGCTTTGATCTGAAAATGGAGCCGTTCTACGACCATCACTCGGACCTCAATATCGGCGTCATGCGCATGCATTCGCATCAGGTGCACGGGCTCTGGAGCGGGACCGTCACGCTGGACGGCGGAAAGGTCCTTTCGGTCAAAGACATGTATGCGTTCTGCGAATACGTGGAGAACCGCTGGTAACATTCAAAAAAAACGGTTTTTCGTCCATGCTTGTCACAGGATTTTCACAAACGGGGACTATGCTCTTCCTACAGGGCAGTCCCTGTTTGATTCCATGACGAAATCTCTGCGAGACGAGGAGTTCAGGCATGAATAAAAAGTTATTATCGATAACGGCCCTTCTGCTGAGCGCAGTGCTTTGGCTGACTGCCTGCGGGAAGGGGGGACAGACGGAAGGCAGCACGCCGGCCGATACGGCGCCCTTGGGCAGCGCCGTCCAGGGCAATACGGATCCGGCCACCCGGCCGGACGATTCCGGCACGAATGAGGCGGAGGTCACGCACCTGGCGGATCCGGAGGAGAACCGGACGGAAAACAGCGGAAGCCTGTCCGTACTCAGCGACGTTTCCGGCGGCCTGTCCCAAAACGGAGACGTCTATACTATTACCGCCGCCGGAAACTATACCTTTGCCGGCATTTCTGCACAGGGGCAGATCGTCGTGGACGCGGCGGAGCAGAAGGTCGGGATCATTTTAAACGGCGTTACGCTCACGAACAGCGAAGACGCGCCGATCAAGATCCTCGCGGCCGACAAAGTGACCGTTACGGCCGCCGAAGGCAGCTACAACGAGATCACCGATGCGCGCAAGCTGCGCCCGGAGGAGACGGAAGAAGCCGAAACGGAAGAGAAAGCGGCCGGCGGCGCGATTTATGCGAAATGCGACCTGACGCTGGCCGGGACCGGCACCCTGGTGGTCAGCGGGAGCTATAACAACGGCGTCCACACGACCAAGGATCTGAAGGTGAAGGAGCTGACGCTCAAGGTCACGGCGCCGGACAACGCCTTAAAAGGCAAGGATTCCGTAACGGTCAGCTCGGGGAACCTGCTTTTAATCTCCACCGGCGGCGACGGCATCAAGACGGATGACAGCGATATCTCCTCCAAGGGCAATCAGCGGGGTACCGTGACGATCTCCGGCGGCGTGACCGAAATCTACGCGGCCTGCGACGGCATCGACGCGGCCTATAGCGTGGAGATCACGAAAGACGACGCGGCCGTCAGCATTTATACCGACAGCTATTCGCCTTATACGGGGCAGACCGTCGGCGGAAAAGAAACGAAAGCGTATGTGATCGTTCTGCCGAACCTTTACAGCAGCTATCAGCTCTTCGCTGCGTATTTTTACAATGACGAGCGTGAAAACGGCGTCTGGGCGCCGGCGGCTTTCGAGATGAACTGCTACAGCGGCCGCACGACCTATTACGCGCTGAGCTATACGGCGCCGGCCGGGTATCGGAACGTTGCGTTCTTTGCGTTTAACGGTACGCAGCCTTCTCTGACGGAGTACGCGGCGGCTACCTCGGGCGGTGCGGTGAATAACAGCATGAACGCCTATCTGATCAGCCGCATCTCCGGCAGCTCGATCTCGGGCGATTACGTTTCCTTAAGCACCTCCGGCGGGGATTCCGTCTCCGCGAAAGGCATTAAGGCGGACAACGAGATCCGGATCGCGGGCGGCACGGTCACCGTAGAGAGCACGGACGACGCGGTCCACGCGAATAACGACGTCCTTTTGAAAAACGGCGCGAACGGACTGGGCAACGTTACGGTATCCGGCGGCAGTCTGACGCTGACCAGCGGCGACGACGGGATCCACGGCGACGGCACGGTAACGATCGACGGCGGCAGCATCCGGATCCTGAAAGCCTATGAGGGGATCGAGGGCAACCAGGTCATCTTCAACGACGGAACGGTCACCGTCTATGCGACGGACGACGGCGTGAACGCGAAGCGCGGCAGCGCCGCGCCGCTGGTTCAGGTGAACGGCGGCTATCTTCAGGTCACGACGGCATCCGGCGATACGGACGGCATCGATTCCAACGGCAGCTATGTACAGACCGGCGGCTTCGTTCTGATCCTCGGCGGTTCCCAGATGGGCGGCATGGCCGGATCGCTGGACACGGACGGCAGCGTCAGCGTGACGGGCGGCACCATCGTGGCCCTCGGCGGGATCTGCGAGACGCCTTCCGGCGGCAGCAACTGCTGCACGGTCCTGATGAACGGACAGAGCTTTTCGAAAGGAGACTATACGGTCACGGACGGTTCGGATGTCCTGATCAGTTTTTCTTTAAGCAATTCGTATTCCAACGGCTGGATCGCCTCGGACACCTTCCGCACAGGCGGTTCCTACCGCTTAAACCGTGACGGCGGCAGCGTTTACAGCTGGTCGCAGACCGCGCAGTCGGTCGGCAGCGGCGGTTCGCAGGGCGGCCCGGGCGGCTGGGGACGTCCCGGCGGCGGAAGGCGGTAAAAAGCCCGGCTTGCCAAGGCGGCGGGAAGATGGTAAAATACAGACAAGAACCTTAAAAGGAGGCGTTTATGTCCCTTCCGTTCCGTGTCTATCCGATCCGCAGGGACGAAGTCCTTCGCCGCAGCGCGCTGCGGAATCCCTCTCCGGATGAGACGAAGCTCGCCGAAGAGGTTATGCGCGACGGCGCGTATCTGCTGGAATATCATATTACGGAGCGGCCTCGCCCGATGGATCTCGTCACGGAGCCGGTCCTGAAGGAAGCGCTGACCGGCTGCGATTCGGTCATCGTTTTTACCGCCACTCTCGGCAGGCCTTTTCAGGAACAGGCCGAAAGTCATGAGGAACCGGAGAAGGACCTCATCTGGCAGGGCCTGGCCGCGGAGCGCCTGGACGCGCTGGTGGAATCGTATCTGGACTATAAAGAAAAGGTCTTTGAAGCGGCCGGCGCGGTGCTGACCGCGCATTACCCCTTCCGCTGGGAAGGTGTTGAAGAGAACGCGTTTACCGCCACCCGGATCGTGGGGATCGGCTTTCATCCGGAACAGGTCAGAGGCAGCCGCTGCCGGACCTGTTTTGTGACGGACTGCCCTTCCCGCCGGGAAGCCGCGCAGGACAACTGAAGCGTGAAAACAAGAATTCTCCTACTGTTCGGAATCCTGCTGCTCCTGGGGCTTTGCGCCTGCGGGAGCTTTTCCGCGTCCGAAAAACCGGTGAGCGGCAAGTATTATCTGACGCTGCTGCCGGATAAAAAGGGCAAAAACACCGTGGAAAATGTGCAGGATGTGACGCTGCGCCTGAAGGTTGGCGGCGGTCTTGTCAAAACCGTCAGGGGAGACGAAAAAGAAGGCAGCTGGAAGTCCGACGGAAAGACAGTCACCTTCCGCTTCCGCGGCGAAGTCCAGGAAGGCAAAGTGAAAGAGGACCGGATCGAGATCGGCGATGCCGTCTATATCCGCGGCTTAAAGGAAGCCCGCGATCTCTGGCAGGCCGACGCGGACGCCTATGTGGCGGATCCGCTGGCTGAATACGAGGGAAAATACTATGTGGCCGGTCTTCTGGAGGACGGCCAGAACCGCGTACAGGCGGTGGACGACGACACCGTATGGCTGATGCCGGAAAACGAAGCCCTGCAGTTTCATAAAGGCAGCCTGACGCTTCTTTCCTGGGATGCCGACAGGAACCGGATCGTCCTGAAAAGCAGCGGGAGTGAGCAGAGTTACCTCTATCAGAACGGGCAGCTGAGCGGCCGCCGGGATGAGCTGGAGATCTGCCTTTTCCGGGACAGGGACGAAGCGGAAGCGTTTCTGAAAGAGCACCCGTACGTCCCGAAGCCTCACATTCCCGTTCGCAGCGGGCTGGAGGGAGAGTATTTCCTTGCCTATGCGACGGCTTTCGGGAAGCCTGTGGATATCGGCCGCGCCGGTGCGGTCCGGATCAGTCTGATGCCGGACTGGGTCATGCATTATGAGGGCGATCTGTATTCCGAGGAAGGAAGTTACAGCTTCAGTCCGGACGGGAGCTTTGAACTGACTTCGGCCAGCGGATCTTTCGCCGGAACCGCAGAAAACGGCTGTCTGGATCTTCGGGATGCCGGCGGCGACCGGTACCTCTTCTTTAACAGCCTGGACCGGGCGAAGGCTTATTATGACGCGTATCAGAAGCCGTCTGTCCCGGACGAGCCCCGGCCGACGGAACCCGTTACGGAATCGGAACGGGAAACGGAGCCGGCAGTTTCGGATCCTGCTTCGGAAGAAGCCGGGTTCTGGCAGGGCACCTGGTATGGCCTGGTGCGGCTGAACAACGACTGCAGCGGGCTGTATTTTCTGATGCGCGGCAAATGCTATACCGTCTATGTGACGCTTTCCATGCGCTCTGACGGGACGGGAACGCTGGTTGCCTATGATCCCGCGCAGACCTTTGCGGAACGTCTGCTGTCCGGCTCGGTCCGCTGCGGGGAAAATAAAAGCCTGATTCTGACGGAGGGGCTGATCGAGCCTTTCTCCGCCGTGATCGGCGGTTACCGTGCCGCCTGGGACGAGTCCCGGCAGCTGGTGAGCCTGCGTCTGACGCAGGCGCTGAGCGGCGGCAGCATCGGGGGAGAACTGCTGCTTCGTCCCTGGGGCGAGGGCTGGGAGGATCAGCCGGAGCTGATGAAGCTGCTGCCGGATTACGAAGCTTATCTGGAAGAGATCCAAACGGGAACGCCCCGCTACCGTGCGGAATAGAGACTGCCGAGGCCCGGAAGCGCTGCCGGGCAAAAGGAGCTGTGATGGCTGGTACACTGTTTGAAAGAAGGAATAAGGAAGATCTGCCGGTCCTGGCGATCTGCTACGACTTTGACCATACGCTGTCGCCGGACGATATGCAGGCGCAGGGCTTTATTCAGGAGGTCGGCTGGTCCGTCGCCGATTTCTGGAAGGGCACGACGCGCCTGGCCCGGGAAAACGATATGGATGCCAATCTGGCGTATATGCTGATGATGCTGGAGGAATCCCGGGGGAAATTTGCTCTGACCCGGCAGGCGCTGATGGATTACGGCGCAAGAGTCAAGCTGTATCCGGGTGTTGCGGAGTGGTTTGAACGCATCCGGGCTTACGGCCGTGAACAGGGCGTCATCGTGGAGCATTATATTATTTCTTCGGGTATCAGGGAAATGATCGAAGGCACCGAGATGGCAAAAAAAGGCGCTTTCACGCAGATCTACGCCAGCTCCTTCTATTTTAACGAAAACGATGAAGCCGTCTGGCCGGCCATGGCGGTCAATTATACCAATAAAACGCAGTTCCTGTTCCGGATCGAAAAAGGCGTCCTGGACGTGAACGATCCCGCGGTGAACGACAATTTCCCTCAGGAAGAACGGCGGGTCCCGTTCCGAAACATGGTCTATATCGGGGACAGCGACACCGATGTGCCCTGCATGCGTCTGGTGAACGGGTACGGCGGCCACTCCATCGGTGTTTATGATCCGGAAGGCGGCAAGAGCAAGGTTTATAAGATGCTGCGGGAAAACCGCATCAGGTATTTTGCGGAGGCGGATTACCGGGAAAACTCCCAGCTGGACTGGCTTTTAAAAAGTATCATCCAGCACACGGCTGCCAAGGAACAGCTGGAAGCCTTCCACTATACCCTGAAGAAGGAAGTGGAGAATTTCGCGCAGAATGAGATGAAGCGGGCGACTCCGGAAACGCGTGAGAAGGAACGCCTGATCCAGGCCCTTTCCGGCAGCCGGAATTTCGCGACCACGCATATGCTGGTGGAGCGGCTTCTGGCCGTACCGAACTGGACACAGGAAGAGCGGGAAGAGCTTTTCCGGATCGGTGAGCAGAACAAACAGATCTACTATATGCTCGGGGACGTGCGGCTGGCGAAATTTTACCGGAGCCTGCTGGCGCAGGAGGACGAAGACAGTCTCTTTGCCCGGAGCATCCGGGAAGCGCTGGACGCCCAGACCTGATCCTTCCAAAAGAATACAGCAAAAGAGCCGCGGATGCGTTTGGCGATCCGCGGCTCCTTTTGCTGTTGTATCCCGGCTGTCGGAAAATTATTTCAGGAAACCGAAGCTGCCGATGATCGGCGCTTCCTTGGCCTGACCCTTGCAGACCTGGAAGAAGAGGATCACGCGCACGACGAAGAGGATCAGCAGGCAGATCGGCGCAGCGACCCAGCCCAGGAACGGGACGATCAGCATGATCGCGCAGAGAACTTCGCACATGGAGATCTTCATGGACTGGCGGGCATGGAACATCGCGTAATCGGACTTCTGCGCAGCCAGCAGCGTGATGATGACGCCGATGATGCTTAACAGATAAGCGGCCATCGCGAAGACCTTGTTGTCGGAAATGTCCTTGGGATCAAATTCCGCGGTGTGATCCTTCGGATCGATCGCATAGTTCACCTGAGGAGCCGCAAAGCTGGTTCCGCAATTCGGACATACAGGAGCGCCGTCTTCAACCTGGGCGCCGCAATTAGGACAAAAAGCCATAAAATTACCTTCCTTTCGCACCGGGAAGCCGGCGATTTTTTGATAAAAGCATTATAATATGAAATTTTACATTTGTAAAGAAATCAGAAAGATTTTGTATTCCGGCGCAAGATTTTCCCTTCCGGTATCTGCCGTCTTGATGTTTCCGGGTGAAAATGCTACAATGGCACTGCTTCGGGTGACCGCGAGGTCATAACGAGGAACAAGGTGAAAGACCTTGGCTGTGCCGGCAACTGTAACGCGGACGGAGGATCCGGGATGCCATTGCTGAAAACGTGAGAAGGCGGTCCTTCCGGAAGAAGCGGAGCCAGGAGACTTACCCGAAAGCATAAAAAACGGAGGAAGAGCAGACGTTTCATACGGGGGCTGCCGGGTTACGGCTGTCGGATGGACGGGACCTGCAAAACAACATGAAGAACAAGAAACTGACGATCATCCTGGCCGTCGTGGCCGTGCTGGCGCTTGCCTGCATTCTGTGGCTGACCCTGGGCGGCGGCATTGCGAAGGATGACGGACACATCACCGTGACGGTGCAGGACAAGGACGGCAAAGTGCTGGCCGAAAAGAAGATCGGCTACAAGGAAGGCGACAAGCTGGCGGATCTGGTGAAGAACAACTTCAGCAACGTGACCTATGAGGACAGCGGCTACGGCCCCATGATCATGACCATCGAGTCCCTCACGACGCCGGCAGACTGGAGCAGCTATATCTCCATCCTGTATAACGGGGAGTATGCCCAGGTAGGCATCGGCTCTCTGGAATTCAAGGACGGCGACAAGATCGACTTTGTCGATACGGTCTATATCCCGGCCTCGTAAGGAAAGATGAAAGCGGAGATAAAGCGCAGCGCCGTCTGGACGATCCTGGATATCGTCCTGATGGCGCTTCTGGCGGCGATCCTGATGCTGCAGAAAGAGCTGATGTCTTTCCTGCCGAATATCTCGCTTACGGTCTTTCTGATGCTGCTTTACGCCAAATGTCTGGGCTTTACGCGGACAGCCGTGATCGTCACGGTTTATCTCCTGCTGGACAGCGTGATCTGGGGTTCTTTAAACCCGATCTTCACGACGGCGCAGTGGATCGGCTGGATGCTCGGCCCGCTTCTGTACTGCACGGCCTTTAAAAAGACGGAAAACAATATCGTCCTGGCCTTTGCGGCGGCGCTGGCGGCTTTGTTATACTGTTGGGTCATGATCGTCCCGACGGCCCTGCTCTATACGAATCAGATCGGAACGCTGGGGGCTTATATTCTGATCGATATTCCCTGGGAAGCGATTCTGGCCATCAGCGGATTTGTTCCGACACTTCTTCTGTATGAACCGCTTGCGAAGCTGATGCGAAAGCTTTTAGCGCGGATGCGGCAGCTGTAAAAACAGGAGCCGCGGCTCACCGGGCTTGTCCGGCAAAGAGCCGCGGCTCCGCTGTCTTTTGAGAGAGCCGCGTGAAATCTTCTTGTCATTCCCCTGCATCTTTGCTATAATTTATCCTGTCATCCGACATTCGTGAAAAGTCTTTTAAGGAGGCAAACTCAAGATGAAAGTATTGGTTATCAACTGCGGCAGCTCTTCATTGAAGTTCCAGCTGATCGATTCCGAGACCGAACAGGTTCTGGCGAAGGGCCTGTGCGAACGCATCGGCATCGACGGGAGACTGACTTATTCCCCGGCCGGCGGCGGAAAGCATGTCTTTGAGGATCCCCTGCCGAATCATACCGTGGCCGTCAGCGGCGTTCTGTCCAAGCTGACGGATCCCGAGATCGGCGTGATAGGATCACTGGCCGAGATCGGCGCGGTCGGCCACCGCATCGTGCACGGCGGCGAGAAGTTCGCTAAGTCCACCCTGCTGACCGAAGACGCCATCAAGGAAGTGGAAGCCTGCAGCGAGCTGGCGCCTCTTCACAACCCGGCCAATATCATCGGCATCCGGGCCTGCCAGAAGCTGATGCCCGGCGTCCCCATGGTCGGCGTTTTCGATACCGCCTTCCATCAGACCATGCCGCCCAAGGCTTTCCTGTACAGCCTGCCTTATGAATACTATACCAAGTACGGCGTACGCCGCTACGGCTTCCACGGCACTTCCCACAGCTATGTTTCCAAGCGCGCGGCCGAGATCCTCGGCAAGGACGTCAAGGACTTAAAGATCATCGTCTGCCACCTGGGCAACGGCGCGTCTCTCTGTGCGGTGGATCACGGCAAGTCCGTGGATACCTCCATGGGCTTTACGCCGCTGGAAGGCGTGACCATGGGCACCCGCTCCGGCGGTCTGGATCCGGCCATCATTGAGTATATCGCCGCGAAGGAAAACATGAGTCTGGCACAGGTCCTGAATGTTCTGAACAAGAAGTCCGGCGTGCAGGGCATTTCCGGCGTCTCCAGCGACTTCCGCGATCTGGAAGGCGCGGCCAAGGAAGGCAATGAACGCGCGCAGGCGGCGCTGGACGTCTTCACTTACCGTGTCGCGAAGTTCGTCGGCTACTATGCCGCCGCCATGAACGGCGTGGACGTGATCTGCTTCACGGCCGGCATCGGCGAAAACGATATCTCCGTCCGGGCCGAGATCCTGTCCTACTTAGAGTTCTTAGGCTGCAGGCTGGATCCCGAGGCCAACAACTGCCGCGGCGAAGAGAAGATCATCTCCACGCCGGATTCCAAGGTCATCGCCATGGTTGTTCCGACCAACGAGGAGCTGGCCATCGCGCGCGAGACCGTCGCGATCGTAGAGAAGTAAGAAGCATTCGTTTACTTACTATACGGGTCGGTGCGGGCATCGGCCTCTACAGGACGGTAGGGGCACATGCCCGCATATACCCGTATATTTTTTGGAAGGAGTCTTCATGCGGATCCTGTTTATGGGCACGCCGGACTTAAGCCGGACAGTGCTGGAAGCCCTCTGCGAAGCGGGTCATGAGATCGTGCTCTGCGTCACGCAGCCGGACCGGGAGAAGGGCCGCGGCAAAGCGGTCCAGTGCTCGCCGGTCAAGGAGGCGGCGCTTCTGCGCGGCATCCCCGTCTTTCAGCCGGAACGGCTGCGGCGCGAGGAAAACGTGGCCGGGCTGCGTGAATTCTTAGAAGAGCATCCCGCCGACGTGGGTGTCGTGGCTGCTTTCGGGCAGATTCTGCCGCAGAGCGTGCTGGATCTGCCGCGCTTCGGCTGCATTAACGTGCACACCTCGCTCTTGCCGAAATACCGCGGCGCTTCACCGATCGAGGCGGCGATCCTGGCCGGAGAGAGCGAAACAGGCGTGACCACGATGCAGATGGACGCCGGTCTGGATACGGGCGATATCCTGCTGCAGGAGATCTGTCCGATCGATCCGGAGGATACCGGCGGGAGCCTGACGGAAAAGCTGGCCGCGCTGGGCGGAAAGCTGATCGTCGAAACCCTGAAGCAGCTGGAAGCCGGCAGTCTGTCCCGCCGTCCGCAGGAGGGCGAAAGCAGTTATGCCGGCCTGATCCGAAAAGAGGCGGGCTGCCTGAATTTTGCCTGTCCGGCCGACGAGCTGGAGCGGCGCATCCGCGCTTTTGATCCCTGGCCCGGCACCTATACTTTCCGAGCCGGCAAACGCCTGAAGATCGGCCGGGCGGCGGTGATCCGGGAGGAGGACGCGGTCTGCCCGCTCCCCGGAACGGTCCTGGCGGCGTCCAAGAGGGGAATTGACGTGCAGACGGGCGGCGGCATCCTGCGAATCCTGAGCCTGCAGCCGGAGGGGAAAAAGCTCATGCCGGCAGATGCGTATCTTCGCGGCTATGCCGTGCAGCCGGGTGAGATCCTGGGAGAAATCCATGAATAGCCGGGCACTGGCCGCTTCGATCATCGATAAAACGCTGGAGCAGGGCGGAAAGAGCCATGAGCTCCTTCGGGAGGCTTTTCGGACGGATCCGGCGCCGGATCTGCGCGAGCGGAGCTTTATCACGGCGCTGGTCCACGGAACGGTCGGGACCGTGCTGACACTGGATTTTTATCTGGCCCAGGTCTCGAAAACACCGCCTGCGGGACTGAAACCCTATCTGCGCAGCGTACTGCGCATGGGGCTGTTTCAGCTTTTGTACATGGACCGGATCCCCGCCTCGGCAGCGGTCAACGAGAGCGTAAAGCTCATTCGGAAACGCTTCGGCGAGGGCCTGACCGCTTATACGAACGGCGTTCTGCGCTCTGCCGCCCGCAAAACAGACTGGATCCGTCCCGAAGGCGCGGCGGCGCTCAGTCTGCCGCAGCCCCTGTATGACGCGCTGACAGCTTTATACGGGGCGGAAAGGACCCGGCAGATCGCCGCGTGTTTTCTCGAAGCGCCGCCCCTCTGGGGACGCGTCAACGAAAGCCGTATCCGTCCGGAAGAAGCTGTCCGCCTGTTGGAACGGGACGGCTTCTCGGCCGTGCCGCATCCGCTTTTTGCGGCCTCTCTGACGTTGGAAAGAAGGCGGGAGGATCCGGAAGAAACAGAACGGCTCCCGCTGGAGCAGACCGAAGCCATCCGGAACGGTTTCGTACAGCTGCAGGATCTGAGCGCGCAGCTGGCGGTCCTGGCCGCCGCGCCGCAGCCCGGAATGAAAGTGCTGGATCTTTGCGCCGCGCCGGGCGGCAAAAGTCTGCACGCGGCGGATCTGATGAAAGACCGGGGCGAGGTCATCGCCTGCGATCTGACGGCTTCCAAGTGCCGCCTGATCCGGGAAAACGCCGAAAGAAGCGGCTTTTCCTGTCTTTCGGTCCGGCAGGCGGACGCCACGGTCTTCCATCCCGCTTTTGAGAACACTTTTGACCTGGTGATCGCGGATCTGCCCTGTTCGGGTCTGGGGACGGCTTCCCGCAAGCCGGAGATCAAATACCGCGTCACCCGGGAAAAGGTGGAGGAACTGGCCGCCCTGCAGCGGCAGATCCTGCGCAATGCCATGCGCTATGTAAAGCCGGGCGGAAAGCTTTTGTATTCCACCTGCACCCTGACCAAAGAAGAAAACGCGGACAACGCGCTGTATATAGAAAAGGAACTGGGCTTTGCGCCGTCGGCGCTCGCCCTGCCGGCAGAAATCCCGGGCATCCGCAGCGGCTGCCACAGCCTGCAGCTTCTGCCGGGGGACCGGCCCGACAGAAGCTTCGGATACGACGGCTTCTTCATCAGTCTGTTTGCAAAGGAGAAGAACGCATGACGGATCTTCGCTCCCTGACGGAGGCCGAATTAAAAACAGCAGCAGCCGATCTGGGGCAGCCCGCTTACCGCGGCGCCCAGCTCTTCGAGTGGCTGCACAAAAAGAAGATCCGGGACCTGGACGAAGCCCTGAACCTGCCGCACGCCTTCAAAGACGCTCTGCGGCAGCACTACAGCCTTTCCACCCTTCAGCTGCACACGCTGCAGCTTTCAAAAGACGGCACCCGCAAATATCTCTTTCTGCTGCCGGACGGTCAGGCCGTGGAAAGCGTCTTCATGCCCTACGACTACGGCCATACCGTCTGCGTGTCCTCGCAGGTCGGCTGCCGCATGGGCTGCCGCTTCTGCGCCTCGACCTTGAACGGCCTGTCCCGCAACCTGCTGCCCGGTGAAATGCTGGAGCAGGTCTACCGCATCGAAGAGGAAACGGGAGAGCGCGTGGATCATCTCGTGGTGATGGGGATGGGCGAGCCGCTCGATAATCTGGAAAACCTGATCCGTTTCATTCGTCTGATCTCGGATCCGAAGGGCAAAAACTTAAGCCAGCGGAATATCACCGTCTCCACCTGCGGTCTGGTGCCGCAGATCGCCCGTCTCGCCGAGGAAAAGCTCGGCATTACCCTGGCGCTGTCCCTGCATGCGCCGAACGACGAGCTGCGCCGGACCATGATGCCGATCGCGAACCGTTATACCATCGCGGAAACGCTGGCCGCCTGCGATGCGTATTTCAAAAAAACAGGCCGCCGCATGAGCTATGAATACAGTCTGGTCCGGGGCTCCAACGACAGTGAGGAGATGGCGCTGGCGCTGGCAAAGCTGCTGAAAGGCCGGAACTGCCACGTGAATCTGATCCCGGTCAACCCGGTCACGGAGCGGGGCTTTGAAGCCTCTTTTGACGCGGCCGTGCTCCGTTTCCAAAAAACACTTGAAAAAAACGGAATAAATGCTACTATAAGAAAGAAGATGGGCGCGGACATCGACGGTGCCTGCGGCCAGCTGAGAAGGAGGCTGCTGCAATAGCCTATGTTACGTTATGCGGCTTTTACGGATATCGGCCTCGTCAGACAGAACAATGAGGACTCTCTTTACATCGGCTGTCCCTGGGGCGGCCTGGAAGAGAATCTTTTCGTAGTCGCTGACGGCATGGGCGGTCACAAGGGAGGAGAATACGCCTCCCGTTTCGTGGCACGCCGGATCCCGGAAATGCTGCATAACCGCGGCCGGAAGGGCAACATCGATCTGGCGCTGGAAGAAGCGACGGAGAAGGTGAACGCCGCGCTTTTCCGCGTTTCGCAGGAAAGCGAAGAACTGAGCGGACTGGGCTCCACCCTGGTCATGGCTTTCTGGGACAAGAGCTGCTTCCATATTATCAACGTCGGCGACAGCCGGGCTTATCTCTTCGCGGACGGCGAGCTGATCCAGATCACGGAAGATCACTCCCTGGTTGAGGAAATGGTCCGGGACGGCCGCCTGGAGCGGGACGATGAGATGTACCGCGCCAACCGCAATGTGATCACCCGTGCCATGGGCACGGAGCCGTACGTAGAGGAAGATGTCTTTATCGCGGAAGCATTTCCCGGAAACCGTCTGCTGCTCTGCACGGACGGTCTGCACGGGATGCTGGAAGAACAGGAGATCATCCGGATCCTCTCCGAGATCAGTGATACGGAAGCGGCGGCCGGAAAGCTGGTATCCGAAGCGAAAAAAGGCGGCGGAAGAGACAACATTACCGTCATACTGGTTGACGTTCTGGAAGACAATCAATAAAGGAAAACAGGTTCATGATATTACGGGCAGGTACGATTTTAAATGACAGATACGAGATCTTAAATACCGTCGGAACCGGCGGTATGGCGGACGTGTACCGCGCGCGCGACAACGTCCTGAAGCGTTCGGTTGCCGTGAAGGTCCTGAAGGAAGAATACAGCACCGATGCCGGCTTTGTGGCGAAATTCCGCCGGGAAGCGCAGGCGGCGGGCGGTTTTTCGCATCCGAATATCGTCAGTGTCTACGACGTCGGCGACCAGAACGGCATGTACTATATCGTCATGGAGCTGGTCGAGGGCATTACTTTAAAGAAATACATCGAAAAGACCGGCCGCATGAACGAACGGGAAGCGGTGGAAGTGGCCATGCAGGTCGCCCGCGGTCTGCAGGCCGCTCATGAACAGGGAATTATCCACCGGGACGTCAAGCCGCAGAATATCATTATTTCCCGCGAGGGAAAGATCAAAGTGGCGGATTTCGGCATCGCCCGCGTTACTTCCACGGAGACCATCTCCGCGACGACGATGGGCAGCGTTCATTATATCTCCCCGGAACAGGCCCGCGGCGGCGCCTGTGACGCTCGCAGCGATATCTATTCCCTCGGTGTGACCATGTTCGAGATGGTCACCGGTCAGGTGCCGTTTGACGGAGACAGCTCCGTGGCGGTGGCTTTGAAGCACGTCCAGGATCCCATGCCTTCGCCGAGGCAGCTCGAACCGAGTATCTCGCCCAATCTGGATAAGATCATTTTAAAATGCACGCAGAAGAATCCGGCTTACCGCTATCCTTCCATGGCGGCGCTTCTGCTGGATCTGCGGCGCTTCATTGTTTCGCCGGGCGAGGATTTCGTCGTTCTCCATCAGGAGGAAGAAAACGATCCCTCCCTGCGCATGAGCAAGCAGGACGCGGATATCCTGAAAGCGGCGGGGCTCACCTCCAGCGGACGCGACTGGATGGATGCCGAGCAGGCGCTGCTGGCGCTGGAAGAAGGTGCGCCGCGCGCGGCAGCCCAGCAGGAGGAAGACCGGCTGGCCGAGGAAAAAGCGAAACGGACAGAGCATCTGCTCAGTTATATTATGATGGGGATCGCCGTCCTGATCCTGGTGCTGATCATCGCGATCGCCTTTAAAGCCTGCGCGATCTTCGGGTCGACAGAACCGGCGGCAACGACGACCGTCATGGCTCCGTCGGGCCGCCAGACGGCGGCGGTGCCAAGCAGCACGGCCCTTTCTCCGGGGCCGACAACGACGGCAAGCGCCGGGAGTACGGCAGCACCGACCGCGGCAACCACAACTCAGGAACGTCCCATTGAAACAAACCCGGAAAACACGATTGTGGTTCCGGGTTTTACTGGAAAAAGCATAGAAGAAGCCTGGGAACTGGCGGAGAGCGTCGGCCTTGTAGTTGTGATGCAGGATCAGCCGATGCCGGATGTGACGGAACCGGTGGTCGTCGATCAGAGCTATACCGAAGGGACTTTGGTCCTGAGCGGGACGGAGATCACCCTCTGGATCGCGGTCAAAGAGGATAACAGCGTCTATGTTCCGACTTCCATCGTCGGTAAAACGGTATCCGAGGCCAGCGTGATCCTGAGCGAAGCCGGTCTGTCCGTCTCTCCGAATCCCGAGTGGAAGTCTTCCCAGATGGTGGCCTACGGCAAGGTCATCGACTGCAAGCCCAGCATGGGCTCGCAGGTGGAAAAGGGCAGCAAGATCATCCTGGTCATCAGCAGCGGCCCGGCTACGGTCCGCATGCCGAGCATCCTGGGACTTTCGGCGGAGGAAGCGACTTCGGCGCTGGAGACGGCCGGCTTTAACGTCAGCACCTATGTCCATATCCGGGAAGAACGGATCGAAGAAAGCGAACAGGAACCCGATACCGTGGCGAAGATCGAGGCGATGGTGGACGGCGCGCTGAAGGAAGTCACGCCCGGCACCTCCGTCGATCTGCGGGGCCACGTCTATCTGACGCTGGCGGCGCCGAATCCGGAAGTCCCGGACATCCTGGGACGCAGTGATATCGAGGCTGTTCTGACAGAGCTGAGCGAGCTGGGCTTTGAAGCCGAGCGGGTGGACGACCCCGAAAGCCTCTTCCCGATCGGCCGTGTGAGCGCGGTTTCGATGACGGATGAGAACGGCGACGAGACGGAAGTGGAAGCCGGCACCCTGCTGCCCCGGAAGACAAAACTGTTTGTACACGTCAGCGTCGTGGCCGTTCCGGAAAATCTCGTGGCCAAAACAGTGACGGAAGCGATCGCGATGCTGGAGGAGGTCGGTCTGTCTTATGTCTTCGAGGACGGAATCGCCCCGTATGACCCGGATCAGGCCATGGTCACATCCGTGACGCCGATTTCCGGCAGTTATATCGACGACCCGGATCAGAAGATCCTGATCAAGTATTACGAATCGGAGCCGGAGACTACGACGGCAGAACCCGAGACAACAACGGAAGAAGAGACGACCGAAGAAACAACGGCGGAAGAAGAAACGACAGAGGAAGAAGAAACGACAGAGGAAGCGACGGCCGAACCGACCGTAACAGACGCGCCGACGGAACCGGAGCCGGAAACGACAACGGCTGCCGAGGAAAGCACGCCCGAGGAAACGCTGCCTCCGCCCGAGGAAGAGAGCACTGCCTCGGACGGGACCTGAGAAGCGAGGTGCCTTTTGGAAAAGCTGCAAGGCAAGATCATACGCGGCGTCGGCGGGTTCTATTACGTGCATGACGGACAGCGGACGGTCGTAGAGTGCCGGGCCCGCGGAGGCTTCCGGCTCCGGGACATGAAGCCGCTGGTAGGCGATAATGCGGAAATCGTTCTGACGGAGGAAGATCCCGGCAGCGGCCGGATCGAGACGATCTTCCCGCGGAAGAATGAGCTGATCCGTCCGGCTGTCGCCAATGTGGATCAGGCGCTGATCGTGGTTTCGGCGCAGCATCCCGCGTTTCATCCCGGTCTGCTGGACCGCTTTCTGCTCTGGATGAGTTTTCAGGACGTTCCCGTGATCGTCGGGATCAGCAAGACCGATCTGGATGACGAAGGAAAAGAGGAGGAGATCCGTTCTCTGTACCGGCAGGCGGGGGTCCGCATTCTTTCCTTCAGTGCCGTAAACGGCCAAGGGATCCGGGAACTGGAGGCAATGCTGCGGGGGACGACCACCGTGCTGGCCGGTGCCAGCGGGGTCGGAAAATCCACGCTGCTGAACTGTCTCATGACCGATCAGGCCATGGAAACGGCCGCCCTGAGCGCCAAACTCGGCCGCGGCCGTCATACGACCCGGCACGCGGAGATCTTCTGCTGGGACAAAGACAGCTTCCTCTGCGATACCCCGGGCTTTACGGCGCTGGAACTGCCGGAGATCGGGGAAGAGCAGCTGCGCTACTATTATGAAGAGTTCCGCGGTCCGGAACAGCAATGCGCCTTCCGCGACTGTCTGCACTTAAAAGAAAAAGGCTGTGCCGTGCGGAAAGCGGCCGCTGACGGAACGCTGCCGGTCGGCCGGTACGAGAGTTACTGCCGGCTTCTGGAAGAGCTGCGTGCCCGAAAGAAATATTAGAAAGCAGGAAAACCATGAATCACATTCTATCCCCTTCCCTCCTTGCCGCCGATTTCGCCCGTCTGGGCGAAGAGATCCATGCCCTGGAAAGAGCCGGCGTCGACTGGCTTCATCTGGACGTCATGGACGGATGCTTTGTCCCCAGCCTTTCTTTCGGTATGCCGCTGATCGCCTCCCTTCGGAAGCAGACTTCTCTGTTTTTTGACACGCATTTGATGATCCGGGAGCCGGAGCGCTATCTGGAGGCTTTCGCGGAGGCCGGCGCGGATCTGATTACTGTGCACGCGGAAACCGTCACACATCTGGACCGGACGCTCCGTGCCATTAAGAAGCTGGGACTGAAGGCCGGCGTCGCGCTCAACCCGGCTACGCCCCTGAGCGTGCTGGACTGGGTGCTGCCCGAAGCCGATCTGGTGCTGCTGATGACGGTGAATCCGGGCTTCGGAGGACAGAAATATATCCCGTACTGTGATGAAAAGATCCGCGCCCTGCGTGCGATCGCAGACCGTCGGGGTCTCCCGTTGGATATCCAGGTCGACGGCGGGATCACACTGGAAAATGCGGAACGGGTCCTGAAGGCGGGCGCCAATATCCTGGTGGCGGGAAGCGCTGTTTTCGGCCGGGATACGGAGGGGCAGGCACTGGCTTTCCGGAAGATTCTGAACAGGGAAGAAGAAATATGAAAAAGCGTTTGGCGGCAATCGGAACCGTCTTTCTGTGCCTCCTTTTCAGCGCCTGCGGACGGGGAAGCGGTCCCCGGCTGGAACGCAGCCAGCTGCTGGGCATTGATGACGTGATCTGCAGCTGGGGAGAGGCGCAGGTCTTTATCCTGACGCAGTATACAGCCTACGGCCGGGAATACGGCGACTCTGTCTGGAGCGTGACCTTGTCGGAAGGCAATTTTGAATCCTATATCCGGGATTCTCTCCTGGAATATCTGAAAACGATGCTGCTGGCCGTGTATGCGGCGGAGCAGATCGGCGTGAGCTTAAGCGAATCGGAGCAGCGCGCCGTGGAACTGGCGGCAGACTCCCTGTATTCCGATCTGGGCGATGCGGCAGGACGGTTCCTGATTCTGAAAGATGCCGTCCGCAGCGCGTACACGCATTATCTGATGGCGCAGATCTTCTACCGTCAGACGGTAACCGATGCCCGTATGGAGATCAGTGACGAGGAGGCGAGAGTCATTTCGCTGCAGATCGTGGAATGTCCGGCGGAGCAGGGATACGAACAGGCGGAGGTGCTGGCAGAGAAGCTGAAAAATACGCAGTCCGTTTCCGAGACGCTGAAGGATTTCGAGGGCGTCAGTGTCCGCACGGAAAATGTGACGCGCGGCAGCTACTCTGTTGAATTTGAGACGATCGTCTTTGCGCTGAAACAGGATCAGTGGTCTCCGGTCATTACGGAAGACGGAAAATATATTCTGGTCCGCTGTCTTTCGCCGTATCTTGCGACGGAAACCAATCAGCACAAAACGGAGATGGCGTCTGCCGCGCGGGAGGAGAGTCTGAACAAGGCGCTGAAAAGCTACGCGCGGACGGCACAGCTGATTTACAACCCGGATCTTTGGGCGGGATGGAGCATGGAGCAGTACTCCTCTGCGCCGCCCGTGGATTTCTTCCGGTATACGGCCGGTCTGGAGAAATAAAAGATGGGAATGCTGACAGGAGAATGGTTAAAAGCGCTGGGACCGGAGTTTAAAAAGCCTTATTACCGGCAGCTTTATGAGGCGGTCCGGCAGGAATATGCGCGCGGTCCGGTCTATCCGCCGGCACAGGATCTGCTCTCGGCCTACGAGCTGACGCCGCTGGAAAAGGTAAAGGTCGTGATCCTGGGGCAGGATCCTTATCATGAACCGGGGCAGGCGCACGGGCTTTGTTTTTCGGTGCGGCCCGGGGTGGAGCCCCCGCCGTCGCTGGAAAACATCTATCAGGAACTGCATGACGATCTGGGCTGCCGGATCCCGAACAACGGCTATCTGGTAAAATGGGCCAGACAGGGCGTTCTGCTTCTGAATACGGTCCTGACAGTGCGGGCGCACCGGGCGGCTTCGCACCACGGCCTCGGCTGGGAGCAGTTTACGGATGCCACGATCCGTGTGCTGAACGAGCAGGACCGTCCGATCGTCTTTCTGCTCTGGGGACGGCCGGCGGGAGAAAAGGCGGCTTTACTGAACAACCCGAAGCATCTGGTCCTGAAGGCGCCGCACCCGAGCCCGCTGTCTGCTTACCGGGGCTTTTTCGGCTGCCGGCATTTCAGTCAGTGCAACGCCTTTCTGGAAGAACACGGCGTCACACCGATCGACTGGCAGATCGAGGATCTCTGACAGTCCAGGAAAAACTTGACAAAAGAGCGTTTGGCCTGTACAATCGGGCTTGCCAAAAAAGGAGAAGTAACCAAGTGGCTGAAGGTATCGGACTTGAAATCCGACAGGTCGGTTCTCCGGCGCGGGGGTTCAAATCCCCCCTTCTCCGTCTGAGTAGGATTGCTGTCTTGACAAAGGCGGCAATCCTATTTCTCACATACAGCCGAATTTGCCGGGAGGCAGCGATGATTTATGGATAAAAAAGCAAGGATGGATGGGCTTGCCCGGAAAGCCTGAAAGAAAATGAGTGAGCAAAAATACGCCAGCTGGAATCCCTGGCACGGTTGTACGAAATATTCCGAAGGATGCCGCTTCTGCTATGTTTATCGGCAGGATGAAGCTTACGGGAGTCCGGTTTCGTCGGAACAATGCCGCAAAACACAGAACTTTAATCTGCCGCTCAGGAAAAAGCGTGACGGAACGCCGAAGATCGCGCCCGGCTCTCTCGTCATGACTTGCTTCACCTCGGATTTTTTGCTGAAGGACGCAGACGAATGGCGTCCTGAATGCTGGGAAATGATCAGATCCCGTGACGACTGCCTGTTTTACTTTTTTACCAAGCGCATCGAACGTTTTGCGGAATGTGCGCCGTCTGACTGGGGAGACGGCTATGACAATGTTATCGTAGGCTGCACCTGCGAGAACCAGGATCGGGCGGATTTCAGACTGCCGATCTTTGCGGAGCTTCCGATCCGGCACAAAACGGTGATCCTCGGTCCCATGCTTGGTCCCGTCAATCTTGAGAAGTATCTGGACGGCAGTATCTGTGAGGTGACCTGCTCGGGCGAATCGGGGGAAAACGTGCGGCCGCTTGATTACGAATGGGTGCTGGATGTCCGCCGCCAGTGTATGAAAAAAGGCGTTCCCTTTCAGTTTCACCAAACGGGAGCTTATTTTATTAAAGACGGCAGACGGTACCATGTGCCTCGCCGTTTCCAGGAATCGCAAGCGCGCAAAGCGGGAATCGACTACAAAATCACGGATGGATTTCTGCCGGATTTTCAGGCTCAAAATGCTTTAAAATAAAAAACTTGTCTTTTATGCAGAAAAAAGTTCTTGTGGCAAATATAATATGGCAGCCTATTTTCTGGCTTTTGCTGATCGCTGTTCTGATCCTTCTGCCGGGCTTTATTTTGCAGCTGAAAGCGGAACGCGATTACGCCCCGGACAAGATCGGTTTCGAGGTGACGGACATTGTCCGGGACAGTAAGACCGGCGCGGCGCAGATCAAGACGGTCATCCGAAACGAGGGGAAACTGAGTTTCGACAGGCTTCAGGGAGACCTGGAGATTTATCAGGGAGACCGGCTGCTGTATTCCGTCATATGCTCTTATACAGGTCAAGTCGCAGCGGGAGCGGAGAAAAAGGTCACTTTTACCGAGGATGATCTGTCGAAGGCTGAAGTGCTTCTGTCTGTTCCGGTGCGGCAGCTTCGTTATACGTGGACGCCGTCTTCCGCCCGTTATGCGAGAAACGGACTCCTGTTCACCCGCTTCTTTGAGAATGAGTCGCTTGTGCACTGGATCATCGTCGCCTGGCCCATCGCGGCGGTGTGTACGCTGGCGGCGGGGATCCTGGCGCTGAAAAGCCGGAAGCAGGAAAAGGAGAGCGAAAGCGCAGAGAGTCTGGCCGCGGAGCATTCCTGTTCGAACCGAGGCTACAGCGTCAGATCGTCCTACTATTCCGGGGGCGGGGAGAGTTCTTCGTCCGGGGCTTCTTCGTCCGGGGCTTCTTCTTCCGGATCTACGTATAGTTACGGATCGGGCGGCTCGTGGGCGGGCAGTGCCGCTTCATACAGCGGCGCTGCTGACAGTCACGCTGCGAAAGCGGCCGACGAGAGCCCGCATGAGAAAAAACCTGCTGTCGATGAAGAAAAGTTAAGAAGCGCGCAGCGCCGTCTGGAGAATGCCAGCTGGATGGAATCCAGCTACCGCAGCCAGAATCTGACGCAGAATGCGGAATTGCAGGATCATTTGAAGCGGACTGCTTTCGGGCAGGTCCTGCGGGAAAGCTCCGGGCTCAGCGGAAAGGATCTGGAGGCTTTTGACAGTGCAAGAAAGACTTACGAGAATGCCAGCTGGATGGAATCCAACTACCGCACCAGCGGTCCCATGCAGAAGCAGAATGCGGAACACGCGCAGCATCGAAGAGAGTCGGCCTATGCGGGCATGCTGAAAGCGGTGGCTGAAAAAGATGGGCGGCATTCCTCCGATTTTGACAGCGCTAAAAGGAGTTATGAACGGGAAAGCTTTCTGGCGTCTTCGTACCGCGCTTCCGGTTCCGCGGAAAATGCGGCGGAGGCGGAGCACCGCCAGCGGCTGGCCTACGCCAACATGCTGAAGAACTCGTCTGATTTGGACAGGAGTGCTTCCTGGGACTTTTCCAGCGCGCAGCGCAGCTACGAGTCGGCCAGCCGCAGTGCGGCGTCTTACCGCCGGCAGGGCCTGACCAGAGATGCGGAGCGCGCGGAGCACCAGATGCGCGTGGCCGAGGCGAACATGTTGAAGGTCAAGGCGGAAATGAAAGGCAACGGCTCCGAGTTCGCGGATGCCAAAAAGGATTTCGAAAATGCCAGCCGCCGCTATTCGGAATACAAGGCCTCTGGCAGAGACGCCGACGCCAACCGCGAAAAGGACTACATGGAACGCGCCCGCGCGAAGATGATGCAGTATCTGTAGGGAAGAGATGATTCCCTGCGGCCTCGGGCTGCTGTCCTTTCCGTCGGAGAAAGGAAAAATTCACATTTTTCGCCCGGCCGGAGTCTTGCTTTTTCGGGATTATTTCTATAAAATATCAGAGCAATCATTCGGTTCGGCCGAATGATTATTTCAGTCACCAGAGGATGATTCATGAAAAAGGTTTTGCTGGTGCTGTCCTTGCTTGTCCTGCTCCTGTCGGCATGCCGTTCGGAGGGATATGTGACAGCGGCGGATTCTCAGAATCAGAACCCGACATTTTACAATATGTATCATCTGCCTTCCGGAGCTGCCCTGATCGATCCGTCCGCGGAGCCGTATTCGGGTATGATCTATTATTTTGTTGACGCGAACGGACAGGCTTATTATCTGGGCACGGAGACCAGCAGCGAGACGCTGCCGGCCGAGCCGGAAGAGACCACAGAGCCGCCGATAAGAGAGACGGATCCGCTTCCGGAGGATACCCTTCCGGCCGAAACGACGGAAGACGTGCGGATCCCGGAAACTTTGCCGGAAGAGACCACAGAGCCGGTGACGGAAACCGAAACGGAAGAAACGACGGAGCTGCCTTCGGAGACGCTGCCGGAATCCGAGGAAGAAACGACAGAGGAGAGCTCTTCGGAAACCGAAACGAGCGAGAGTCAGGAAGCAACAACGGAAACGACCCGTTCACAGCCGAAAACCGAACCGGCAGTCCCGGAAACGACAAGAAGCGGCGAAAGAACCTGGACCTGGGTCGACGTGGATCTGACCAATCAGCGGGTCACCGTTTACCAGGGGGATACGGCGATCGGTTCCTTCCCCTGCGTGACCGGCTGTGTGGCAGACGATTTCGCAACACCGACCGGAACGTTCTACATTCGCTATAAAGCGCGCAACCGCATGCTGGGCGGCAATTCCTTCGTGAAATACTGGATGCCGTTCTATAAAGATTACGGCCTGCATGATGCTTCCTGGCGGAACGGAAATTTCCGCTCTGATCATGCCTGGTATTACGGCTCTCACGGCTGCGTCAATATGCCGGAGGAAGGCGCGAAATTCATCTGGGATAACTGCTCGGCCGGCGATACCGTGATCGTTCACGGCTGGCCGGTCAACCCCGGCAAGCATACCGGGCATGAGCTGACCGGTCCCTGGGTCGTGGAAAAGGAAGCGACCTGTACGGAAGACGGTCTGAAGGTGAAATACTGTCCCTATTGCTATGCGGTCGCTTCGGAGAGAAAGATCCCGGCTGCGGGACACAGCGGAGAGTGGAAGATCGTGAAGGAAGCGACTGCCACGTCCGAGGGACTGAAAGAGCGTGTCTGTACCGTCTGCGGAGAGACGGAGCAGGTCGTGATCCCGATGCTGGGAACGGAGCATACGCACAGCTGGACGGTGCTGTCCGAGACCGAGGTGACAGAAGAAGACGAGCACTACATCTACGTGTATCAGGTGACCCGGTATAATAACTGCTCCTGCGGTGAAGCAAAAGCCGAAGAGAAAAAACTGATCTCCAAGACGGAAAAAAAGACAGAACCGCCGACGACGGAAGCGGAGACGACGCCGGAAGAAACGACGGTGGCGGAAACGACGCCGGAAGAAACGACGGAAGCGGAGACGACGCCGGAAGAAACGACGGTGGCGGAGACGACGCCGGAAGAAACGACGGTGGCGGAGACGACGCCGGAAGAAACAACGGTGGCGGAGACGACGCCGGAAGAAACAACGGTGGCGGAGACGACGCCGGAAGAAACGACAGTGGCCGAGACGACGCCGGAAGAAACAACGGTGGCGGAGACGACGCCGGAAGAAACAACGGCGGCAGAGACGACGCCGGAAGAAACGACAGCGGCGGAAACTTTGCCGGAAGAAACGACAGTGGCGGAGACGACTCCGGAAGAAACGACAGTGGCGGAAACGACGTCGGAAGAAACGACGGCGGCAGAGACGCTGCCGGATCCTGCCGAGACAGGTGAAAACAACTGAAAAGCTGCCTGCGGCAGCCGTTATACACAAACGAGAGGGCCCGAAAGCCCTCTCGTCGTTTCTGCCTGCGTCGATCGATTATGGCTCGTGATCGGCAAAGGTCAGGACCCTGTCCAGAAAATCTGTTACGATCTGCTGATAACGCTGCGGGTCGGTCAGAAAGCTGAGCCCGTGGCCGGCATCCGGGAATGTGTGAAAAGCGATCTTTTCCGGCGCAGCGGCGGCGATCTCGCGGCTCATCCCGCAGGGGACGAAATGATCCGCTTCGCCGTGGATCAGGAGGATCGGGATCTTTGCCGCTTTCACTGCCTCCCGGCTGTCGGCCGCGGTGGGCGAAAAGCCGCCGAAGAGGCGGGCGGCGAGCCAGATGAAAGGGTAGACCGGGCCGCGCGGAAAGCCCATGCCGCCGGCGACCTTCAGCATGATCTCTTTCGGAGAGGTGAAGGGACAGTCGGCAATGATGCCCTTCACGTTCCCGGGCAGATCCAGTGCGGATGCCATCAGGACAGTGGCAGCCCCCATTGAAATGCCGCCGAGGACGATCGGCGTGTTTTCTCCGAAATGCGCTGCCGCATAGCGGACCCAGTCCAGACAGTCCTGCCGTTCCTTCACCCCCAGTGTGATGCGATGACCTTCGCTGCGCTTGTGGCCGCGCTGTTCCGCCATCAGAATGTTGAAGCCCTGTTCCCGGTAGATCCGGATCCCGCCGGAAAAATCCCGGGAAGGCGTGCCCCGATAACCGTGAAAACAGATGGCGAGCGGCGCGCCGTCCGTCTGATGATAGTAGCGTCCGTACAGAGTCAGGCCGTCGAAAGAACGGATCGTATGCGTCTCAAAGGGGATCGCGTTCAGCTCGTCGATCATGGTCAGCACCTTCGCCCGGTACGGCCGTATCTGATCGCTGTCGTAAAGCGTATGATCGTCATTCTGCGACTTGTTCGGACTGTACAGGGTCAGACGGAAGATCAGAAAAGCCGCTGACAGCGTCAGCAGGCAAAGAATGGCAAAAAGGATCAGGAAGATCATGGCGTTCTCCGTTTCGGGGCGGTTCCGGCGGAGGCCGGAAGACGGTGGGTCCGGCTTTATTATAACGCTTTCGGGAAAAAACTGCAAAAATTTAAAAAGTGCTTGACAGCCGCCGGAATAATCACTATAATGCGTTATTGCATTCGGAGAAGTACCCAAGCTGGCCGAAGGGACACCCCTGGAAAGGGTGCAGGTCGTTAATAGCGGCGCGAGGGTTCAAATCCCTCCTTCTCCGCTCTTCCTCGATAGCTCAATGGCAGAGCACTCGGCTGTTAACCGAGGTGTTGCAGGTTCGAGCCCTGCTCGGGGAGCTACAAGAGAAAACACAAGATATTGTTATGAGCGGATCACCACGGCACAGATGTTGTGGTGATTTGCTTTAGTAAAAAAAATCTTGACAAATATGCTTGTTTTTTGTAAAATAAGCTTAACTTTCCGGTTTTTAAACACATAAAACAGGAGATTTATAATGAAAAATAAAAAGTATAAACCGTTTATTGTATATCTGATCTGTTTGGGAATGCTGCTTTCTGCTCTGTCAGTTCAGGCGCAGGAAACGCTTCCCGTCGTAGGGCCGCAGATCGGAACTTCGGAATCCGGGACCGTGGCGGAACCGTCCGAGACGGCCGCGCCTGTTATTGAGCTGACGCCGCCCGAGACCACGACCGAGGAAAAACCGGTCGTGGTGGAAGAACCGAAGACAGACGGTCTGTCCGCCAACGAATTCCTGTCGCTTCGGGGGGCCCAGAGCGATTCCGTTCAGGCAGTCGGACTGCGGACCGAATGCGGAAGCGAGAACAGCACCGCGGATTTTGAGGACGGCCTGCTGCTGGCCCGGCGCATGCGCCGCATGGCGGAAAACAGCGACAACGATCTGGTCATCTATCGCGGCAACGGCTTCCTGAATGTACGCGAAGAGCCGGATGCGACTTCCGGCCGTATCGGCAAGATGTACTATAATGATACCGCTTACGTCAAAGGCCGTGAATATACGGAAAACGGCGTCTGGTTCCGTATCGAATCCGGAAACGTGAACGGCTATATCAAATCGGAGTATGTTGTCAGCGGGTACGCGGCTACGGAACTGATCAGCGAATCGATCACCCGCTTTGCCTATATCAAGTATGACGCGCAGCGTGTTTACCGCTATGACAGCACGGATTCCGATTCGCTCGGCATTGTCGAAGGCGGGCAGAAGTACGAAGTCAACTGGATCAAGGATGATAACTTCACGCTGATCGTTTTCGCGCAGGAAAATGACAGCAACGTTCTTTACGGCTATATCCCGAACAGTTCTTACGATCTGGTCTGGGAACTGCCGACGGCGATTTCTGTTGAAGAAGAAGAGCGCAGCATTACGCAGATGATAGCGGTCCGGGAAGAACTGGCCAGCAAGGACGCGAGCCGGGAGGAAAGCCGCCGGGTCGAAGAAAGTATCCGTCAGAGCCGTGAAGAATCCATTGCGGCTTACAACGCCTGGCTGCAGCAGTCGATCGCCGCGTCGAAGGCGGAACGGGAGCGTCAGGAAGCCGCAGCGGCAGCCAGCCGCGCGCAGGCCAGCCGGGAAGCGGAGAGCCGTGCCGCTTCGATCGCAGAACGCGACCGTCAGTCGGAGACCGTGAACTGGGGCAATTACGTCAGCATGATCCCTGCGAATACGTCGCAGCTGCGCCGCAATATCGTCACGAACGCACTGCAGTACGTCGGCAAGCTGCCTTATGTGACCGGCGGTACCAGCCTTACCACCGGTGCGGACTGCTCCGGCTTCCTGCTGGCTATTTTCGCGCAGTACGGGATCCGTCTGCAGCACAACAGCTACTCCATTGCCCGGACCGGGACGAAGGTCGTGGGCGGCATCGCGGCGGCCAGACCCGGCGACATCATTTGCTACCGGACCCAGAACAGCCGCGGCCACGTGACGATGTTTGTCGGGTACAACAATGCCGGAACGCCGATGATGGTTCATGCGCGTGACGTCGGCTGGATGATCACCGTCAGTGAAGTGTATTACGACGGCTTCCATACCGTACAAAACGTGATCGGAGATTAAACGGAGACGTTCGCAGAACGAAAAAAGCAGTCGGAAAGCGACTGCTTTTTTCGTCCCGCTTCCCGGCCGGGGAAGGCCGGAGAAAGTGTTTATTCTTCGCCCAGAATCGGTTCGATGAGGCCGTAGGCGCCGTCATTGCGGCGGTAGACCACATTGACTTCGCCGGATTCGGCGTTCAGGAACACATAGAAGTTGTGGCCCAGCATTTCCATCTGCAGGCATGCTTCTTCGGCATCCATGGGCTTGACTGCGAAGCGCTTTGTTTTAACGATCGTAATATTGGCATCTTCCGCGGGCTCCGCCGGCTCGAATTTATCGGCCCGGCCGCCGCTCTGATAGAAATCATGCAGCTTGCTGCGATATTTCTTTAACTGCTTTTCCATGGAATCCACGGCTTCATCGATCAGAGCATAAATATCGTTGCCGGTCTTTTCAGAGCGGATCGCGCCGGATCGGACGGGAACCGTGATCTCGACCTTGGCTTTCGCTTTGGTCAGTCCCATGTAGACTTCCGCATCCGTATCGGAAACAAAGAAACGATCCAGCTTTGCCAGTTTCTTGGCAAGCAGATCCTCCATGGCGGGGGTGGCTTCGAAGTTTTTTCCTGTTGTGAGTTTGAAATTCATCGCATTCACACTCCTTGTCGCGTTCTAACAGGCTTTCGCACAGACTCTTATGGAACGAACCGCGGCATCCGCACGATGCCTGCGCCTTTATTATAGCAGAGCTGAAAGCATTACGCAAGAAGAGGGAGGCAGGAATGTTAAAACTTGACTTCCCGCCGGAAACAGGGTATTCTTAAAAAGCAATACCGAACTGAAGAGGATGAAGCCATGTACGCGATTATTACAGATACTTCAGCAAACATTCCGACCCCCCTGCTCAGGGAAAAGCACATCGGTTTTCTGCCTTTCTCCTACTATGTGGACGGAGAGGAAGTGCAGTGTCTGGATACCGAGGCTTTTGACGGTCATGCCTATTATCAGTCGATCCGGGACGGCAGGGAGGTCATGACTTCCCAGATTCCGCCTTCCCGTTTCGAAGAGATCTTTACACCTTATCTGCAGGCGGGGAGGGATATTCTTTTCGTCAGCATGTCCTCCGGAATCAGCGGTTCCTGCAGCAGCGCGCAGCTGGCCGCGCGGGAGCTCATGGAGCGCTTCCCGGGACGCCGCATCGAGGTGGTCGATACCATCGGCGCGTCTCTGGGGGAAGGAATCGTGGCGCTGGAAGCGGCCGAACGCCGGGACCGCGGACTTTCCTTCGATGAAAACGTTCAATCCCTGAAGACCATGTCCAGACGGATGTGTCAGGTCTTTACCGTAGACGACCTGATGCATTTAAAGCGTATGGGACGGCTGTCCGGGATTACGGCCCGTGTCGGCTCGATGCTCAACCTGAAGCCGATCCTGAAGGGCAACGAAGAGGGGAAGATCGTTGCCTTCAACGTAGCGCGGGGGCGCAGGCGCTCCGTGGAAGCGCTGGCAAAGATCTACAACAAGTTTGTGGTACTGCCGGAGATCCAGACGGTGGGCATTGCGCATGCCGACTGCCCGGACGATGCGGCTTATCTGGAAGCGCTTTAAAAGCTGGAGAAGCCGCCGAAGGAGATCCTGACGGTCTGTTATGAACCGGTGACGGGCGCGCATGTAGGCCCGGATACGCTGGCCCTGTTCTTCCTGTCGGATGATTCCGTGCGCAGCGCGAACCTGCTGTCGGATATCGTGGACCGCCTGCCGGTCAAAAATCTGAAGAATGCGGTCGAGAAGCTGCCGTTCCCGGGCAGAAAGAAAGAGTAGGGGCAAAAGAGAAGATAAAGAAGCGAGCGGGCTGAAGGCCCGCTCGCTTGCTTCTTTTAGGTAGGTTGAAATATAATGTGGTTTTTATTCTGTCGACAGGACAATAGAAGCATAGATTGTGATTGCTTTGGATGAATTTTTCTCGATATGATCGACTGTTGAGGCATCAAAATCAATATCGTATTGCCACGAATTCTCTTTTTTAGGAGGCTGTGCATTTGTCTCAATATCAATAACAAAATAGGTAAAATAATGGGTAGCATCAATGATGGAAATAGCTTCCCGTACGGAGGTGCCGGCTGGGATTTCCGGCACCTCTGGTTCAGTTTGCTCCTCAGAGGAGGAGGCTGGAATAGGATCAGTATAATCACTATTATAGCTGTAGCCGCAGACGGTGCAGGTATGCTTCGTGTAGCCCTGTTCGGTCTCGGTCGGCGCGATCACTTCGGTGGTGAAGCTGCAGTCTTCG
>JAFZRH010000080.1 GCA_017619975.1 Lachnospiraceae bacterium | reverse complement strand
TTTGTGGACGCAGACCGTGTTTTGATCCGCCTCCGCTGCCGCGACGTGCGGGATGAGCGGGCCTGGCAGTCCTTTTCCAAAGGCTTGAAAGCAATCACGAGGAATAAAGAACCGGGGAAAGTTCGCTGCATCGAGGAGCTCGCCATTCAGAACCCGGACAAGAGCGGCTGGGCCGCCCTCTGCGGAAAATACGACTATGCCATCGGGGACTTCCGCATCGAAGAGATCTTCCTGAAAGGCGGGGAGCTGTACGCACGGGCAAACGACGACGGGAGGGCACCTGAGCTGCGGCTTTACCCGTTGGGCGAAAACTGCTTTGGCATCAAGGACCTCGATGCAGACCTGACACTAAGCGATGGTACGCTGACTCTGTATGGGGTGACGGGAATTCGTCTGGACAGATGAAGAGTTCAGAAGAATGAGAAGCAAATTATCATGAATTACGAAACATTGTTTGATCTGTTTGACAGAAAGTGCCGAAACATTGATGAAACTTCTTTCTGTTTCAAAACGGATCCGAATAAAGCGGAGCATTTTATCGGATATTTGCCGCAATATGAAGTGCCTTACTGGGCAGGCTGCTGTGACATAGAAGACGGTTGGGAGTGTAAAACCGCAAAAGAGCTCTTTGAAGCTCCGATTTTTGACGGCAAATCCATCAAGGACCGATGGAATGAGATCGTTTTGATACAGATAGGCGGAATCAGCTTTGATGATTGGAAAATAGATTATTGTCTTTAAATGAGCAGTCTTTTCAGGAACCGAAAAGTTCCTGCTCTGTTTCGGGAAAAAATATGATATGATGGACAGGCAGGACTGCTGACGCCGGGACCGGACAGGGAAGGGAGAATCCATGGATCATATTGAAACAGCCGAATATCTGATCAAACTGCTGGATCCCGGCAGCAAGGACGAGCTGCGGGAGGTCCAGCGGCTTCGCTATGATTTCCTTCTGAAAGACTTTGATGAAAAAAAGAACGACCCGGACGGGCTGGATGACGACGGCTGGGATGCTTTTTCCGATTCGATCCTGGCTATCGATAAAAGGACAGGCCGGATCATCGGCACCTACCGGGTGGCGACGGAAAAGACGTTAAAGGGAAGGCCGTATAAATCCGAAGAGGAGTTCGACATTTCCGCGCTGCGGGCGGATCCCGAGGGCATCATCGAGGCCAGCCGGGCGGTGGTCCATCCGGAACATCAGAGCGGCGGCATCATCGGCCTCCTCTGGCGGGGCGTAGTCTCCTATGCCCGGGATCAGCAGCTGCGCTACATCTTCGGTACCTGCTCCCTTCACGGCACGGATCCGGACGCTCATATTCTTTGCACTTCCGTGCTGAACCAGCACTACCGCTCCGAAAAACACAACGTGTGGGCAACGCATAACACCTTCGAATACGGAACCGAGCAGGATCTGGTCATGTCCAAAGCAGGCATGCCCGGTCTGCTCCGGGCATATCTCAAAATCGGCGCCAGAGTTTCGCAGAACGGCTTCATCGATTACGAATTCAACTGCTGCGACGTGATGATCATCATGGACCGCCTGAACATGAGCGAACGGTATATCAGGCGATTCCTGAGCTGAGCGCAAAGGATCCCTTCTGCGCGAAAAAACCCCCGGGAGATGACGCTTTGACCGCCAAAGACAGCAATCAGACAAAGGCCCTGCTGGCCACCATCCTATGCCACGTTCTCTGGGGCTTCAGTTTCATGGCTTCCCGCACGGCCTTAAACCACGGGACGGTCTTCCAGCTGCTGAGCCACCGCTTTCTTGCGGCTTTTCTGCTCATGAACCTGGTGCTGCTTTCGCGCCGCGTCCGTGTGGATCTGAAGAACAAACCCGTAGGACTGCTGCTGCTTTTAGGCCTGATGGAACCCGTCGTCTATTTTATCGGCGAGCAGTACGGGATCCTGCATTCCAGCACCATATTCTCGGGCGTCATGATCGCCATGATCCCCATCGCCGCCACTTTTGCTGCTGCCCCTTTCCTCGGCGAAAAGCCCACAGCCGGGCAGCTTGTTTTCAGTCTTCTTTCCGTCGGCGGCGTGATCGGGATCGGCCTGCTCAGCCGCAGCAGCGGCACGCTGGACTGGATCGGTCTGATCTCTCTTGTCATCGCGGTCGCGGCAGCCTCCGCCTATTCGCTGCTGAGCCGCTCCCTTTCCGACAGTTTTTCTCCTTTTGAAAGAGCCTGGGCGATGCTGGGGCTCGGCGCCGTCATATTTACGGGAATTGCTCTTTTTCAGGTGCAGGGGAACTTTTCGGCATACCTGGCGCCGCTTCGCGAACCTGCCTATCTGGGCGCGATCCTGTATCTGGCGCCGATCGCCTCCGTCGTCTGTTATTTCTTCTCCGGCTACGCCCTGACCTATCTGAGCGTCGCCAGGGAGAGTGTCTTCAGCAACCTGACGACCGCCGTCTCCGTTTTCGCCGGCGCCGTTTTATTAAAAGAACCGTTTTCCTGGCTGAGCCTTGTTTGCTGCGCCCTGATCCTTTTCGGGATCTGGGGCGTGCAGCGGACCTCGCCGGAATAAACCATGCCTGACCGGAGGGTAAAGATGCTGCGTCCCTGTTCCCGTGAAGAATTTGAAAAATATGCCGATTTCGCCTATGAACTGGCTATGGATCCGTCGAAATCCGCCTATCCGACCTATTGTGACAGGATCAAAACCAAGGCTATGTTTCTTGAACGCGCTTCCCGGGCGTTTGAGCGGGAAACCGAAGAAATGCTTTTGTTTGAATACGAGGGAGACGTTCAGGGGCTGATCCACTATTACCGGATACCGGAAGACAGCTACCTTCAAACGATCTGCTTCAACGTGAATCGGGCGGCGGATCGGGCAATCACGGAATTTCTGGCCTATATCGGCGAGCGTTTTCACGACTATGATGCATATTTCGGCTTTCCTGCCGAGAATCGCGAGGCTGTAAAAACTCTGCGCGGATACGGGTTTGAATGTATCGAAGACGACTACAACAACACCGCTCTCCTGGACGGTTTTGAGCCGCTTCCGCTGCGGAATACGGTCCGGCGGATCACCCGGGAAAACTATGAAAGCTTTGCCGCTCTTCATCGAAAGACCGAGGGCGATATGTACTGGAATTCCGAGCGAATACTCGCCGATCTGGACGGCTGGACCGTCTTTGTCAATGAGACGGACGGGGAAGCGCAGGGCGCCGTTTATTACAGAGATGTCAACGACGGGTGGTTTGAGATCTTCGGGATCGATATCCTGCCCGGCTTATACGATCCGGCGCTTTTCAAAGATCTGTTAAGCGCGGCCCTGTCGGAAGCCAGGCGGAAGGGCGGACGGTTTATGACCTTCTTCTGCGAGGCAGAATACGAAGAAGCGGCGAAGGAATGCGGATTCTTTTGTGTCGGAAACTATCTCTGCTTTAAAACCCATATCGATTGACGGCAGTTTTCGGGCCGTCACACAAAACCTTTTTGGCAAGGGGGCAGGAATCATCGGATGGAACAGCATTTTCCCAAAGACACTTTTGAAAGCGAAAGACGGATTTTCTTTCCCTATACACAGGAGACTCTTCACCTGTTCAATACCGATCTGAACGGATCCCAGGAAAGGAAGGAAATGAAACAGTATCTCAGCAAAGAACTGGACGTGCTGGCGCAGCAGCCCGAAATCTGCGCCTCTTCTCTCCCCTTTACCGGCATTGAGGCGCGGGAGACCCTTCGTTTTCACCGAAGTCTGCCCCTGTACCGGGAGACGGCGCTGCTGTCGCTTTCTGCTGCTGCCGCACGGTACGGCACCGGCGGCATCTATGTCAAAGACGAATCGACGCGGTTCGGACTGAAAGCGTTTAAAGGGCTGGGCGGCAGCTATTCCATGTTCCGCATCCTCTGCGAAAAACTCGGACTGGATCCCCGGACCGCTTCCTATCCGGATTTTTTGCGGGAGGAGATCCGCGGGCGCTGCCGCCGGATCGAATTTGCGACCGCAACCGACGGCAACCACGGCAAGGGCGTTTCCTGGGCTGCCAAACTTTTCGGCTGCCGGGCGCACGTTTTCATGCCGAAGGGCACGGTGGAAGCGCGGCGAAGGGCGATCGAAGAAGCCGGGAATGCAGAGGCGCTCATCACAGACGTCAATTATGATAAAACCGTTCAGCTGGCTGCCTCTTTGGCTGAGCAGAACGGTTGGATTCTGATCCAGGACACCTCCTGGCCGGGTTATGAGAAGATCCCGCACTGGATCATGGAAGGCTATCTGACACTGGCCGCAGAAGCCGAAAAGCAGCTCGGCGGAAAAGAACCGACCCACATTTTTCTGCAGGCCGGTGTCGGTGCGATGGCAGGCAGTCTCGCGTCCTATTTCCTAAGCCGTGCCGCGGACAGAAAGCCGCTGATCACGGTCGTCGAACCGAAGGCCGCCGCCTGCTTTTACGTCTCCGCACAGGCCGAAGACGGCAAAGCGCATTCGATCGAAGGCAATCCCGTGACGATCATGGCCGGTCTTAACTGCGGCACGCCCTGCGAGAGCGTCTGGCCTTTGCTGCGGGACGGGTCGGCCTTTTTTGCCGCCTGCGATGACCGAATCACCGAGGATGGCATGCGTACGTACGCGAATCCGCTCGGAGCGGATCCCGCGGTGAAGGCCGGCGAATCCGGCGCCGTTTCCTACGGCCTGCTGTTAAAGATCCTGCAGTCTCCCGAGCTGCGCTCGTTCTTCCGGATCGACAGGGATTCCGTGATCTTGCTGGTCAACACCGAGGGCGACACGGACCCGGAAAACTATAAGAGAATCGTAGGGGAATGACAAAAACCGCTGCGCGGCGGAGCGCGCCCGAATAAACTTTTCGAACGCCCATTGAGGCGACCTGACAATTTTCCTTCTATTACGGAAGGTCGCCGAACCGGGCAGAGAAAAGTTTATCGAGGCAGCGACGTCTAGCGCAGCGGTTTTTCTGTCATCGCTTCCTTGGGGGAGCGCGGAAGCGCTTATTCCACCGTCACGGACTTGGCCAGGTTTTTCGGCTTGTCGATATCGCAGCCGTTCTCCAGCGCGACATAGTAGGCCAAAAGCTGCAGCGGAATGATCTCGACGACCGGATATAACAGCGGGTGCGTATCCGGCACCTGCAGCACATGATCCGCCTCGCCGTAGACCTGCCGCCGGGATTCCGGCGCCACCGCCAGAACTGTCGCCCCGCGGGCTTTCACCTGCTGGATATTGGAGGCGGTCTTTTCGTACAGGCGCTCGCAGCAGCAAAGCGCCACCACCAGACGCCCCGGCTCGATCAGCGCGATGGTTCCGTGCTTGAGCTCGCCTGCCGCATAGGCCTCCGAATGCAGGTACGAGATCTCCTTCAGCTTCAGCGAGCCTTCCATGGCCAGCGCATAGTCCAGGTTCCGGCCGATAAAGAAGAGCGACTGACGGTCATGATAGAGAGCGGCCAGACGCTTCACGCCGGCGCTGAGATCCAGGGCCCGCTGTGCTTTGGACGGCAGCGCCTTTAAGCCCTTCACCAGCTGTTTGTAAGCCGTCTCCTCCAGACGTCCCAGCTCTTTCGCGGCCCAGACGGCAAAGAGGTCCAGGATCGCCAGCTGCGTGACATATCCCTTGGTCGTAGCGACCGCGATCTCCGGCCCGGCCCAGGTATAGATCACCTGATCCGCCAGCTTCGCGATGGTGCTGCCGACCACATTAACGATGGCCAGCGTAGTTGCGCCTTTGCTCTTCCCTTCCTTTAACGCAGCGATCGTATCGGCCGTCTCGCCGGACTGACTGATCACGATCAGCAGCGTCTTTTCATTGATGACCGCGTCCCGGTAACGAAACTCGCTCGCGACCTCCGCCTCCACGGGAATGCGGCAGAGCGTCTCGATCACGATCCGCCCCACGCAGCCCGCGTGATAGGCCGAACCGCAGGCCGTGATCATGATGCGGTCAAACTTTTTCATATCCAGCTCGACCGAATCCAGTACGATCTTTCCGTTCTTGATTCTCGGCTCAATGGTCGCCTGCAGCGCCTGCGGCTGCTCCATGATCTCCTTCATCATGAAGTGGTCGTAGCCGCCTTTTTCTGCCGCCGCGATATCCCAGAGGATGTGCCGCGGCTTTTTTTCGATCCGGGCACCGTAGCGGTCGTAGATCTTGACGCTGTCCGTACGGATCTCGGCGGTCTCGCCGTCGTCCAGATCGATCACGTCTTTCGTATGACGGATCAGGGCCGTGATATCCGACGCGAAATAATTCTCTCCCGCCCCGACGCCTACGATCAGCGGGCTGGACATGCGGGCGGCAAAAACCGTTCCGGGCTCGTCCGCGCAGAGGACCGCCAGCGCATAGGAGCCCTCCAGCCGGCGGATCGTCCGCATCAGACTTTTCCGCACGTCTCCGTCGTAATAGAAAGCCAGCAGCTGCACGATCACCTCCGTGTCCGTCTCGCTGGCAAAAACGATGCCCTTCTCCTCCAGCTCTGTTTTGATCTCCAGATAGTTCTCAATGATTCCGTTGTGCACGATGGCAAAGCGGCCGTCCGCCGACATATGCGGATGCGCATTGATATCGCTCGGCGAGCCGTGCGTCGCCCAGCGGGTGTGTCCGATGCCGCACACGCCTTCCAGGTCTGTTGCTTCAGCCGCGCACGCCGCCAGGTGATCCACCTTGCCGCTGGCCTTGATCATATGCAGACCGTCTTTTGTCTGAACCGCGATCCCGGCCGAGTCATAGCCCCGGTATTCCAGCTTTTTTAAGCCGTCCAGCAGGATCGGTACGGCCGGATCCTGTCCGGTATATCCGATGATTCCGCACATAGTTGCCTCCGTATTTAGTCTGTGATTATTGTTAAGATCCTTCGCTTTGCTCAGGATGACACAAAAGAGCTTTGCTCAGGATGACACGATCAGATCGTAAACATGAGTTCCGTGTAAGTCGGGTACGGCCAGAAACGGTCGTCCACGATTTTTTCCAGCTGATCGATCACCTTCCGGCAGGCGGCCATCTTCGGTACGATGACTTCGCTGCAGACCGAAAGCTTTTCTTTCGCGTCCGTCTTTTCCTCAAAGAGTCTGACGGCCTCTTCCAGAACTTCCGCCGCATGCAGCAGCTCGTTGCCCAGCGCGCCGGCTTTTTCGGCCAGATGTTTTTCAAAATGATAGCGGCCCGGCATGGCGGACAGATAGTCGCTGACCGCTCCGAAGATCCCTTTCCGGATCATTTAGAGCAGGGTCCGTGCCTCGATGACCGTGAGACTGCAGTATTTTTCCATGCGGACTTCGTTGCGGGATTCCATCTCCTTGCGGGTATAGATCCCGTTTTCGGTCAGAAGACGGATGTTCTTCTCGCTTAAGTTCTCCGGCAGGGCTTCCGCAGTATTCCGCAGGTTTTTCAGTCCCCGCTTCTTCGCTTCCCCGATCCAGGCCTGATCGTAACCGTTGCCGTTGAAGAGGATGCGCCGGTGTTCGGTAAACATCTTCCGGATCAGCGGCCGGAGCGCCTCGCGGCAGTCCTTCGCCTCCTCCAGACTGTCGGCGGCTTCCTTCAGTTCCTGAGCCAGGATCGTGTTCAGATAGGTGACCGGCGTCGCGATGGACTGGCTGGAGCCGGGCATGCGGAACTCAAACTTGTTGCCGGTAAAAGCGACCGGCGACGTCCGGTTCCGGTCGGTATTGTCTTTGGAAAGCTGCAGCAGAACGTCCTTGCCGACCGTCAGAAGATGATCGTCCCGGTTTTCATACGGCTCGTCCCGAATGATGGCGTCGATCACGCCTTCCAGCTCTGTCCCGACAAAGACCGAGATAATGGCCGGCGGCGCCTCCTGTCCGCCCAGACGCTGATCGTTGCCGGCATGGGCCGCCGAGCAGCGCAGCAGCTCCTGATACTCATCCACGCCTTTTAAGAACGCCGCAAGGACCAGCAGGAAACGGGTGTTTTCGGCCGGTGTGGAGCCCGGGGACAGCAGATTCTCTCCGCCGTCCGTGGAAACGGACCAGTTGACGTGCTTGCCGGAGCCGTTGACGCCCGCAAACGGCTTTTCATGCAGCAGGCAGACCAGATCGTGACGGTCCGCGACCCGCTTCATGATCTCCATGGTCAGCTGATTCTGGTCGTTGGCGGTATTGGCGTCGGTAAAGAAAGGCGCCATCTCATACTGAGCCGGAGCGACCTCGTTGTGCTCTGTCTTCGCGCAGATGCCCAGCTTCCAAAGCTCCTCGTTCAGATCCTGCATAAAAGCCGTGATCTCCGGCTTGATCTGTCCGTAATAATGATCGTCCAGCTCCTGCTTTTTCGGCGCGTCGGCCCCGAACAGGGTCCTGCCGCAGAGACGCAGGTCTTCGCGTTCTTTAAACAGCCGTTTCGGGATCAGGAAATATTCCTGTTCCGGACCGACGTTGACGCGGACGCTTTCGGTCTTATCATCGCCCAGCAGCCTCAGGATCCGGATCGCCTGCTTGTTTAAAGCCTCACAGGAACGCAGCAGCGGTGTTTTTTTATCCAGCACTTCGCCGGAATACGCGCAGAAAACGGTCGGAATGCAAAGGACTTTATCCTTAATGAACGCGCTGGAGGTCGGATCCCAGGCACTGTAGCCCCTTGCTTCAAAGGTCGAGCGCAGACCGCCCGAAGGGAAGGAGGAAGCATCCGGTTCGCCCTGGAGCAGTTCTCTGCGCGAGAATTCCATGCGGTAACCGTCCCGGCCGTCCGGGATCAGGAAGCCTTCATGCTTTTCCGCGGTCTCTCCGGTCAGCGGCTGGAACCAGTGCGTATAATGAGTCGCGCCTTTTTCCAGCGCCCAGCGCTTCATGCCGTCGGCAATATCCGCCGCGATCTTTTCCGGCAGAACGGTCCGGGTCCGGACACATTCCCGCCAGACATCCAGAGATTCCCCCGAGATATACTGTTTCATGGCGCTTTCGTTAAAGAGCAGTGTTCCGAAGCGTTCTTTTTCGCCTGTCCTCTCGTTCATGATTGTTTCCTCCTGTCCGGCTGTATAGATAATTTTCTTCCTGTTTTTGCTGTCGGCCGCTTTTACTCGAACTCCACCGTCGACGGCGGCTTGGACGTGATATCGTAGACCACCCGGTTCACGCCCGGGACCTCATTCACGATGCGGCGGGAGACCTCCTCCAGCGCTTCGTAGGGGATGCGGGCAAAATCCGCCGTCATAAAGTCCTCGGTCGTCACGGCCCGCAGCGCCACGGTATACTGGTAACTCCGCTCATCGCCCATCACACCCACGGTCCGCATATCGGTCAGGACCGCGAAGAACTGATCGGCCGATCCCGCCAGTGAGCGCCTGGCCATGACTTCCCGGAAAACGGCGTCCGCTTCACGGACGATCTTCAGCTTTTCCGCCGTCACTTCCCCGATCACGCGGACCGCCAGGCCCGGCCCCGGGAAGGGCTGGCGGCTGACGATGCTTTCCGGCACGCCCAGCTCCCGGCCGAGCGCGCGGACCTCATCCTTAAAGAGGATCCGCAGCGGTTCCACGATGCCTTGAAAACCGATCTGTTCCGGCAGGCCTCCCACGTTGTGGTGGCTCTTGATGGTATGACCGCCGGCCGCGCCGGATTCGATCACGTCCGGATAGATGGTCCCCTGCGCCAGATACGCGGCCGGGCCGTAGGTTTCGGCCGCTTCGGAAAAGACCTTTATAAATTCCGCGCCGATGAAGCGGCGCTTTTTTTCGGGATCCGTGACCCCTTTGAGACCGGCCAGAAAGCGCTCCTCCGCGTTGATCCGGTGAAACTCGAGCGGCAGCGCGGAATAGTAGGCTTCCACCTCTTCGCTTTCGTTTTTCCGCATCAGACCGTGATCCACGTAAATTGAGATCAGTCTCTTTCCGATCGCCCGGCTGATCAGCGCGGCTGCCACGGAAGAATCCACACCGCCGGAAAGCGCGAGCAGGACCTTCTCCTCTCCCACTTTTGCCCGAATCTCTTCCACGGCCCGGGCCGCGAAATCCTTCATGACCCAGTCGCCTTCTGCACCGCAGACGTCCGCCAGGAAGCGGCGGATCATCTCTTTTCCGTTTTCCGTGTGGCGCACTTCGGGGTGGAACTGCAGACCGTACAAACGGCGGTCTTTGTTAAAGACCCCGGCGTTCGGGCAGTGCGCGGTCTTTGCGCAGATCGCAAAGCCGTCCGGCAGGCGGCTCACATAGTCGCCGTGGCTCATCCAGCTGATCCCCTCCGCCGGAAGGCCCGCAAACAGCGGTGTTTCGGTGTCAAAAGCGGTCTGTGTGCGGCCGTATTCCCGGGCGGTATCTGCCTGGGCAGCCTTTACTTCACCGCCCAGAAGGCGCACCATCAGCTGACAGCCGTAGCAGATCCCGAGGACGGGGATGCCCTGCTCTAAAAGCGCTTTCTCCACGGTCGGCGCCCCTTCCGCGTAAACGCTGGCCGGTCCGCCGGAAAAGACAAGACCGATCGGCTTTTTGGCCAGGATCGTCTCAGTCCTCGCCGTCCAGGGCAGCACTTCGCAGTACACCTGACACTCGCGGATCTTCCGCGCGATCAGCTGGGAGTACTGGCCGCCGAAGTCCAGTACGATCACCGTCTGATTCATACGCCTTTCCTTTCCCGCTGGGCCTTGATGAAAGCTGCGAACAAAGGATGCGGCCGGTTCGGGCGGCTTAAAAATTCCGGATGGAACTGGACGCCCACAAACCAGCTGCCGCCGACTTTTTCCACGATCTCCACCAGCTTCCGGTCCGGAGACTGGCCGCAGAGACTTAAGCCCTTCGATTCGTAAAGCAGACGGTAGGCGTTGTTGAATTCATAGCGGTGGCGGTGACGCTCCCGGATCAGCGGGACGCCGTACGCTTCCCGGACCAGACTGCCCGCCTTCAGCTCGCAGGGATACGCGCCCAGCCGCATCGTGCCGCCTTTCTCGGTAATATCGACCTGGTCCGGCATCAGATCGATGACCGGATGGGCCGTGTTTTCATCAAATTCCGTGGAGTTCGCGTCCGGCCAGCCCAGCACGTGGCGGGCGAACTCGATCACGGCAACCTGCATGCCGAGGCAGATGCCGAAATAGGGCACGCCGTTTTCCCGCGCATAGCGGGCCGCTGTGATCATGCCCTCGATCCCCCGGCTTCCGAAGCCGCCGGGTACGATGATCCCGTCGCAGCCGCCCAGGACCGATGCCGCGTTTTCCTCCGTCAGCGTTTCGGAGTCGATCCAATGAATATCGGCCACGGCTCCCGCCGCTGCCGCCGCGTGATGCAGGGCTTCCTCAATGCTTAAATACGCATCGTGCAGCTGCACATATTTGCCCACCAGCGCGATGTGCAGCGTCTGATCCGCCCGGCGGATCCGCTCCACCATCTCCCGCCATTCTTTCAGATCCGGCTCGCGCTCCGGCCAGCCCAGCTTCCGGCAGACCGTCTCCGCCAGGCCTTCCTCTTCCAGCATCAGCGGCACCGCGTAGATGGTATCCGCCGTCAGGCTTTCGATCACCGCGTCCTTGTCCAGGCTGCAGAGCAGCGCGATTTTCTCGCGGATCTCATCGCTTAACGGCTGATTGCTGCGGCAGACCAGGATATCCGGCTTGATGCCGGCCGCCTGCAGCTCCCGCACGGAATGCTGCACAGGCTTGCTCTTTAATTCGCCGCTTCCCGGAATCTCCACGACCAGCGGCACATGAATAAAGACTACGTTGCCGCGTCCCTGTTCCGCCGCCACCTGACGGATCGCTTCCAGATACGGCTGGCTCTCGATATCGCCGACCGTTCCGCCGATCTCGCAGATTGCCGCATCCAGGCCCTTCTCGGCCATGGCGTAGATATTTTTTTTGATTTCGTCCGTGATGTGAGGAATGATCTGAACGGTGTGTCCGAGATAGCCGCCCTGCCGTTCCCGGTTCAGGACGCTCCAGTAGATTTTTCCGGAAGAGACCGAAGAGGCCGCGCTTAAGGCTTCGTCGGCGAAGCGTTCGTAGTGTCCCAGATCCAGGTCCGTCTCCGCGCCGTCGTCGGTCACAAAGACCTCCCCATGCTGATAGGGACTCATGGTGCCCGGATCCACATTCAGATACGGGTCGAATTTCTGGTTCTGCACCTTGAAGCCCCGGGCTTTTAACAGCCGGGCCAGCGACGAGGCGCAGATGCCTTTTCCGAGACCGGAAACAACGCCGCCGGTTACAAAGATGTATTTCATATCTGCCTCCTTGGGGGAGCCGCCTTTTTGAAAACAGCCGGAGCCGATTTTCAAAAATACCTGTTTAGTATACCACCTTGACAGAAAAAATAAAATACGTATAATATTTTCTGTATCATATCTTTTTCGTATGATATATCTTGTCCTCCCTCCACCGTCAACGAAAAAGCTTCCTTGACAGTCGCTTTTTCGGACGGTGTCAAGAAAACCGCCTCGCAAGGCGGGGAGAGCAGGATCTTCCGTCGTGTCATCTTGAGCGAAGGCGCGAAGCACCGGAGCCGAAAGATCCTGCGCCTGCAAGACGCATAAGAAAAGTTTGCCCCCTTCGGCAGCAAAGATTCCTCGACTCCGGCTTTCAGCCGTCGCTCGGAATGACACGAATGAGGACGTCTTCGCCTTACACACAGGAGAGCAGAAAGGAATCGTCATGGAACTTCGAACCCTGCATTATTTCGTAACGGTAGCCGAAGAACTGAATATCACGAAAGCGGCCCAGATCCTCCGGATCAGCCAGCCGCCCTTAAGCGCCCAGATCAAAAATCTGGAGGACGAGCTCGGCACCCCGCTCTTCATCCGCGGAAAGCGCCGACTGACCCTGACCGACGCCGGCCAGCTCCTCTACCAGCGCGCCAAAGACATTTTAAACCTCTCCGAAAAAGCCTCCTCCGAAATCAGCGCCTTAAGCCGCGGGATGAGTGGCACGGTCTCCATCGGACTGGTGGAAGGCATGGCGCCGGATATCGCGGCGGAATGGTTCGCGGGCTTTCTGGCCCTGCATCCGGGCGTGCGCTTTAGGATCCTGGACGGCAACAGCGACGATCTGATCGAAAAGATGCGCGGCGGCCTGATCGGCCTGGCCGTGATAACGGCACCGTACGACCAGCAGCTCTTAAACAGCTTCCACGTTGGGCAGGAAAAAATGGTCGCCCTCATGAACCGCTCGCATCCGCTCGCGGGCTGCGGCAAAACGGTTCTGGACGTAGAGGATCTCAAAAACGAGCCGCTGATCGTCCCGAGCCGCAAAGCGCATATCGAGGAGATCCGCCGCTGGTTTCTCTCCGTTCAGGCCGCGCCGGATATCATCTGCGAAATGGACAACTACCTGGACGCGGCTGCGCTGGCCGGCCGGGGGATCGGAATCAGTATCTTCCCGCAGACGGCTTATATTATGAACGACTCGCTGGTCTCGCGCGAAATTGCCGGACCGGACAAGGACGTAGAGTACCTGTTCGTCTGGCGAAAAGGTCATCCGCTGCCCACCGTGGAAGAACGCTTCATCGACTATGTAAAAGAACGCTACCGGCAGGAAAAATAATGTTACCTTTTCCCTTCCATCTTCGTTTCTTTCAGTGAAAGGCCTTTTCCCGCCGGCCGTCCGCGCAGACAGCGGCCTGCCGGCATCATAAAGAACAGGAAAACCATGGATGACAACGAACTGATCGCTCTTCTGACGGAGCGCTCCGAAGAAGCGATCGAAAAGATCAAGGAAAAATACGGTGCCTACTGCCGCTGTATCGCAGCGCAGATCTTAGGCAGCGCGGAGGATGCCGAGGAGGTCGAAAACGACGTGCTCTTTAAGCTCTGGCGGACCGTTCCGCCGGCCAGACCGACGTCGCTTCGCTCCTATCTGGGCATGCTGTCCCGGCAGCTGGCCATCGACAGGCGGCGCCATGATTCGAAGCGACCGATAAAAGCGGACGCCTTTGCCGAGAGCCTGGAAGAACTGCAGGAAGCGCTGCCGGAAGGATCCGAAGACGCCGTCGTGAACGAGCTGGCCCTGCGGGACGCTCTCAACCGCTTTCTGAAGGAACTGAGCGAAAAAGAGCGCCGCATTTTTCTGCTTCGCTACTGGTATGCCTGCCCCATCCGCGAGATTGCCGAAGAGCTGAAAAAAAGCGAAGGCAGCGTCAAGATGCGCTTGAAGCGGACGCGGGACAAGCTCTGGTTTTTCTTGAACGAGGAGGATTTGTGGAATGAATAAGTGGGATCTTTCCGGCGCCTTGAGCGGTGTGGTTCCGAAGCTTGTGGAAGCCGCCGCTCCCGATAAAATCCGGCAGATGAGCACAGCTGCGCCGGAAGAAATGCACACGGAGGAGGTCAGCCGCCTCCGGCGCCTCGGCCGCGCCCTAAAAGACGTTTTTACCCGTCATAAAAGCCTTCGGATCGTGCTCCCGGTTCTTGCCTTGCTCGCTTTGGCTGTGATCCTTATTAAGCCGTCGGAGCTGATGCGTACCCTGACGGTCAAAGCCTACGCCATGGCGCTGGCGGAGCACCCGGAGGAGGAAGGCCGAAGCGCCACGGCGGAAGAATACCAAACGAAAGTCCAGGCGGCTCTGGGCAGCGGCCGGGATCTGGCGGAGTTCTTTGCGGAAAGCATAACGGAGATCCTGAGCGGCGGGGACAGCGCAGCGGAGCATAAAAACCAGCTCTATTCTCCCTTAAACAGCTATATGGCGCTCGCGATGCTGGCCGAATGCGCCGGCGGCGAAAGCCGCGAAGAGATTCTGAGCCTTTTAGGCGTTACGGATATCGAGACTCTGCGGGAGAAAACGGCCGCGATCTATCTTGCCAATTCGCGGGACACAAAGGAAGTGAAAAGTGTCCTGTACAATTCGCTTTGGCTGGATCAGGCTCTTCCCTACAACGAAGAGACCGTCCGGACGCTTTCGGAAAAATACTTTGCGAGCAGCTTCCGCGGAGAAATGGGCTCCGACGGCTACAACAAAGCATTAAAAGCCTGGCTGAAAGAAGCGACCGACGGCCTCTTGCCGGCCCGGTATCTGGACGGCGTCAGCATGAAGCCCGATACCGTCATGGCGCTCGTCTCCGCCCTGAACCTGGACGTCAAGTGGGAAGGCTTCAAAAGAAGCGCTTCCTTCTCCGGCACCTTCTATGCCGTAAACGGGCAGCGAACCGTCACCTACATGTATCAGGATGTCGAGACCGCGCTTTGCGTTCGCGGCAAAAACTACTACGCCATGCGGCTGCGGATGAGCGGCAATCTTTCGGCCTGGTTCATCCTGCCGGACGGCGGCGCGGGCGGCACCACGCCGGAAGCCCTGCTGCAGGAAGAAACGTATCAGACATTTATAAAGCTTTTGATGCAGGGAGAACTGACGGAGGGAATGCCCCATGGCGAGGACCTTGCCCATAATTATGCCAAGGTACACCTGACACTGCCGCGCTTTGACATTACAGCGGAAAACAATCTGAAGAACAGCTTCCGACGCCTGGGCCTGACCAAAGCGCTCTCCGAAACGGAGGCGGATTTTTCGGGCATCACATCTGTTGACTCCTATGTCAGTGATTTTCGGCAGGCTGCCCGCCTGATCGCAAATGAAGAAGGGATCCGGGCTGTCTCGTTTACCTTCGGGCGAGTTGAACCGAAGGCTGCTATCCTGAGTGAGATCACACTGACCTTTAACCGCCCCTTTCTCTTCCTTCTGATGAGTCAGGACAATCTGCCGCTCTACGCCGGGATCGTGAATAAACCGTAAAAAGGAACCGTAGGCTTCCTCCCGTACGGTAGCTGCACTGCACTTATGGCGCCGCATCCGAACGAAAACTTTCTCGGCCCCGGTCCGCTTCGCTTCCAGGGGGCGCCCGAAAGGATTGTCCGGCCTGCGGCGCATTTTTCAGAAATCATTGGACTTTTCTGCCGCAATCCCCTATGATAGACGAAGCACTGACGGAATCCAGAACGGAGACACAGAATGAAGCTTTATCACGGAAGACCGGAAAATGAAGAGGGACGGCTGCCCCGGGAGCTTAGAACGTATGATTTTCTGGATTCGCTCGGCATCGCGTACGACCGTACGGATCACGAGCCGGCGGGCGACATGGAGGCATGCCTGAAGATCGACGCCGTACTCGGCGTTCTGATCTGCAAGAACCTGTTCCTCTGCAACCGGCAGAAGACCGCCTTTTATCTCCTGCTGATGCCGGGCGACAAGAAGTTCAAGACAAAGGAACTCTCCAAACAGATTAACTCCGCCCGCCTTTCCTTTGCGGAGCCGGAGGACATGTTGAAATATCTGGATATCGAACCCGGCGCCGTCAGCGTGATGGGACTCATGAACGATCACGAAAAACAGGTGAAGCTCCTGATCGACGAAGACGTATTGGCGGACGAGTATTTCGGCTGCCACCCCTGCGTCAACACCTCGAGCTTAAAGATGAAGACCCGCGATATGATCGAAAAGTTTCTGCCTACCGTCGGCCACGGGTTCCAGACCGTGCACCTGGTGGGGGAAGACTGAAGGGAAAGCTGTCTCATGAAAAAAGCAGAGATTCTTGCCAAACTGAATGCCTTTCCTTATCCTCCGGAGGATTACTGGGTCATCACCGGAGCCGCCATGGTTTTATACGGCATCCGGGAAGAGACCGCGGATATCGATCTGGGCTGTACGCCGAAACTGGCGGACCGGCTGGAGGCAGAGGGGTATTTGTATCAGATCACCCCCGGCGGAAACCGCTGGTTTAAACTCGGCGGCAGGTGGGAAGTCTTTGAAAACTGGCTTTATGATTCCGTTGTCACGCTGGAAGGAATCCCCGTCATTTCCCTGAAGGGCCTGCGCGAGATGAAGCTTCGTCTCGGACGGGAGAAGGATCTTAAAGACGTCCGTCTGATCGATGATTATTTGAAGAAGAACACGCTTTCCTGAGCCCCGCACCGGGGGCTTTTTTCTTGTGAAAAACCTGCCGCTGTGCTATGATAAATGAAAAGGGAGGAACGCGTCATGGAAAAGAAAGCCAGCGTCATCGTGCGGCATCTGAACGCGCCGTATCAGGAGGAAAGCCGTACGCATTTTAAACCCCTCGGCGAAGAAATGGTCCGGGAGATCAAGGCCGCCGTCGCGGAGATCTTCGATAAATCCGGCGGCGAAAGAATGCTGAAATCCAGCCGGGAGGTCTTTATCAAGCCCAACGGCATCGACGGCCAGCCCTACTGCTACACGAGACCGGAGCTCGTGGAAGCCGTGATCGAATACTGGAAGGCGCACGGCGCGAAAAAGATCTGGCTCTTCGAAAACTCCACGCAGAGCAACGCCACGCGCCTGGTCTTCGCCGTCATCGGCTACGACAAGATCTGCAAGCGCACCGGCGCGGTGCCCGTCTATCTGGACGAGGACAAAACCGTAAGCTATGAATTTAAAGGGCAAAAATCCGTCGCGGAGGATCCGGACGGTTATTTCGTGACACGCTTTGATATGCCGAAATTCGTGGTGAAGCACCTGATCGAAGACCGCGACAAGAATCTCTACATCAGCCTGCCGAAATTAAAGACGCACTCCATGGCCGGCGTCACGCTGGGCGTCAAGAACCAGTGGGCCTTCCCGGCGCAGCCCTCCCGCGGCTTCGACCACAATTACAACCTGCACCACAAGCTGGCGGACGTGCTTTCCTACGTAAGGCCGGACTTCACCCTGATCGAAGGCGTGGAGGGGACCATCTACGGGCACTATCCCGTCACGGCGCTGGCCGACAAAGCCGTCCTGCCTTTGAAAGTCCTGGTCGCCGGCAAAAACGTGGTTGCGACGGACATGGTCGGCGCTCGCATCTTCGGCCTGACCCTGGACGACGTGCCGCACTTAAAGGACGCGGTGGAGCGCGGCTATTCCGAAGGCGTCAAGCATCTGGAAGACATCGAGATCGACGGCGACATCTCCGGCTTCAAGGAAAAATACCCTTACGACCTCTACGATTACTATCCGAAGGACGTGAAGATCCTGAAAGGCAAGACCCGCTGCTGCAAGCAGGGCTGCCAGAACAATCCCTTAACGCTCCTGCAGATCTGCTACGGCGACCATAAAGGCACGGGCGGCTGGACTTTGATCATGGGGATGGGGCATGACCCGGCCGAGATCGACGCGATCGAAGGCAAGGTCCTCATCTGCGGCGACTGCGCCATCAAGGAGGTCTCCGAACGCCTCATCAACCGGCTCGGCAAGAAAAACGTGTTCTTAAGCCACAAGTGCAATTCGCTGGCCGAAACCGCCGCCGCGATGTTTTACCTGATGCAGGTGAACCCCATGGAATTCGCGCCGATCAACCCCGTAAAGGCTTTAAGCTGTCTCGTTCTCTCGAAGCTGCACGGCTCCACGGCGCTGGTGCCCTCGCCGTTCTCGAACAAGTTCAAGACCGTATAAGGAGCCGGGATGAAAGTTTTCAAAAAGATTTTAAAGATTCTCGGCATCGTCCTGCTGGCCGTCGTCGTACTGGCGGCCGGTCTGGTCGGGTATCTCTCGATCACGGAATATGATCCGGCCGACACGGAACTGCTGAACGTGGAAGGAAAAAGCGGTGATGACGTGCGCCTCGAAACCGGCTACACACTTCTTAGCTGGAACATCGGCTACGGCGCGCTGGGCGACAACGCCGACTTTTTCATGGATGGCGGCAGCATGGTGCAGTCTTCGGATAAGGCGCGCGTTCAGGAAAATCTCGGCAGGATCACCGACGCCATCCTCGAACAAAGCCCGGACTTCGTTTTTCTGCAGGAAACGGACGTAGGCTCGAAGCGCTCGTACCATATCGACCAGACGGCTCTCATCGGCGCCGCCTTCCCGGCCTGCCAGAGCAGCTTCGCCTATAATTACAAAACGGCTTACGTGCCGTATCCCCTCCCGCCCATCGGCAAGGTACAGAGCGGCCTGTTCACGCTTTCCGCCTGCACTGTCCGGGAGGCCAGCCGCGTCAAGCTCCCCTGCCCCTTCACCTGGCCCGTCAGCACGGTAAACTTAAAGCGCTGCCTGCTGGTCAGCCGTCTGCCGATCGCGGAAAGCGGGAAAGAGCTGGTCCTGATCAATCTGCATCTGGAAGCCTACGACGACGGCGAAGGGAAGATCGCGCAGACGAAGCTCCTGCGTGAGATCCTCGAAGCGGAAGCCGCCAAAGGCAACTTTGTGATTGCCGGCGGCGACTTCAACCAGACCTTTTCGAACGTAGATCTTAGCAAATACCCGCAGCAGGAAGGCCGCTGGGCGTCGGGGCGAATCGATATCAGCGAATTCGACAGCAGCTGGCAGTTCCTGATGACAAATGAGGTCCCCTCCTGCCGCTCGCTGGATCAGCCGTATGCCGGCGCGGATCATGCAAGTTTCCAGTACTATGTGATAGACGGCTTTATCGTCTCTTCGAATGTTGAAGTGCAGCGCTTTGAAGTGCTGGACAAGGGATTTGTGAACACCGACCACAACCCGACACTGCTGAACTTCTGCCTGAAGGAGGAAGCGGTACCGTAAAAGACGGGTACTAGTCGCCCCCTCCTGCCCCCTCGGGGCACCCTCCCCCTCGTCAGGGGGAGGGCAAGGATCGCCGCGAGCCGGACAAAACTTTCCGAACGCCCCAGTGGCCCATGCCGCGCCGAGCGCGCCCGACCACAACTTTTTGAATGCCCCTTGGAAGCGAAGCGGACCGGGGCTGAGAAAAGTTCGTGTCGCGGCAGCGAGGCGCAATGTGGCACAAAAAATGAGCCGGAAAAGAACCGTCCCCAGTAGCACCCACTGGCCCGTCCCCAGTGGCATAGTGCCAAAAGGAACCGTCCCCTTTGGCACCATTAACAAGGAGCACACCATGAACGACCCTCTCTGGATCGTATTTATTGCGATCCCCCTCATGAACCTGTTTGCCTTCTTCCTCATGGGCTGGGACAAACACTGCGCCAAGAAAGGCAAATTGCGCGTTCCCGAAGCCACCCTGTTTTTGGCCGCCGCCTGCTTCGGCGCCCTGGGCGGCACGCTCGGCATGTTTCTCTTCCGCCACAAAACCAAACACTGGTACTTCCGCGTATTTTTCCCTCTGTTCCTGCTGGCGCAGGCCGGACTCATCCTCTGGGTGGTTCTGAAATAAGACGTTGAATCCCGCCGCAGCATCTTATATAATAAAACTGCTTTTTCAGCCGGCAAGAAGCACATCAAGGAGGATCCCGCTATGGAACGAGCCATGAAGATCACCAAAAGGCAGTGTCTGTTTACCATGATCAGCGCCATCGTCGTAGTCGTCTGCGTCTGCATCGGCGTCACCATGAACCTGACGACCATTTATGACGAAAACTTCGACCACATGGGCCTTCGGACCTTCTGCATGTTCACCGTCAACTCCAATATCCTGACGGCCGCCTCCATGGCCATGGTCATCCCGTATACGCTGGACGGCCTGCGCAAGCACAACTATCATATGCCGCGCTGGATCATGGTGCTGGTCTATGCCAGCGTCACGGCGATCACCCTGAATTTCCTGATCTCGCTCTGCATCCTGGCGCCGGTCAAGGGCTTTCTTCTCATCTACAGCGGCTCCCGCTTCTTCCTGCACGCCGTCTGCCCGATCCTGGCCATCGCCGCCTTCTGCTTCTTCATGAGCGAGCAGAAGCTCACTTTCTGGGACTCTTTGCTGGCCCTGATCCCGGTTTTCATCTATGCGGTGCTGTACTACATCATGGTCGTCGTGATCGGTGAGGAAAACGGCGGCTGGAACGATTTCTACGGCTTCGCCACGCGCATTCCCATCTGGATCCCCATGGTCGCCATCCTGCCTTTAACGCTCGGCATCGCGACCGTCCTGCGCGTGCTGCACAACCGCTGCTATCAGCGGCGCCGCGACGAAGAAGCCGCCTTCTACAGCGAAGCCTTCGCGCACGAGGATATCCGGCGGATCGTGGCCGCCATGGCCCGGACACACAGCTCGGAGATGAAGATGCGCGACATTCTGATCCCGACGCGGATCATCGGCATCATTCAGGAATACAACGACGACAAAGAGGTCACTCTCGAGGAGCTGTGCCTGATCTATCTGAAGGAATATATTGCCAGCGGCTCCGTTAAAACAATTGACAAAATGTGGATATGAAAACGGAATTTGAACGATTTGACATGAGCGCGCCGCCGATCCGGACCAAATGGTACCTGCGGCCGCTCTCCTATTTTATCAGCCTGCCGGATGTGAAGAAGCACGGCATGAACCTGCGCAAAAAGGGCATGGAAGGCGTGAAGCCGCCTTACGTCCTGCTCTGCAACCACAATGCCTTTCTGGACTTTAAAGCCGCGACCATGGCGATCTGGCCGGACCGCGCCAACTATGTGGTCGCGATCGACGGCTTCATCGGCCGGGAAAAGCTGCTCCGGGACGTGGGCTGCCTCTGCAAACGAAAGTTCACAAACGATATCCAGCTGGTCTTCAACCTGCGCAAAACCATTCAGAACGGCGACATCGCGGTCATCTACCCCGAGGCGCGCTATTCGCTCTGCGGCACCACAGCCGTGCTGCCCGAATCGCTGGGCAAGCTCTGCCGCCTCCTGGGCGTGCCGGTGGTCACGCTGATCTGCCACGGCCATCACGTGAACTCCCCCTTCTGGAACCTGCACGATCGGGGCGTTCGGCCGACCGAAGTCGAAATGTCGCGTCTCTTCACCGCGGAAGAGATCAAAACGACGCCCGTGGACGAGATCAACCGGCGCATCGTGGAAGCCTTTCAGTACGATGATTTCGCCTGGCAGAAGGCGCGCGGCATCAAAACGCCCTATAAGGGTCGGGCGGAAGGTCTGCACAAAGTCTTATATCAGTGCCCCGCCTGCGGGAAGGAATTCCGCATGGCTTCGGAGGGAACAAAGCTGTTCTGCCGCGCCTGCGGCAAAAGCTGGCAGATGAGCGAGCTCGGCGAACTGGCCGCCGAAGACGGCAAGACCGAATTTTCCCACATCCCGGACTGGTACGAGTGGGAGCGCGCGAACGTGCGGCGCGAGGTCGAAGCCGGGACCTATTCCAGCGGCGAGCTGAAGGTCCACGTGGACTCGCTGCCGAACGCGAAGAAGTTCATCCGCCTGGGCGAAGGCACGATGGTCCACGATATGAACGGCTTTACCGTACGCGGCACGGACACGGACGGGGATCCTTTCGAAATGATCAAACCCGTCCCCTCGCTCTACTCCTGCCATATCGAATACAATTATCTGGGAAAATACGGCGACTGCGTGGACTTAAACACGCTGGAAGACACCTGGTATACCTATCCCGAAGGAGAAGTTTTCTCCGTGACCAAGATGGCGCTGGCGACCGAAGAACTGTACTTCAAGCATCGCCGGGACATCGGCAAGCCCTGCAAGCCGGGGCTGGCGTAAAGGCGGCAAAAGATGAATCTGCTGATCGGATCTGTCAAACTGAACTGGATCGAGGGGGTGGGCTATATCGGCTCGGCCCTGGTTCTGATCTCTTTTCTTATGACCTCTGTGGTGAAGCTGCGCATCGTCAACATGGCCGGCAGCATTATCTCCTGCACCTATGCGCTCATCATCGGCTCCTATCCGCTGGCGCTCATGAATTTCGCGCTGGTGCTGATCAATCTGCGCTTTCTGCTCAAGGCACGCGGCGCCAGCGAAAAGCATTATACGCTTGTTGAGACCGCGAAAGACGACGCCGTCCTGCGCCATCTGCTGCTCAAATATACCGAGGACATCTCCGCCTGCTTCCCGGGCCTAAGCGTAAATCCGGATGACGTAAAAGACGCGTTTCTGATCCTCCACGACGATGCCCCGGCCGGCATTGTACTGGGAAAGCGGGACGGCGAGCGCCTTGATCTTTTACTGGATTACTCACTGCCGCCCTACCGGGATCATTCACTGGGACGCTTTCTGCTGGACGCCTTCCCGGCCAGGGGGATCCGCACGCTGATCTTCACGGGTCCCGTGGAAAACCACCGGGGCCATCTGGAAAAGATGGGTTTTGAAGCGCAGCCGGACGGCAGCTGGGTGCGTCAGCTGTGACCGAAACCAACTGATTTTATCGCACGGAGGAAGATACGATGACAAAAAAACCCCTGATCGGGCTGACGCCCCTGGTGGATATCGAACGGGAAAGTTACTGGATGCTGCCCGGCTACATGGAGCTTTTGGAGGAAGCCGGCGCGGTGCCCGTCATGCTGCCCTTAACGGATGAACCGGCAGCGATCCGCTGCCTGGTCGAAAAGATGGACGGTTTTCTGATCACCGGCGGCCACGACGTGGCCCTCTGGGTCTACGGTGCGCTTCCGGAAGCGGACAACGTCAAACCCTGCCCGGAACGGGACCGCATGGAGCTGGTCCTGCTGCGTGAGGCCTTAAAGGCAGATAAGCCCGTCTTCGGCATCTGCCGCGGCCTGCAGATCATAAATACCGCGCTGGGCGGCACGCTCTGGCAGGACCTGCCGACGCAGCATCCGAGCGGGATCGCCCACGTGCAGGAAGAAGCCTACGACGTGCTCTCCCATGCCGTCACCCTGCCGGACGGGTCCTTCCTGAAGGCCCTGCTGGGGCAGGATGAGATCCGTGTCAACAGTTTTCACCATCAGGCGATCAAGGACCTGGCCCCGGGCCTTACGGCTGCGGCGATCTCCCCGGACGGCCTGATCGAGGCCATAGAGATGCCGGGCAAGCGCTTTGTCAAGGCGGTCCAGTGGCATCCGGAATTTGCCTACAAAAAGGACGAAACCAGCCGAAAGATCGCAGGCTGCTTTGTGAAAGCGTGCGCTGAAGAATAACAGGAGCGTTCCATGTCCTTTACGGTTTATCTGATCGTCTGCCCGCTTTTGTTCCTCGCGGGCTTCGTGGATGCGATCGCCGGCGGCGGCGGTCTGATCTCCGTGCCGGCGTTTCTGATCGCCGGCCTGCCGGCGCACAATGCCATCGCCACCAATAAGATGGCCGCCGGCATGGGGATCTGCGTCTCCACCGCCCGGCTTTCGAAGGCCGGTCAGATCCCGTGGAAGAAGGTCTGGATCTACATGCTCTGCGCCATCTTAGGCTCCTCGAGCGGCGCCAGGCTGGCCCTTTTAGTGCCGGATCGGATCTTCAAGATCATTATGCTCTTCGTGATCCCGCTGACCGCCGCCTATCTTCTCTTCTTTAAACCGACGGCCAAAGAGAAAGAACCCCTGCCGGAAAAGCAGACCGTTCTGCGCGCCTCGCTGATCGCGCTCCTGACCGGGATCTACGACGGTTTTTACGGCCCCGGCACCGGCACCTTCATGATCCTGCTCTTAGCAACTGCCGCGCATTATAAGCTCGGCGAGTCGAACGGCGTCACCAAGGCCATCAATCTGGCTTCCAACATCTCCGCCTTAAGCATCTATCTGATAAACGGCAAGGTGCTTCTCCCTCTCGGGATCATCGCCGGCTGTTTCAATATGGCCGGCTGCTATCTCGGCATCGGCTTTTTCCACAAAAAAGGCAGCAAAATCGTGCTGCCTCTCATGCTGACGGTGCTGTCCGTCTTCTTCATTCGGCTCATCTGGGAGCTGTTTCTCTCCTGAACGCGATCCGTTTTCTGAAACCAAAGCTTACAGGGTCTGTGAAAAACCGTGTCATTCTGAGCGACGGCAAAAGCAAATGCTTCTGCCGGAGTCGAAGAATCTTTTCCCATGCATCCGTAAGAGAATTCGCCCTTCGGGCGAAAGATCCTTCGCTGTGCTCAGGATGACACATTCCGGTGTTTTTTTCACATCCCCTTATCGTTGGATCTGAGGTCCGGATCTTTATTCCTTAATGCCGTCTTAATCTCCGCAAAAACTCCCTTAACGCCATCTTTGCAAAGTTTATTGTAAGATAAGGCCATCCAATCAAGGAGGAGGCTGCGATGAGCGGACGGTTTTTCGGAAAACAACTGTCATCTTTCCAGATCATAATAGCCGGTTTTCTGGCCGTGATCCTGGGAGGAACGCTGCTGCTCGCCCTTCCTTTCTCTTCTGCGGCCGGTTGCTGGACCTCTCTGCCGGACGCGCTCTTTACCGCCGTCTCCGCCGTCTGCGTCACCGGTCTGGTGGTCCGGGACACCGCGACCTACTGGTCCGTTTTCGGGCAGGCCGTGATCCTGATCCTGATCCAGATCGGCGGACTGGGGATCATCTCCATCACAGCCGTCATCGCAAACGCCTCCGGAAAAAGGATCTCTCTTTTGCAGCGCAGCATGCTGCAGGAAAGCCTTTCCGCCCATCAGATGGGCGGTGTTTTGAAGCTGACCGGCTTTCTCTGCAAAGTGGCGCTGGCTACGGAGCTGCTCGGCGCTCTTCTCATGCTGCCGGCCTTCTCTTCGGCCTACGGTTCCTCGGGGATCTGGATGAGCGTCTTCCATTCCGTCTCCGCTTTCTGCAACGCAGGCTTCGATATCATGGGTGAAAAAAGCGGCGCGTTCAGCTCCCTGACAGCCTTCGCTGGCAGTCCCGGAATCGTGATCCCCATCTGCCTGCTGATCATAAGCGGAGGGATCGGCTTTCTGACCTGGGACGATATCGCGAAGAACAAATTCCGCCTGAAGCGCTACCGGATGCAGAGCAAGGTCATCCTGAGCGCTACGGCTTTTCTGATCCTGCTGCCTGCCGCGATCTTCTTTTTCCACGATTTTTCGGACCTGACTCTGAAGGAACGGCTCTGCGCCGCCTTTTTCCATTCCGTTACGCCCCGGACCGCCGGCTTCAACACCGTGGAGCTTTCTTCCCTGTCCAGCGCGGGACGGGCCATGACCGTGATCCTGATGCTGATCGGCGGCGCGCCGGGCTCCACGGCCGGCGGCGTGAAAGTGACGACGCTCGTCGTCCTCCTGGCCAATATGGGAGCAGTCGTGCGCCGCCGGAAAAATCCGCAGCTCTTCGGCAGGCGAATCGAGGAAGACACGGTCAAATGCGCTTCGACCCTGCTGACTCTCTATCTTCTTCTGGCCCTCGGCAGCGCATTTATCATCAGCGTGACGGAAGGCCTTCCGTTCGAAACCTGTCTGTTTGAAGCCGCCTCCGCAATCGGGACGGTAGGCCTCTCGTACGGAATTACCCCGGCCCTGGGGCTGCTCTCCCGGGGACTTTTGATCGGGCTGATGTTCTTCGGCAGGGTCGGCGCGCTGACGCTTCTGTACGCAGCCGTCAGCAACAGCAAAGCCATCGAAACGGCCCAGTATCCGGTGGGCCGGATCAACGTCGGATAGAAGGAAGGTGAAATCGATGAAATCCATTTTACTGATCGGCGTCAACCGTTTCGGATCGCTTCTGGCCAGACAGTTCCGCGAGCTGGGACATCAGGTCATGGCGATCGACAAGGAGGAAGACCGCATCAACAGCATCCTGCCTTATGTGACGGAGGCGCAGATCGGCGACAGCACGAACGAGAGCTTCCTGCGCTCTTTAGGCATCGGAAGCTACGACGTCTGCCTCGTCACGATCGGCGAGGACTTCCAGAGTTCCCTGGAGACGACGTCCCTCCTGAAGGAGCTCGGCGGAAAGCTCGTCGTGTCCCGCGCGGACCGCGAGGTCCAGGCGAAATTTCTTCTGCGCAACGGCGCGGATGAGGTCATCAATCCCGAAAAACAGGTGGCGGAATGGGCCGCCATCCGCTACGCTTCGGATCATGTGCTGGATTATATCAAGCTGGACGAGGAACATGCCATTCTGGAAGTTGCCGTTCCCGCGGACTGGGCAGGCAGAAGCATCGGGCAGATCGATATCCGGAAAAAATACGGGATCAATATCATGGCTGTCAAGACAAACGGCAAACTGGATCTCTCCGTCACCCCGGAGACCGTGCTGAAAAACTGTCAGACGCTGCTGGTTCTGGGCGAGCGGAAAGCGCTGCGGAAATGCTTCCGCCTGTAGAGCGGAGCAAAAGCGAAAGGAGGAAAACCGATGGAAAGCATCATTCTGGTTTTAGTGATTCTCGGGACGTTCGTACTCGGGTATTTTACGGTCAATCTTCTGTTCCGTTCCTGTGAGGGAAACCGGGACGGCCGGGTTCACGCTTCCGGTTCTCTGAGAAAAAGAAAGCACGGCTGCCTGCGGCAAAGATAAAGTTTTTCCCCGCCGGACTTAACGGCGGGGCCTCTTTGTAGTATAATAGGATCCGTGAAAAGCTGAGAAAGGAGAGAACAAAATGGAAGGACATTCCGAAGCAGGCGAACATATCCTTGTCTGCGTCTCCCCGTCTCCGTCCAATCCGAAAGTGGTTGCCGCCGCGGCCCGGATGGCAGAGGCTTTTCACGCGACCTTAACGGCGATCTATATCAAGCCGACCGACACCGGCGCCTTAAGCGAAGAAGACCGGATACGGCTGGAAAACAATATCCGCTTCGCCGAGCAGAACGGCGCGTCCGTCACGACCATCATCGGCGACGATATCCCCGTGCAGGTCGCGGAATACGCGCACATCTCCGGCACGACGAAGATCGTCGTGGGAAGAAGCGGCATCCGGCGGCGTCACTTCTGGAGCAAGCCGCCGCTCACGGAGCAGATCATCTTAAGCGCGCCGGATGTGGACGTCTATATCATCCCGGACTCGGCCGCCGATCTTAAACAGCAGCAGGAAAACTCCCGCCTCAGCGAGCGGATGCGTCCGACTTTAAAAGAAGCGGCCTACACCCTTCTGCTGCTGATCGCCGCCACGGGGATCGGACTGATCTTCACCCGCTTCGGCTTTTCGGAATCGAATATCATTACCGTTTTCATCCTGGGCGTCCTGGTTATTTCCGTCGTGACCATCAATCCGGTCTTCAGCGTGGTGGGGTCGCTGGCCAGCGTTCTTTTGTTCAACTGGTTCTTTATCGAGCCGCGCTACAGTTTCCACACCTACGAAACCGAATACGCGGTGACCTTCGCCATCATGCTGATTTCGGCCCTGATTACCGGGACCCTGGCCAACCGCATGAAGCAGAACGCCCGGCAGTCGGCCCGCGAGGCGTTCCGGACAAAAGTCCTTCTGGATACCAATCAGCTTCTGCAGAAAGCGGGGAGCCCGGCCGAAGTGATCCAGACCACCGCCCGGCAGATCATTACGCTGCTGAACCGGGACCTTGTGATCTATCTTCGGGGCGAAAACGGCGCGCTGGAAGGCGGGACGGAGTTTCTGGTCTCCTGGTCCTCCGAAAGCGCCGCCGCAGCGGACGTCAACGAAAAAGAGATTGCCGGCTGGGTCTTCGCCCATCAGCGCTCCGCCGGCTTCCGCCTGGAACAGTACGGGGAGGCCAAAGCCCAGTACCATCCGATCAGTCTGAACGGCACCTGCAGCGGCGTGATCGCCATCCGTCTGAACCGCGTGCCGCTGGAGCCCTTCGAGAACAGCATCGTGACGTCCATTCTGGGCGAATGCGCCCTGGCGCTGGAGAACCTGCGCAACGCGGAAGAAAAAGAACGGGCTTCCATGCAGGTGCGCAACGAGCAGCTGCGCTCCAACCTGCTGCGCTCCATCTCGCACGATATCCGCACGCCCCTGACCACGATCTCCGGGAACGCCAGCAATCTTCTGTCGCATTACCGTCAGCTGGACGATGAAACGCGCGAGCAGATCTTCTCGGACATCTACGACGATTCCGAATGGCTGATCGATCTCGTGGAGAACCTGCTTTCCATCTCCCGTATGGAAAACGGACAGGTGACGCTTCATCGCTCGTCCGAGATCATGAACGACGTCATCGAGGAAGCGCTCCGCCATGTGGACCGGCACGCGGCCGAGCACGACATTTCTGTGCAGGATACCGACGACATCCTGCTCGTAGACATGGATGCGCGGCTCATTACGCAGGTGCTGATCAATCTGATCAACAACGCGATCAAGAATACGCCGGCCGGATCCAGCATCCGGATCGAAAGCCGGCAGACCGGGGGCGAAGCCGCCGTCACGGTCCGCGACAACGGACCGGGCATCGCGGATGAGATCAAACCGCACGTCTTCGAAATGTTTTACACCGGTCAGAACAAGGTCGCCGACGGCCGGCGCGGTCTCGGACTGGGGCTGGCGCTCTGCAAATCCATCGTGGAGGCGCACCGCGGCCGCATCACGCTCACGGACAATGATCCTTCCGGCTGCTGTTTTACGTTCTATCTGCCGATGAAAGAGGTACAAGTCAATGAATAGTCCCGTTGTTCTGGTGACAGAGGACGATGCCCCTGTCCGCAACCTGATCGTTACGACGCTGAAAACGCATGACTATAAATACCTGACCGCGAAAAACGGGGCCGAGGCCGTTCTGATGGCGTCCTCCCACAATCCGGACGTTCTCTTTCTGGATCTGGGACTGCCGGACATGGACGGCATCGACGTGATCCGCCAGATAAGGAGCTGGTCCAATATGCCGATCATCGTGATCAGCGCCCGGAGTGATGATGCGGACAAGATCGAAGCCCTGGACGCGGGCGCGGACGATTATCTGACCAAGCCGTTTTCGGTGGAGGAGCTGCTGGCGCGCCTTCGGGTCACGCTGCGGCGGCTGAGCCTGATGAACAGCGAGAAAAGCGCGGACCGGTCCGTGTACACGAACGGAAAACTGCGCATCGATTACGCCGCCGGCATGGCCTGGCTGGAGGGAGAAGAACTGAAGCTGACCTCCATGGAATACCGTCTGCTCTGCCTGCTGGCCAAAAACACCGGGAAGGTCCTCACGCACACCTATATCACGCAGAATATCTGGGGCCGGAACTGGGAGAACGATATCGCCTCCCTCCGGGTCTTTATGACCACGCTGCGCAAAAAAATAGAACCCTCGCCGGATTCTCCCAAGTATATCCAGACCCATATCGGGATCGGATACCGGATGATGAAGATCGATTAGATCGGATTGCTTCCTCCTCCGGCGGGACGGTTCGGGTTCTTTTATACTCTTCGGATTCTCTTCTGCCGCCGCGCGGCTTTGCCGTCAGCCTTCCGTAAACAGCGGCGTGGAATAATAACGGTCGCCGGAATCCGGCAGCAGAGCGACGACGGTCTTTCCTTTGTTTTCCGGCCGCTTTGCCAGTTCTATGGCGGCGTGCAGGGCCGCGCCGGAGGAAATACCCACGGAAATGCCTTCCCGGTGCGCCAGAAGCCTGGCGGCCGCAAACGCGTCCCCGCCCTCGACCGGGAAGATCTCATCATAGATTTTTGTATTCAGGACAGCCGGAACGAAGCCCGCTCCGATGCCCTGAATTTTATGTGCGCCGGCCCGCCCTTCGGAAAGCACCGGCGAGTCCGAAGGCTCGACCGCCACGATCTTCACAGACGCCTTCTGCGATTTCAGATATTCTCCCACGCCGCTAAGCGTTCCGCCGGTTCCGACGCCGGCCACGAAAAGATCCACCGCGCCGTCGGTATCGGCCCAGATCTCCGGCCCCGTCGAAGCCTTGTGGGCCGCGGGATTGGCGGGATTGTCAAACTGTCCCGGGATGAAGCTGCCGGGAATCGTTTCCGCCAGTTCCTTCGCCTTCGCAATGGCGCCTTTCATGCCTTTCGCGCCTTCGGTCAGGACGATCTCCGCGCCGTAGGCTTTCAGGATGTTCCGCCGCTCCACGCTCATGGTCTCCGGCATGGTTAAAATGATGCGGTAGCCCTTTGCCGCCGCAATGGCCGCGAGACCGATCCCGGTATTGCCGCTCGTCGGCTCGATGATCACGGAGCCTTCCGTCAAGAGTCCCTTCGCCTCCGCGTCTTCGATCATCGCTTTTGCGATGCGGTCCTTGACGCTTCCCGCCGGATTGAAATATTCCAGCTTTACCAGAAGCCTGGCCTTTAAGTCCAGCGCTTTTTCAATGTTCGTGACTTCCATCAGCGGCGTTGCGCCGATCAGTTCTGTGATTCCTTTGTAGATTCGCGGCATGGTGTTTCCTCTTTCCTTTTATTTCTTTCGGTTCTGCCGTTTCAGTCTATGCTTTTCCCAGTCCGTTTCTGATAATCCTCAAGGGCGGAATGGATCGCCTCCTCTGCCAGCACCGAACAGTGCATCTTGTAGTCGGGCAGGCCGTCCAGCGCTTCCGCGACCGCCTGATTCGTCAGCTTTTTCACCTCGCTGACCGGCTGCCCCTTGATCAGCTCCGTCGCCATGGAGCTGGACGCGATCGCGCTGCCGCAGCCGAAAGTCTCGAATTTGACGTCCCTCACAATATCGTCCTCTATTTTCAGATACATCTTCATGATGTCGCCGCATTTCGCGTTGCCGACCTCGCCGATGCCGTTCGCGTCCTCGATCACGCCGACGTTGCGCGGATTGCGGAAATGATCCATCACTTTTTCACTGTATAATGCCATGTTCTTTTCCTCCTGAAATCTGCTTTGTTCTATCCCGCTGCTACAGGATGAACTGTTTTTTGCCGGCCATCAGATCCCGCCAGATGGGGGAGAAGCCGCGCAGATACGCCACGACCTCCTTCACCGAGCGGATGATGTAATCGATATCTTCCTCGCTCAGGTCCTCGCCGAGCGAAAGGCGCAGCGAGCCGTGCGCCACGTCATGCACCCGGCCGATCGCCAGAAGCACGTGGCTCGGATCCAGGGAACCCGAGGTACAGGCACTGCCGGAAGAAGCCTGAATGCCTTTATCGTCCAAAAGAAGCAGGAGCGATTCGCCCTCGATCCCTTCAAAACAGAAGTTGACGTTGCCGGGCAGCCGGCACGCCGCGTCCCCGTTTAAGGCCGAATGCGGGATCTCCAAAAGGCCCCGGATCAGACGGTCGCGCAGTTTTGTCAGATACGCGGCATTTGTTTCACGCTTCGCATCGGCTTCCTTCAGGGCCGTCGCCATCGCGGCGATGCCCGGAACATTTTCCGTACCGGCCCGTTTGCCTCTTTCCTGCGCGCCGCCTTCGATCAGGTTAAAGAGAGGGACACCCTTCCTCACATAGAGGAAGCCGACGCCCTTCGGGCCGTGGAACTTGTGGGCGGAGGCCGAAAGCATGTCGATGTTGTCGTCCGCGACGTTTAACGGGATGTGACCCACGGCCTGCACGGCGTCCGTGTGGAAAAAGACTTTCTTTGCCCGGCAGACGGCGCCGATCTCACGGATGGGCTGGACGGTTCCGATCTCGTTGTTGGCAGTCATGACCGTGACCAGGCAGGTATCCTCACGGATGGCGGCTTCAACTTCGGCCGGCCGGATCAGCCCGTTTTCATGCACGTCCAGCAGGGTGATCTCAAAGCCTTCCCGTTTCAGCCTGTTCAGTGTGTGCAGGACGGCGTGATGCTCAAAGGCGGTGGAAATAATATGCATTTTCCCCTTCAGGCGCCCCCATTCCGCGACCGAGCGGATGGCCTGATTGTCCGCCTCACTGCCGCCGGAAGTAAAGGTGATCTCCCGCGGGGACGCGCCGATCACGGCCGCGATCTCCTCCCGCGCCTGTTCCAGGACCTCTTTCGCTTTCTGGCCGTGGACGTAGAGGCTGGAGGGATTCCCCCAGACCTCCTGCAGAAGGGTCGTCATGGTATGGACAGCCGCTTCGCTCATCTTCGTGGTGGCGGCGTTATCGGCATAGATCATAAGGTTTTTCTCCTTTCCTTCTCTCAACCGTTTTTACTATAGCGTTATTTACCTACTTTGTCAATAGGTTTTTGCGTTTTCCGCTTGATTTGCCTACTTACCTACTGTATAATAGGGGAAACAAGAGAATCGGGAGGCTTCATCATGATCTCGACAAGAGGACGCTACGCGATCCGCGTGATGCTGGATCTGGCGGAAAATGAAGCGGGCCGCTTAATCCCGTTGAAGGATATCGCTGCCCGGCAGGAAATCTCGAAAAAATATCTGGAAATCATCGTGAAGGATCTGGTTTCGGCGGGTCTGGTAAGCGGCGCCAGTGGCAAAGGCGGCGGCTATCAGCTGACGCGGCGGCCGGATGAGATCAGTGTGGGCGAAATCCTGGAGCGGACCGAGGGGCCGCTCGCTCCCGTCGCCTGCCTCGCGCCGGATGCGGCTTCCTGTCCGCGGGCCGGCGCCTGCGAAACGCTGCCGCTCTGGACCGAATACGACCGCCTGACGCACGACTTTTTCTACGGCAAGCGCCTCAGCGACCTTTTGCCCGGGAAATAACTCTCATCCGATCCAAAACGCTGCACGATGCGTCGCTGTCACGATAAATCTTTACAGAATTGCGTGCCCCGCTTCGGAAGCCCCGCGAATTGCCCGCTTCGGAGACCTTCCTGAATGGAAAAGGATATTGTCAGGTCTCCTCAAGGGGCGAATTCGCGGGGCTCACAAAGCGGGGCGTGCGTTACGGGAAAGTTTATGCAGGCGTATCGCGCAGCGTTTTTGATGCGGCTTCTTTCATCTTTCCGGCTGGCTGACGCGCCGGCCGGCCTCCACGGAGCGGATGATCCATGCACTGGACCCGATCACCGCGCCTTCGCCGATCACGGTATCCCCGCCGAGGATCGTCGCGTTCGCGTAGATCACCACGCGGTCCCCGATGGTCGGGTGACGCCGGCCGCCCTTGACCGGGTTGCCGTTTTCATCCTTCTCGAAGCTGCGCGCGCCGATGGTCACGCCCTGATACAGCTTGACGTGCTCTCCGATCACCGCCGTCTCTCCGATGACGATGCCGGTCCCGTGGTCGATGCAGAAATAGTCGCCGATCTCGGCGCCGGGATGAATATCGATCCCGGTCTTCGCGTGCGCGTACTCCGTCATGATGCGCGGCAGAAGCGGCACGCGCAGCGTATAAAAAGCGTGCGCCAGGCGGAAGATCGCGATGGCGTAAAAGCCTGGATAGCAGAGCACGATCTCCTCCCGGGAGCGTGCCGCCGGATCGCCTTCATAGATTGCTTCCACGTCCTTTTCCAGCCGGGCAAGCAGATCCGGCAGACCGGCAAGATAGGTCTGCGCGGTCTCTTCCGGATCGGGGCAGCTCTCGCCGGCCATCTCGTATGCGGCCCGGATGATGCCCGGGAGCGTTTCTTCCAGATATGCCAGGTTTTCGCGTTCTTTTCTGCCTTCCGCGGAAAAATAGCCCGGATACAGCAGGGCCAGCAGGGCTTTTAAGATGCGGATCGATGCCTCGCGGTCCGCCGCCTCAAAGCCCCTGCCTTCTTCCTTGCGGTTCTGCCGCAGCTGTTTTAAGTAGTCTTCTTTCATATTTGCGTCAAAAATCTCCTGCGCAGTCCGCTCTTTAGGATCTCCAGCTGCTCGGCCGTCGGCCGCGGACCGATTTCTTCCGTGTTTTCGGCATCGCCTTCCTCCCGGCGCAGGCGCGCCAGAATGCTGCGTACCAGACGGGGCTCGGCTTTCAGATCTTCCGCCATGGCCGTCAGCCCCGCCCGAAAGCCCAGCAGCATGCCGTAGGCGTTGTACAGCGCGAGGAAGGCCCGCTCGGCATCCTTTTCCGATACCGCCTGCCGGTAGTAAGGCAGCGCGCGGCCTTTTTCCAGCATCGCTTCGGGCAGTTCATCGATCTTCAGATCGGCAGCCAGCGCCTGAAAGCCGGCCAGCACCTTTTCTTTATTTTGCTTTGTCATAGTTCTTTCTCCCTCAAGGAAATACGCATCCGCTTCCGCCGTTTAACGCATTTCCACGTATTCGAGCGCGTACTGAACGATTGCCAGCTGATCGCTGACCCGCCGTTCGATCGGAAAGCCCCGGAAGGTTTCCACGGTGATCACGGGGATCCCGAGTTCATTGGCGACCGTATTGTTGATGCTGCCCTTCGGTCCCGGTCCGTTGCTGGAAAAAGCATTGGAGCACAGGTCGCCGTCCTGCGTGGCAAAAAGCATATCGAAGAACAGATCGTCGATATTGTCCAGGATCGTGTAGATCAGGTTGCTGCCCAGAAAGTCCCGGCCTTCCGTATAGACGATCGCTTCATGCAGGTCAAAGACCAAAAACGGCTGCACCCGCTCGATGTCACGGTAGATGGCATTTGCGATGCGCTCCGCCTCGTTGCCGTCCGGGCTGCCGGGGAAAGAGCGGTTCATATCCTGCGTTCCCGTCACATACCTTGTCCTGTTTTTCGCCCCATTGGCGTTGGCCGGCGCTACTATGTAGAGTTCTCCGGCTTTCAGCGTTGCGCTTCGAAGTAAGCGCCCCGCGTACCAGGCGGCGATCTCATCGCCGTGCACGCCGGCCACGATATACAGAACAGGGCCGGGGACTTCCGCCTTGATATGCACCACCTCGGTCTCCATGATCTCGCCTTCACAGAGCGTATAGCGCTCCGTCTCCACCGGATAGCTCTCCGTAAAGAAATCCTCTCCGAAGTCGGCAAAGCACATGGAATCGATGTCCAGACGGATGTCCGGTTCCTTCACCTTGTAGCCGTCCCAGAGCATTTCCACGCCCTCGATGGTGATGACCTGCCAGCCCTCTTCCGGCTGAAGATGCGTCTCCTCCGGTGTTGTCCCGGCAGGCGCTTCCGTTTCGGAGGCCGAAGCCGCCGGTTCCGGGGCAGCCGTCGTCTGCGGCCCGTTTACCGGGCCGCAGGCGGCAAGTGCCAGGAACAGGAAAAATGTCAGGAAAATCGGAAGTGTTTTTTTCATAGATCTCTTTTTGGCCGGGCCGGCGCCGTCTTTGTTCGATTACTTCGGGGACGCCAGATACGCGCCGATGCCGTTTGTTAAGATTTCCTTATACGTGGGCATATCGCCCAGGTCGATCACGCCGGCCGGTCCGTCGTAGGACTTGCAGAACTCGTTTAAAGCCGTGATGTGTCTGGCGCAGCGCTCGTTCATCCCGATGCCGCTCTCCGGATAATCCACGGTCAGCGCGCCGTAGCCGGCCGCCCGGACGTAGAACTTATCCTGCCCGCTCACGACCATTTCTGCGCTCACCGTGCCGTGCAGACGGCCCTGCGAAGCGTTCGCGGTCTCCATCAAGAGCGCCAGCGTATCCGTGTAGTCGCCCAGTTCGCGGTGGGTCAGGCCGTGCAGGTTCTTGGGGGAGGCTTCCACGGAAATCTTCATGGAGTCTTCCAGCTCCCAGAGCGAAAGCGTCGCCAGATCCATCGCTCTTTCGTGCGCCACGATCGCGTTGACGGTCGTGTATTCGGGCGAGGCTTCGTGCAGGTCTACCGTGATGGTGACGTTATGCTGTTTAATGAACTGCGTGATGCCGTAGGCCACGCGCTCGGTCAGCGTTCCGTCTTCCCGGCCCGGATAGGCGCGGTTTAAGTTGCGGATCTCGCTGCCCGAAAGAGTCTGTCCCGAGGAAGCGTGAACGTACACTTCGCTGTCCGGCCACTGGTCGATGGGATTCGTCGCGCGGGAGCCGAAGCGGAACCAGCGTTCGCCGCCGGCCGTCTGAATCGTAAAGCGCTGCGGGGAGCCTTCCTGCGGGTCGTTGCAGGTAAAGGCGGAATTGTTCGCCCGCGGGATCACGTAGAGCACGCCGCTCACCGGCTTGACCGTCTCGATCAGCGAGATCGCCGAGATGACGCCGGAGGGCTCGTTCGGATGCGTGCCGCCCAGGACCAGCATACTGGCGCCGGGTACGCCGCTGTCTAAAATATAGATTTCGGTATCGCCGGCCGTACCTTCCAGGTTCGCGCAGTACTTGCTCAGCATCTCTTTTCCCGTCACGCCCGGGCCGGGGTAGATCGGCTCCGCTTCCTGCATGCCGCGGAAATTGATGCCTAAAATGACGACCATCGCCGCCACAAAGACGCAGAGCAGCGAAGCAGTCAGGATGTGCAGGGGGATCTTGCCGGAATATTGCTTCTTCATACGCTTCTCCCCCTCTACTTCAGTAAGAGCAGGCGCAGCAGCAGCGTGATCATCACGAGCGCCGCGTCCAGCTGGAAGAAGAAGTTGTCCTTCTTCTTAAACATATTGACGACGATCAGCACCAGAACCAGAGCCAGAATGATCAGATATACGATTTGCATATGCTTTGGCCCTCCTTATGCCGTAAGAAATGACAGCGATCCCGAGAAGATCATGCACAGAAGACCTAAGATCAGGCAGATCAGGAAGGGGATCACGCATTTCGTGAGGACGGGCCGGTATTTCAGGCCCACGATCTGCGCCGCGTAGTTGCCGGCCAGGGCCGTCGGCGGCATGAGGTCGCCCAGACAGCAGAGGAAGGAAAGCATGCAGCAGAGCACGATATCGTTGTGGCCGCCGGCCTGCAGCAGCACCAGCAGGAAGGGCACGCCCATGACGGAGGCCGCCCCGTAGGAGCTGATGGCCCCGAAGCCCGGCATGATGGTGCAGGCAAACACATAGAGCATGACCGTGCCTAAGCTTAAGCAGCTGACCACGATCCAGCCTCTGGCGCCGACCAGCGTCAGCACCTGGATGAACATGCCCACGCCCATGAGCTTGCCCAGGACCGGGATGGTGGTCTCCATGGCGCTTAAAGCCTTCTCCCATACGTTGAAGCGGCGGCCGGTAAAGATGCCGACGGCGGCGGAGATCAGGAAGATCAGTGCCGTGCCGAGCTGCGGCAGCGAAGGCACCAGCTTGGAGACGACCAGAAGCACGATCAGCACGAAGATCGGCAAATACAGGCGGATACCGTACTTCTTTCCGATCTCCAGGTTCAGCTCGCCCTTCAGCTTTTCGATGTCCAGGTTTTTGCAGTGTTTGAGGCCCAGGATCAGGACCGCGATGATCGCGCAGGGGATCGTAATAAAGAACAGCGGGCCTTCAAAGCCGATGTACGGCATGTCCACGCCGCCCGCGATCAGAAGCGCCGGGATATTGATCGGCGGAGCCGCCATGCCCATGATGGCCCCCATCGCCAGGATGGCGCCGGTCTTCTCTTTCGGAATACCGATCAGGAGCAGCACCGGGGCGACCAGCGCGCCGGCGGACAGCACGGCGGCGGTCGAAGAACCGGTGATCATCCCGGGGAACATGATCATGAGCATGAGCAGGATCAGCATCAGCGCCGGCTTTTTGTAGAAGCGGGTCACGATGATGGCATTTAACGCCTCCAGGGCACCGGATTCCTGGATCACGGTCATAAACAGCATGGCCGCGGAAATGATCAGGATCGTATCCAGATACGTAAAGGTGCCCTCAAAGAGATGTCTTAAGGGGATGCCCTGACCGCCCACCAGCGCGCCGGCGATGGCTCCCAGCACCATCGAAAAGCTGACCGGGAGCTTCACCAGCAGGTTTGCCAGCAGAAAAACTGCCAGCATCACCAGTAAACAGATGAGTTCGATATCCAAAAGACTTACTCCTTATTTGCTGAAAAGGTCGCTCATGACCTGTACGGTGTCCTTCTGTCCGAAGATCAGCGTGAGCGGCAGACTGTGTTCTTCCGCGTATTTCGTAAACTTGTAGTCCCAGTTGGCGTCTTCCTTTACGATCATGTAGCTGCACTGCGGCAGAACCAGATCCGCCAGCTGATCGGACAGGGCGCCGCGGCGGGTCTCGCCGCCGATATGCACGAAGATCACCTGCGCGCCGGTCTCCTTGGCTTTCGCCATGATGGCCTCTGCCCGGGCGACCTCGTCCTTCTCATCGATGCCGGCCTGGCCGAGGCCCTTGGTGCTGGCGCCGACGCAGATGATCATCGTTTTGTAAGAGCCGACCGCGTCAGCCGCCACCTGCGGCAGATAGGAATACGTGCCGCCGACTCTCTTTAAGGCCGTATCGATGGTGGACGCATCGGTGCTCTGCCCGAAGGAGGTCACCAGAATGGGCGCCGCGTACAGAGTCTTGTCAACGGTCCCGATATTCACGATACGCTTGTCCTCACTGGTCTGCATATCGAAGGCCGGCGCCGTGCCGCTCGGATCCAGGGTCGCCTGTGTGGCGGCGTTCGGATCAGCCTGTCCTGTCGGGGACGTCGTATCCTGCCGGCCGCAGGCAGCCAGCGCCAGCAGCATAAGCGCTGCTAAAACAAGTGCGAAAATCTTTTTCATATTGTTCTCCTCCTCTTCTTACTTGATCGGTTTCAGGAGGCCGCCGAGGCCCTTCTGCACCATTTCTTCATAGCTGCCGAGTCCTTCAAAAGCCATCGCCCTGTCGGGATGCGCATCCGTATAGTTCTTCGCCAGATAGAAGATGCAGGTGATGTGGCGCGCGACCCGGTTGATCAGCGGATAGCCGCTGTCATCGATCTTAAAATAATTCAGACCTCTCTGATACGCTTCCACGTAGTTGGGCTCGTTTCCGTTAATGATCAGGTCGTCGTCCATCTTGCCGTGAAGCGGTCCCATGGAAGGGTTGTAGGTCTCCATGAGCGTCATCATGGACTGGGTATTGTCACCCAGGCTGCGGTGCGAGAGACCGTAGGACTTCATGCCGGAAAACTCCGCCCGCATGGTCAGGTCGTCGAATTCCATATCCAGCGACATGCCCTGCGCGATCGACATGGCGGTGTTGTTGTCCGCCTTCTCGTTGACCATCGTGCAGTCCAGATATAAAAATTCCGGCGAGCCCTCGTGCATATCCATCGTGAGATTCACGTTTTCCTTCAGGATCAGCTGATAAACGCCCCAGCAGACCTTTTCGGTCAGAACCCCGTCCGGATCTCCGTAGTACATGCGGTTGACGTTGCGGATCTCCGCGGTCTCCGTGCCGACCAGCTTCCGGCCGCTGGTTCCTTCGTAGTAGGTGCGGTCCGGCCACTGATGCACCGGGTTCGTCAGACGGTTCCCCACACGGAAGGTGCGGACGGATCCGTCATCCAGCGTAATATCGAAGAAATCCTGCATGCCGTCCAGCGGCGAGGTATGCGTAAAGCCGCTCTTGTTCAGCCAGGGAATGATGAAAAACCGTCCCGCGGTGGGCTTCATGTTTTCCACCAGACTGACGGCCGCCAGCATGCCGGCCGTCTCATTCGGATGCGTCCCGCCGAAGATCAGGAAAGTGCCTCCGGGCACACCGCTGTCGAGTACGTAGATCTCGGTATCGGCCGGTGTGTCTTTCAGGCCTTCGCAGTATTCGGAGAGCATCCTCACTTCATAATCGTTCTTCGCGACAGGTTCCCGTTTCTGCATGGCCAGAAAGTCAACGGAAGCAGGGATCGCAAAGACCAGCACCGCGAGCAGGACCAGGGCGTTTTTCCAAAGATAAGCAAACTTCTTCATAACGTCCTCCTACTTGATGTGCAGCGCCCTGAGCGCAAAGGTCACAAGCACAACGGCTGTGCAGATCAGTTCCGGCCAGCCGCGCTTCTTCGCCAGATTGACAAAGAGCAGCACCGCCATCACGGCAATGATCACATAATAAATCAGTTCCAGCATCGCCGCCTCCTTACATAATCAGGAAATCCAGCGGATCTCCGTAAAGGACAAAGACCACCGCGATGACAAGCATCAAAAGCAGCGGAAGCAGCAGAGCTTTCAGACTCCCGCCCCATTTCACGTCTTTCAGCTCCAGGGTCCGCGCGGTTTCGGTAAAGAGCCCTCCGCGGATCGCGAAGACGTACGCCAGCCCGGCTGCTACGGAGATTCCCGTCACGATGACCGGATTCGCCAGCCAGCCGATGGGGAAGACCGCGTAGGTCACCAGGAAAGCAGGAATCGGAACCGACAGGAAAAAGCTGAGCACAAGGCCGATCGCCATCAGGACCAGCATGACCAGCGTCGTCTGGCCGCCGGTCGTCTGCGGCAGGGTCAGAAGACTGTAAATACCGCGGACCCCGGTCATGGAGCTGACCTCGATGAAGCTGCCCAGCGTAAACAGGAGCGCCAGCGGGATCACCGCATCAAAAAGACTTTCCGCCGCCGCGTTCACGCTGCCGCCCTTCGCAAAGAGCAGCAGCAGAGCACCCAGGAAAAACCAGAGCGTATTGCCGCCGATGTAAACGAAGGAAGTGAGCAGCCCTTCCACCAGTATGGCTGCCCCTATCAGAACAAAAGCGATCAGCGGCAGCAGCGGCAGCTTTTCCGTCTTTTCTTCCGCTGCCGTTCCTTCCGGCGCCAGCACTTTTATGTTCAAGCCGGTAAACAGCAGCAGACAGGGGACCGTCAGCACCAGAAGCGGCATGAAAAAGCCCACGTAAGGCGTCGGCAGTACGCTGCCCGCCCCGTTGGCGGCGATGATCGCCGGCAGACAGTTGGGCGGCAGCATCATGCCGAAGAAGGCTCCGGCCATGACGCAGACCGCGATCTTCCCGTGGGAGACGCCCTGCGCCTTCATCTTCTCTCCCGCCAGCCGGCCGGTGGTCAGAACGCTCAGCGAGGCAAGTCCCGTAAACATGCCGGGCAGGCCGATGAAAAGCATCACGCAGAGCGCCTTCAGGAAGCGGCCGCGGATCCGCAGGATCTTCTCCAGCAGCTTTTCATAAAATCCCGTCCGGTACAGCAGACCGGAAAAGACCGCCGCGCAGGCGACGCTTAAGGCAGCGTCCAGAAAACCGAAAGGGCCTTCCACGATCTCACGGAAACGGATCCCCATCCCGGCCGCCAGGCTTCCGGCCACGGAAGCCAGCAGCAGAAAGACCGCCGCCCATTTTTTCTCGTTCTTTGTCACGATCTGTCCGATGATCAGCACCGCAAACATGACGAGAGCGATCAGATATTCTTCCCGCATAAGCTGCTCTTTTCTTTAATAGGCGGACGCGCCGTACATACGCCGGAAATCGCCCAGGGCCCAGAAGCTGCCGTCCTCGTTGATCTGGATGCCGGCCAGAGAGCCTACGTGCGAGCTGAATTCTTTGTCATAGTCTTCCAGTTCGAAGCCCATCGCTTCCAGCGCCTTCGCCGTCGTTTCGCTGTAGCCGGACTCCAGCGTCAGCGTTTTGCTGATGCCGTCGCGGTAGCTGCGCGGCGAATTGATCACGTCCCCGAGGGTCATGCCGAAGGTGATATAGTTTACCACACCCTCGATGGCCGCAGAGACCAGAGCCCAGTTGCCCGGAGATCCGATCGCCAGGACCGGCTTGCCGTCCGCGCCTGCCACGATCGTCGGACAGGTGGTGGAACGTACTCGGATATACGGCATGATCATGTTCACGCGGGCTGCCGCCGTATTGTTCAGATTGCCCAGATGCGCCGAGAAGACGAAGCCGGTTCCCGGCACCGCGATCGCGGATCCGAAGTTGATGCCGTTGGTATTGGTGGAGGAGACCACATTGCCGTATTTGTCGGCGCAGACCATGTGGGTCGTGCCGCCCTGATCCGGGGTGTAGTCCGCCATCACCTTCTGACCGGTCTCGGAAAGCGTGACTTCCAGCCGGCCGGCGCGCGCGGTTTTGATCCGCTGGCCGATCTTGATGGATTCGGCCCGGGTCGCCGCGTATTCCTTGGAGATCATTTCCGCGACCGGCAGATCGTAATAGTCCGGATCTGCCATGAAGGAAACGCCGTCCTGATAGGACATCGCATAGGCGTCCGCCATGATCTGCAGGGTCTCCGGGCTGTCAAAGCCGTAGCCCTTTAAGTCAAAGTGTTCCAGAATATTCAGACATTCCAGCAGGGCAACGCCGCCGTTGGAGGGGCCGGTGGTCGTATAAACCGTGTAGCCGCCGTAGGTCGTGGAAATGGGATCCCGCATCACGGAGGTATACTGCGCAAAATCCTCGTGCGTCAGCACACCGCCCTGTTTCCGGATGTAATCCACCATCTGATCGGTAAATTCGCTGTCGTAGAAGCCCTTGATGCCTTCCTTCGCGATGAATTCCAGCGTATCCGCCAGATCCGGGTTCTTGATGGTGGCGCCGACTTCATACAGGAAGCCCTCGTCCGTATAAAGATTCAGGGTATATTCATAGGATTTCAGGTTGTCCAGACGGCCTTCGATATTCGTATTCCAGCGTTCGGAGCAGGGGAAACCGTTCCGGGCCAGATCGATGACCGGCTGCAGAACTTCCGCGGCACTCATGGTGCCGTATTTCTCCAGCGCCGTCAGGGTGCCGTGCACCACGCCGGGGATCGCAACCGCTTCCGGAGAAGGCGGCGTGCTGGAAGTAGAGGTGTCCAGAACACCGGGCCAGGCCGCCGCAGGGGCCTGCGTCATATATTCAATGGAAACGTATTCATTCGTATCTGCCAGATAGATCACCATCTGTCCGGCGCCGCCGACACCGGAGGCTGCCGGTTCCAGAAGGCCGACCGCATAGATCATGGCGACGGCCGCGTCGATCGCGTTGCCGCCTTTTTCCATGATCTGGACCGCGATATCCGAAGCCAGCTTGGAGGCGCAGGCCGCCGCACCGTTTTTACCGACCGCACCGGTCATATGGGTGTCCCCCTCAAAAGCCGGACTCGGTTCCGTCGGCTGGGGCTCGGTTTCGACCGGCTGAGTCGCCGCTTCGCTGCTGCCTGCCACTGCCGCCGGCGTCGATTCTGCCGACTGCTTGCCGCAGGCTGCCGTACTCAGGATCAGGCAGAAGATCAAAAGCAGGGAAATCGCCTTCTTCATTGCTTATCTTCCTTTCTCATTCTCGCTTCACGATACCATGAAAACGGAGAAAGGGCGGAGAACTGGCTCCGCCCTTGTCCCGGATATCGGGAAATTATTTCAGGATCTCGATGGAAACCGCATCCGCCAGGGTGTATCCGGCATAGGCGACAGAATCCACGTCGACCTTGCCCTTCACATGGTAGATCTTCACGTCATCCATGTCAGCCGCATCGATCACTTCGCTGAAGCCGTCGGAGCAGACCACGTTGACAGCGGTGTATTCGACACCGAGGAGGGTCAGAACGTCGCTCAGCAGGATGCCGGTCGCCTTGTCAGCCGCAGAGTCGGGGATGAACAGCAGGATGTTCTCTCCCAGGACATAGCAGCCGACGTTGATGGTCACATCATTGTAAGCCTGATTGCGGCCGACCGTGTAGGCGCCGCGGTCCTTCGAATCGTTCGGAACGATGTAGCGCTCGGCAAAATCGGCGAACGCGATCTCTTTCGTGGCATGCAGCGCGTTGCTGCCGTCGCCGAAGGAAATCGCCGTGACGGTTCCGCCGGCATTTTCAAGACCGGCCGCCGCCAGAACGTCGCTGACACGGTAACCGGTCTGCACCGTACCGCCGGACGGGCCGAAGAAATCGGGTTCCGCCGCGCCGGCGACCGTGTTCACGACCGTGATCTTGGCAACTTTGCCCTCTTCCACTTCAAATTCGGCAGCATTCTCGGCTTCCAGGCCGTGAGGAACGATGTACTCGATATCCCTCAGTGTGTAGGGAGCATACGCGATCGAGCTGGCATCGACGCGATCGCCGTCAAAGAAGAGAGCGACCTGTTCCAGATCTTCCTTCGCGATCTCCTCGCTGAAGCCGTCAGCACAGATGAAATCGTAGGAATCCGCTTCCACCATGTTCACGTCTTCGAACAGGAAGTTTGCCTTCTCATAGCCGTCGGCCGGGATCAGCAGCAGAACTTCCGGACCGGCAACGACCCAGCCCATCTGCCAGGGCAGATCATCCCGCTTGAAACCGGTGCCGATCAGGATGCCGTCGGAGAAGTTCTTCTGAAGTCCTTCGGGGACATCCAGGCAGATCGCCTGATCCTTCATTACGTCATAGTTTCCGAGTTCCGCGGTATATCCGTCGTTGTAGGAAACCGCCTTGACGGGCGTCTCGTCCGTCATCTCGAACCAGAAATGATCTTCCGCCAGTTTGGAGATCCCGTAGCCGTTCAGCCAGTAAGCCTGATAACGGGTATTTTCGGGATCCTTGACTTCTTCCAGTCCTTCCAGCAGCGCATTCAGAATCTGGATATTACCGACGACGACAGGTTCGGGAGCAGCAGTCGTCTCCGGTTCCGTCGGAGCCGCTGTCGTTTCGGGGGCCTTGGTGGTCGGCGCTTCCGTCGGGGCCTGCGTGGGGGCCTGAGTCGGAGCCTGGGTCGGAGCCTGAGTCGGAGCCTGGGTCTCCACAGGCGTGCTGCCGCAGGCGGCAAGGCCCAGAACCATGGCCAGCGCTAAAACAAGAGCCAGTAGTTTTTTCATAGATTGTTTCTCCTTTCGCATTAAAAATGCCAAATAAGTATATCACAAAAGACTGCGTCTTTTCTGTGCTTTTCAGAATAATTCACAAAAAACTTTCATTCCGGCCGGATCGCGGCAGCCCCTTATTCCCGGAGCTTCTTTCCGGCGCTCAGGATGGACGCGAGCGCCGCCAGCACCATGATCCCGCAGAGGACGTAAAGCCAGCCGGCCCAGCGTCCGTAAAGCACCGAGCAGAGTGCGGTAACGACGACGCCCAGTCCGGAAGAAAGCAGGTTGGCCGCGGAGTAGATGCCGCTGCGGAACTCGCTTTCCGAATAGACCGCCAGCGCCCCTTCCATGCTGCTCTTTAAAGCGCCGTAGCCGACAGCCAGCACCAGGGTCGCCGCGATGGCCGCCCCGTACACACCGGCCGGCACGCCCACCATCAGGCCAAAGCCGAGCAGCGTCAGCGCGCCGCTGAACAGGATCCCCCTGACCAGGTTTTTCCGCCCGAAGCGGGGGTTGATAAAGATCATGGCCGCCAGCATGCCGCCGTAGTAAACGCTGCCCAGAACGGAGCTCTGCATGGTATCCATGCCCATGCGGTCCGCAAAATAGGGCACAAAGTACAGGCTGTAGTTGGTGCCCAGGTTCATGTAAACGCAGAAGAAAACATTCGCCAGGGTAAAAGAGCGCGCCACCCGGTTGTCCTTCAGGAACAGGAGGGCATCCCGGTAAGGCTTCCAGAGCCCTTTCAGCAGGGCGCCGGCGGAGATCTTTTCGGATCTTGTCTCCTGCCGCACCTTCTCTCCCACTTTTGTTTCCTTTAAGAGCCGGTGACGGATCAGGATCATGGCCGTCATGACCGCGAAGGAAATCAGCAGGAAGGCGCCTTCCGCCCTGACCAGCCCGTACCGTTCCACGATAAACCCGCCGATCGGCAGCAGCAGTCCGGCCACCACGGTGATCCCGTTGAAGAGATTGAAGGCTACGATACGGCCCTCGTCCTCCGCGTCCTCGATCATGACCAGATAGTAGGCCACGCTCATCAGCCGGTTGGCATTGAAGAGCACCATGGCGATCAGCGCCAGGAAGAAGCTGTCCGCCAGGAAATAGATGAGCGGCGGGATCGCGGAAGACAAAAGATCAAAGATCAGCGTCGCCCTGCGTCTTCCCAGCCGGTCCACCACGGGCGCGGACAGGAAGGAAAAAACGGTCGCCGCCACCGTGCCCGCCACCATGAGCGTTCCCAGCTGCGCATCCGTAATGCCCTTCTCCAGCAGATAGAGGCTGATGTAATAGGTATAAAACATATAGGGGATCGCCCAGAAGGGGTGCGCGGCGATGCAGACCGCGGAATTCCCCTTCAGCTTTCCGAAATAGTTTTTTACCCTTCGGATCATGCCAGTGCCTCCGGATATTTGGCTTCAAACAGCGGCCGGTTGACGGCAGCCACCTTTTCTTTCACGCTCTCCGGAACGTCGCTTTTCCCGGCATGGGCCGCGCAGAGCGCGCCGACAAGCGCGGCGATGGTATCGGTATCGCCGCCGAGCGTGGCGGCTTCGATAATGGCTGCCCACGTCTTTTTCCGGTACAGGGAAAACAGGGCGAACACCGCCCCGCACACATCCGCCGAGGGCAGGCCCGTTCCCCATTCTTGAAAGAGCGTATCCCGGAGCAGAGAAGGCGTGCCGATCACGCCAGCTTCCTCTGCGAGGGCTTCGCCCCGGCGGATACGCCTGACCGAAGACGGCGCGCAGGAAAGGTACGGCGCGCGGCGGATCAGCTTTTCGCCTCCGCGAAGGGCCGCCGCCATGATCTCTTCATAGCTTTTTCCCTGTACGGCGGCCAGCAGCGCAAAACCGTACGCCCCCGCCGCTTCGAGCGCTTCCGAGGTGTTGTGCGTCGGAAGGAGCGAGGTCACGATGGCCTCCTCCAGCTCCTCTTCGCTCTGCAAAGGGTTCCACAGCACCGCGGAGGGCGTGCGCATGATGCCGCCGCAGGTGGTTCCGCCCATGCCGGCCTGCGCCGCCGGTTTGCCGTCCCCGATGGCCTTTAAGGCCTTCAGCGAGCTCGGTCCGATATAATGCTTGGCGACCGCGTCGGTCTCCCGGATCCAGTCGTTCAAGGCCGTCAGCGTCCCTTCCAGGGTCACGCCGCCGCGCCGCCGGATCTCCGCCAGCAGATAAAGATTCTGCTCGGTATCGTCCGTCACGGTCCCGGTCGGCAGATCGCCGTGCGTATAGGAATGCTCCGAAGGCGTCAGAACGGCGTGGCGCGCGTCAAACGGCAGATCCTTCAGCATTTCCCGGATATCCTCCGGGCGCATGAACTCGGTGGGCATGCCCATCGCATCCCCGACGGCAAAGGCCTCCCACGCGGCCCGTACGGCTTTTTCCAGATTCTGCCTTCTTCTCACGAGAAGTTCTCCTCCAGGAAGCGATGCGCTTTTTTCAGCTTGTTCTCCACGTCCGTCATGTAGAACTTATACGCCGGCTCCAGCGTATAGAAACCCTGATAGTCCTGATCGTCCAGCGCCTTGCGGATCTCCTTCCAGTCGAAGATCCCTTCGCCGGCCGGCAGATGCTTCATGGTGCCGAAGTCGCTCATGTGCATGTGGCAGGTCTTCACCCCGCGGATAAATTCCACCGGGTCGCCGTCCGCTTCTTTCACCTCGGTCGTGTCCACCATCGGTTTGATGTTCGGATGGTCCAGCTGCGCGATGTAATCGTTTAAGGCTGCCGCCGTCGGAGCCGTGCGCGGATGGTTTTCCATGGCCATCACGTAGCCCATCTCGGCGCACAGATCCGCGTGCCAGCGGATATTGTCGATGACCGGCTGCTCCAGCAGCTTATAGTATCCTTTGAGCGAAGGCGGATCGTGCGGATGAACCACCAGCACGTGGCAGTCCAGGCGCTGCCCCATGGTGAGGAGCTCCTTCGCATAGCGGCGGCTGTCTTCGATCATGGTCTTCTGGCAGTTGTACAGAAGGCCGAACAGCACCAGCGGATAATGGATGGATCCCAGCAGGATCCCGGTCTTTTCAAATTTCTTCGTACTCTCCTCGGACGCGTCGCTGATGGCCTGCGGCATCAGCTCCGCCCGGGGGAAGCCCGCGTCACGGATCATTTTCAGCGCGGTCTCGGTCTCATAAGGGTACAGCGCGCCGGTCGAGAAAGAAAATCTTTCCTGTCTTGTCATCGCACATCCTCCTTGTCGGGACGGTCGGCCTCCCGTTTATTTATCCGCGTTGATTTCTTTCTGAACAGCCTCGACCGCCTTGGTCAGCAGCTCCTGCGACGTGCCGCGGCCCTTTTCCAGCTTGTTCAGCATGCTCTTGATCTCGGTGTCCATAGTACCCATCTGCTCAAAGTGCGTGTAAGCCCAGGTATAGGACAGCTGCTTGAAGGCGACGTTGTACAGTTCGTTCTCCTGGATCGCCTTCTTCACGTTTTCCTGCTCCAGCGCGGATTTATGGATCGGCAGATAACCGGTGCCGAGGGCGAATTCGGTATTCTTTTCCACACTGGTCAGATAGCAGACGTATTTCCAGGCTGCCCGCAGGATCTCCGGATCGCGGTTGAAAATGACCAGCACGTTGCCGCCCAGCGCTAAAGACGGCTGGGTAAAGTAAGGCATCTCGATGGCGCCGAGCTCGAAAGAAGTCGTTCCGACCCAGCGGGAGATCCGGTTGGAGGAAGCCGCCAGGAAGGCCAGATTGCCGGACAGGAAGGTGTTTTCCGCATTGTTGTGCTCGCCGGCCGGCATCAGGCCGTCCGTGACCAGCGAATACCAGTAATCCGCGACCTCCACGGCCTGCTCGTCGTTAAAGATCGGGACGATGTTTCCCTCTTTGTTTTCAATGATCTCGCAGCCGTTCTGCATCAGCATGGACTTAAAAAGCCAGGCCTGGTCGGTGGTATCGAACGCTTTGTTCTCTCCGGCCGAGGCTTTCACCTTTTCCAGCACGGCCTTGAATTCGCTCCAGGTCTTGGGCGGGTTCGTCATGTCCGCGCCGGCCGCCTTCAGCATGTCCTTGTTGTAGTACAGGACCTGTGTGGAGATGCCGTAGGGCAGGGCGCAGTAGCCTTCGCCCATATAGACGCAGTAGTCCATCATGCCCTCGAAGATATCGTTAATATCAAATCCGCTTCCGTTTTTGATCAGGTTGTCGATATCGTAGTTGTCCTTGCCGCCGGTATATAAGGGGCCCGCATACATCAGGGCTACGTCCGGCATGTTCTTGTTTTCCAGCTGAGCGGCGGCGACCTTGGTCGCGGTATCGCCGGATCCGCCGGTATAGGTCAGCTTCATGGTCACGCCGTATTCACTGCCGAACTGTTCCGACATTTTCGTGAAGAGCTCGCCGCTGGTGCCGCTGACTGCGTACCAGACGTTCAGGGTCATGCCGGCAATGGGAGCTTCCGTTTCGGGCGGCAGCGTTTCTCCTGCCGGTGCCGTGGCAGGCGGCTGGGTCGGAGCCTGCGTGGCGGCCGGCGTGGTCTCCTTGTTCACATAGCTGCTGACGCATCCGCTTAAAGCGCCTGCCGTCATGGCAAGACACAAAAGGAGCGCCAGGATCTTTTTCACGTTCTTCATATTTATTTTCCCTCTCTTTCTTGTTTATGACTTCATACCGGTCAGCGTGATGGAACGGACCAGCTGTTTTTCAAAGAAGACGAAGATGATCAGCACCGGCAGGATGGTCATGACCGCGGCGGCCATCATCACCTGGTATTCGGAGGAAGATTCCTGCTGCAGATACTTTAAGCCGATCGGCAGGGTGCGGTACATCTCGTCGTTTGTGATGATCAGCGGCCAGGTGTAGCTCTTCCAGTTGCCCAGGAAGGAGAACAGCGCCGCCGTGGAGATCGCGCCTTTCGTGTTCGGGATCACCACCCGGGTCATGACCCGGAAGGGCCCGCAGCCGTCCAGTTTGGCGGCATCGATCATATCCTGCGGGATGGAAGCAAAGTAGCTCATGATCAGGAAGGTGGTAAAAGCCGTCGAGATCTGCGGCAGGATGATGCCGGCGTAGGTATCCACCAGGTTCAGCGAGGAAACCAGCAGGTACATGGGGATCATGGTCACGACCATCGGGACGAACATGCTGGAACGCATCACCGTCGCCATGAAGGCCTGTCCGGGCCAGCGCAGATGTACGAGCGAGTAGGCCGCCAGCACACTGATCCCGATCTGCAGCGCCGTCATGATCACCGTCGTGTAGATGCTGTTCCAGTAGTAGCGCAGGAAGGGGATCATGTTGAACACTTTGGAGTAGTTGCTTCCGTTCCACTTGGAAGGCAGCCACCTCGGCGGGTAGGAATAGACGTCCGCCGCCGTTTTAAAGGACGAGAGGATCATCCAGATAAAGGGGAACAGCATGATCACGGCGCAGATCATCAGGAAGGCAAACGCCAGATAATGGCTGTCAAGATGCGTGGTATTTCTGATCTTTGTTTTCATGCCGCACCTCCTATTCCACGTCGATGGTCTTCTTGGCGTTGATAAAGCTCTGGATCTGCGTCAATACGAAGATTATGACGAACAGGATCAGCGCCGCCGCCGAAGCCCGGCCCATCCGTCCTCTCGTGAAGGCCAGCTCGTAGATATAGCTGACGATCAGCTTGGTGGAGCCGAGCGGTCCGCCGTCCGGGGTCATCACGTTGAATTCCGCGAAGACTTTGAACGAATTGATGATGCCCATCATGATGACGAAGGACGTGATCGGCCGCAGGAGCGGGAATTTGATCTTCCAGAAGAGCTGCCAGTCGCTGGCGCCGTCCAGTCTGGCCGCCTCCACGTAGGAATCGGAAATATTCTGCAGCCCGGCCAGGAACAGGATGATATTGTAGCCGACGCCCTTCCACAGCGAGAAGATCAGGATGGAAAGCATGGACGTGCTCTCATGGTAAAGCCATTTGGATGCCGGCAGGCCCAGGAACTGCAGGATCTGATTTAAGGGACCTACGTTCGGATCGTAGAACCAGATCCAGATCAGGGACGAAGCGACCATGGGCACGACGACCGGCGCGAAGAAGGTCGAGCGCAGAAAGCGCTTGAGCGGCACGTTTTTATCCAGCTGCACCGCCAGGAACAGGGCCAGGCCCGTATCCAGCGTCAGCTTGAGCAGGGAATAGACGACCGTGTTCCGAAGGGACTGGCCGAATCCGTCCTCCCAGTATTCCGCCGTAAAGAAGCCTTCCAGCAGGTCCTTGTAGTTGTCCATCCCGACGTTCTTCATGGTTCCGGCGGACATGCTGAAGTTCGTAAAGCTAAGTTCGATCACGTCGATGACCGGAATCACGAAGGTAAAGATCAGGAAAGCGACCGTCGGCACGATAAACAGGAGCCCGACGAGCATTTCCTTCGTGTGATACTCTTTCCCGAAGAGCCGGACTTTTCCGCTGCCGGCCTTTTCGGGATGCTCATCTTTCTTCTTCATATACTATCTCCTTGCGAGTACCGGCAAAAGCGCCGGTACATACCGGATCCCAACCCCTTGCTCCGGGATCTGATACGGGTTGCCGTCTGCGATCACGCAGACCTGTCTGACGGGGTCTGTCACTTCGAGCAGATCGCCTTCCTTAAGGAGAAGCTGTCCGCCCGGAAACCAGCTGTCAAAGCCGGCACTGTTTTCTTCCATGCTCACGATCGGGATGGGGCTGATATAGACGGCGGCCTGATACGGGGAATTCGGCGTACAGCACAGAAGGCCCGTCACCGCCCGTCCGTAGTAATTGTCCCGCTCCACGGGGGAAGCGATCAGCTGCGCCGCCGTATACGGCGGCGCCGGAAGCGGCGTCCCGTTCTTGCGGAAGCAGCCCTCCCTCTTCAGGATCTTCCGGAGCGGCCGCTCTTTTTTCAGAATCCCCCGGCCGGCCAGCGCTGCCGCCGCGTAGGTCGCGGTTTCTCCGTTTTCATCCGTCCCCAGAAAGGTGTTCCCGAGCACCAGATCATTGAAGCCGTAGGCAATATGGCTTCCGGACAGCGTCAGCGCTTCCACGGCGCCGAGCCGTTCTGCTTTCAGGTCCGAAGGATCCGGCAGCGGATCCCCCGCGCGGCAGGATACGATCGGCCCTACGTTGGCGGTCCCGGTGCCGATCCCGAAGAGCGGAACGCCTGCTCCGTGGGTCAGCAGCTCTTCCGCCGCATACGCCGCAGTGCCGTCGCCGCCTACGGTGACGAGCAGATCGGGGCTCTGCGCGAGCAGCTGCGAGAGCGCCGCCTTCAGCGCGGGCAGATACGGCTTCGGAGAACTTTCGGCTTTGAGACAGCGGGGAAGCATCTCTCCGCCAAAGCCGGCCGCTCCGATCAGCTCATGCGCCTGCCAGGCTTTTCGGATCTGCTCCAGCACTTCGGCTGCCTTTCCGCCGCCGGCGCTCAAGTTGGCTAAGACCGCGATCTTCATGGCTCGATCATGATCTTGAAGGCTTCGCCCCGGGACAGGGTATTCATGGCCTCCTGCCCCTCTTCCAGCGGGAAGCGGTGGGTGATCAGCGCTTCATAGCGGGCCGGATTCTTTTTGATCATTTCAAAGGCCCGGCGGAAGGCGGGGATCGCAAAGCCGCTGCAGCCCATCAGCTGCACGAAGCGGTAGTGCATATCGTAGGCGCGGATCGAAAGCTTCGTGTCCGAAGGCAGGCCTGCGAACACATGAACCTTGCCGCCGGCTTTGACCTTGCTGACCGCTTCTTCGACGAGCGGCGCCACGTTGACCGCCACAATAATCTTGTCGTATTTATCCTCCGCGTAGCAGACCTCGGAGGTGTCGCAGGGAATGCCCCAGCCGCGCAGTTTTTCCTGCCGGATCGGATTGATCTCCGCGACGCGGACTTTCACGCCCTGTTCCAGGAGCGTCATGGCGGCGAGCGTCCCCATCGGGCCGCCGCCGATCACCAGCACGCTGTCCTTTTCCGTGATCTGAAGCTGCTCGATCGCGGTTAAAACGCAGGCGAGCGGCTCGGTCAGGGCATAGACGTAATCCGGGCCGTCCAGTTTGATCACCCCGCGCGAAACGAAGGACAGCGGCACCGTTACATACTCGCAGAAGGCGCCGGTCTCCACATAATCCTTGTTGTCGCAGAGCTGCGGCAGACCCGCTTCGCATTTTTCGCAGTGACCGCACTCCCCGTAGGGAGCAACCACGACATAGTCGCCGGCCTTGTATCCCGTTTCCGCCGGCGCTTTTTCCACCTGTCCGTAAAATTCATGGCCCAGGATTGTCGGCGGTTTAAAGAAAGGATGGCCGTGCAGGAAGGTCTTCAAGTCTGTCCCGCAGATCGTGCAGCCCAGGACGCGCACCAGAAAATCGCCTTCCGGCTTCGGGATCTCCTGCACCTCCATCTGTTTGGTTCCGACATACATTAATGCTTTCATATCTGTTTATTCCTCCCGGAGGATCGCGTTCAGTTTCCGGATCCTTTCCAGTTTGTCCTCGCTCTGGAAGAGGTTGCGGCCGAAGCATAGGCCTTTCACGCCGGCTTTCACCGCCGCGCGGGCCGTATCGAAGATATCGCTGCCCTTCGGGCCGCCCGCCAGAATGATCGGCACCGGGCAGTTCGCCACGATGTTCTCAAAGTTTTCGGTATAGAAGGCTTTAATCACGTCCGCACCGAGCTCCGCCGCGATGCGGGCGCCGTTGGCCTGGATGTCATAGGTCTGGGTCTGGCCGTAATCGTCCGCCAGGATCTCCACGATCACCGGGATCTGAAGACGGTGGAAGGCATCGATGTCGCGCGCCGCGTCCTGCACCGACGCATAGTCCGCGCCGCCGATGACCATCATCATGACCACCGCGTCCGCGCCCATGGCCAGCGCGCTTTCGGGGCTGACGTGATTTTTCTGGATATTGGTGAATTCCGAAGCCAGATTGGAACCGCCGGCCGACGTCCGCAGCAGCAGCTTTTTATGCAGCAGTTCTTCTTCCGCAAGCTGCGCGACGCCCACGTTTAAAAGAAAGGCATCCAGTTCGCTGTTCCGGCAGGTTTCGATCACGGCCTTCGGATTCTGAAGGCCTTCCACAAGCCCGACCTGCGGCAGGTCCATGGCCATCGCAAAGAGTTTTCCCTTGTTGGAGAAAAGTTTTTCCACGTTCCGTTTTAATCCGTTCATAGGCACACGCTCCGTTTGTCTGAAATAGAACACTCCCGCTGCGACACAAATAACCATACGGACCTTAAGTCCCTATGGCGCCGCGCGCAGCAACAGACGCTTGATATGTTTTTTATAGCACAAAATCGGATTTTGTGCGAGAGTTTTTGCGATATTTGCACAAATATGCAGACTTGACGGGATATAACAAAAAACCGGCCGTACGAAACGCCGGTTTTCCTGTTTTGTCTGTTTCTTCTCGTCCGGAACAGCCGTTTTCAGTCGCCGATCTGGCTGACCGCGTGGAAGGTGCGGCCTTTTCCGTAAACGCCGGTGGTCACCTGGATCGTAAAGAAAGCCTCCGGATCCACGTCGCGGATGATGCGCTTTAACGCCGCCAGCTGAAACTTCGAGATGACCACGTAGAGCATCTGATGGGGCAGATGCGTAGTGCCGCCTTCACAGGGAATCGAAGTCACGCCGCGCTTCAGTTCATTGCCGATGCGCTCTGCCAGCTGATCCGGCTTCGAGGTCACGATATACAGCACGCGCCGCCGGTCGATGCCGTCGTTGATATAGTTGTTGACAACGGAAGCCACGAAGGAGGTCGCCATGGTCAGGATCGCCAGATCCAGATCGAAGAGGAAGCCGTAAACGATCAGCATCACCACATTGAAAGCCATCTGCGTGGTGCCGATGGCTATGGAAAAATACTTATTCAGGATCTTGCCGACGATGTCCGTGCCGCCGGAGGTGCCGCCGCTGCGGAGCATGATGCCGGAGCCGAAGCCGCAGATCGCGCCGCCTAAAAGCACCGTCGTCAGGCTGCTTTCATAAGGGATCTCAATGCCCTCAAAAAACTGCAGCGCCAGAGAGACCATGATCGTTCCGTAGATGCTGAAAATGATATGCTTCTTTCCTAGGAAGATAAAGCCCGCGATAAAGATCGGAATATTGAGCAGCAGGTTCAGAAGCGAAGTGCTCCAGCCCAGCTTATAGTTTAAGATCATGGCCACACCGGTCACGCCGCCGCTGATGAGCTGCGAGTGATGGTAGAAAACGGCGATGGCAAAGCCGGTGATGAAGCAGCCGACCGTCGTGCCCGCGAAAATCTTCCCGTATTTTTTTATCAGATCAATGCCTTTTGTTTTCATAAAAGAACTCCTTCCGTTCCGTCCCCGAAAGACGGAACAAGCGCATTATACTCTCCCGCCCGCGACTTGCAAGCCTTTTCGGGATATTTTCTCATTTGTATTTGCACGGGGTCTGTCTGCGTGCTATAATAAAACCGAACCCGCAGAAGGCGGGCATCCTGTTTCGAAAAGAGGAAAAAAATATGCTTTGGAAACTCATCGTTGCAATCGCGCTCGGTGCTGTCGCCGGTTATCTGGCCAACGGCATTATGGGTGGCAAGAAGAACAGCCTGCTGCTGAACATTCTGCTGGGTATCGGCGGCGGTTTCGTCGGCGGCTGGATCGGCAGCCTGCTGGGGATCGGCGGCGGCTGGATCTCCGGTCTTCTGCTGGCTATCGGCGGTGCCTGCCTGGTTATCTGGCTGTACCGCAAGTTTTTCAAATAAGGAAGGGGAAATTTCATGAAATACGTCTGCAATCTGTGCGGCTGGGTCTATGACGAGGAAGAGACCGGCGTGAAGTGGGAAGATCTCCCCGCCGATTTCGCCTGCGAGCTCTGCGGCGTCGGCAAAGAAGAATTCAGCCCCGTGGAGGAATAAGTCTTTCGTCTCTCTTTCAGGCAGATCCCGCTGCGGTCTGCCGCGGCAAGCCGGCTCCCCGAGCCGGCTTTTTGTTATCTTAATCAAATCTTAATCGCTTTCCCTCTTTCTTCTTAAAAAGTCTCTGCGATATAATAAACGCGAAAGAGAAAAGCGGAGGTTCCGACATGCCCAACATCCTGATTTGCGATGACGAAGCCGATATCGTAAACGCCCTGAAGATCTATCTGTCCGATCCGGACTGGACGCTCTTTACCGCCTTTACCGGGCGGGAAGCGCTGGATGTCATAAGCCGGCAGGAGATCCATCTGGTCCTGCTGGATATCATGATGCCGGAAATGGACGGGATCTCGGCCATGCAGAAGATCCGGGAAACAAGCAACGTTCCCGTTATCCTGCTCACGGCCAAAAGCGAAGACATCGACAAGATCTCCGGCCTCACAGCCGGCGCCGACGACTACATCACCAAGCCCTTCAACCCGCTGGAGGTGGCCGCCCGGGTGCGCTCGCAGCTGCGCCGCTATTTAAAACTCGGCAGCGCGGTTCCGGAGCCGGAAGTCCTGCAGATCGGCGGACTGGAACTGAACGATCAGACCAAGGTCTTCCGCGCGGACGGTGAAGCAATCGACCTGACCCCGAAGGAATTCGAGATCCTGAAGCTGTTCATGACGCATCCCGGCCAGGTCTTCTCGCCCGCGGAAGTTTATCGCCGGGTCTGGCATGAAGAACCGCTGGGTGCGGAAAACAACGTCGCGGTCCACATCCGGCACCTGAGGGAAAAGATCGAAATCAATCCGTCGGATCCGTGTTATCTCAAAGTGATTTTCGGCCATGGCTATAAGCTCGAACAAGGAGGAAGAAGATGAAAAAGCAATTCGGAAAAACCAAAGCCGGCAAAGCGCTGCTGCTCATCGGCTGTCTTCTGCTGACGGCCCTGCTGGTACTCAGTATCGGCGGGATCATTGCCTGTTTTCGAACTAATTGCTATTCCCTCACGCGGGACCAGTACCTGATGCAGAACAACACTTCGATGCTGATAACACGGTCCGAAGAGATCATTCAGGAAAATCTGTCGTATCTCCGTGACGTTTCGGCCGATTCTTCTCTGATCCTGGACAACACGGAGAGCGGGTCCGATCATCTGGAATACCGGGTCCGGCTGGAGAACGGAAAGACCGCACTCCGGTCTGATGGCTTTTCGGAATCCGGATTCTATACCCTGGTATTCTGGGTCTCCAGAGAAAGCGGCTTTACCACGTATAAAGGACTGCCTTCCGCGTCGCTTCCGGCTACACCGGCAACGCATTTCTGTCTGTTGTTTGATTACAGTCTGGTTCCGGTTTCTTCGGCGGAGGCCTGGCATGCCTACGGGATATCCACCGCTCTGTACGGTCTGCGCTATCTTTTCTTCGCGCTGACCGTCCTGTCTCTGGCCGGTCTCATCGTCTGCTATATCCGGCTGCTGAAGGTTTCCGCCCGACGAAATGATACGGATCTTATCGTCCCGGGGCCGCTGAACAAGCTGCCGTATGATCTGCTTCTCCTTTTGTGCGTCCTGCCGCTGTATTACGGCTTTTGTCACATTGCCAGCCACATCGGCAGCGATCTCTTAAAGATCTGGCTGACAGTCGGACTCAGTGTGCTGGCCTTCCTTTTGTTTTTAGGGCTTTCCATGAGCGCCGCCGCGCGGATCAAGCAAAGAAATCTGCTGAAGGATTCTCTGATCGGACGACTGTTCCGCCTGCTGTTTCAGGGACTCCGCGCCCTTCCGGTCGTCTGGAAGGCGGCTTTGGCCCTTCTGGTTTTCGGCGTTCTGAATCTGCTGCTTGTAACGCCCGGCCGGGTTTTTTACAATGGAGACAGATTTACTGTTCTGATCATCATCAATCTCCTGCTGTACGCCGGAATCCTGTATATCGTCTTTCAGTTCAAAAAACTGAAGAACGCCGCCAAAAAACTCGCCGACGGCGCGCTGGACTACAAGGTGAATACACGGGGCATGGTTTTTGACGAAAAGCAGCTGGGCGAAAATCTGAACCGCCTGGGCGACGGCATGAACACCGCGGTGGAAGAGCGCCTGAAATCCGAACGCATGAAAACGGAGCTGATCACCAACGTATCCCACGACCTGAAAACGCCGCTGACTTCGATCATCAATTATACGGATCTGCTTAAGAAAGAAGAGTCCTTAAGCGAGCAGGGCCGCGAAGCGGTGGAGGTGCTCTCCCGCCAGTCCGAACGCTTAAACCGTCTGATCGGCGATCTGGTGGAAGCCTCGAAAGCATCCAGCGGCACACTGGATGTGGCGCTTGCCCCCTGTGATGCCGCTGTCTTCGTCACGCAGGCAGCCGGTGAATATGAAGAAACGTTAAAAGAAGCACAGCTGACACTGCTCACGAAGGTCCCGCAGGAACCGGTCCGGATCCTGGCGGACGGCCGCCGCATGCAGCGTATTTTCGACAACCTGATCCACAATATCCGCAAGTATTCTCTGCCGGGAACGAGAGTCTACCTGGATTTGGAGAGAAAAGGAGAACGGGCCGTCTTTCTCTTCAAAAACACGTCCCGCGACCCGCTGAACATTTCAGCCGACGAGCTGATGGAGCGCTTCGTGCGCGGCGATTCCTCCCGCCACGCCGAAGGCAACGGGCTGGGACTGGCCATCGCGAAGAGCCTCGCCGAACTGCAGGGAGGGACGCTGCAGATCCAGATCGATGGGGATCTGTTCAAGGCAGTGCTTTCCTTCCCTCTGGAGTGCTGCTGACCGGGCAAAAGAAAAGGCGCGCTGCCAATGATTCATTGTGCAGCGCGCTGATTTTTTATCTTTGGGAACAGGAGAAGAGGAAGCTGGTTATTTCAGGTAGCCCTGGGCGTCGAAGGTGTAGCTCTTGCCGTCAATGGTGATCGTGCAGCTCTTCGCGTACCACCCGGATTCATCGCCGAACCACCAGCCCTTGGCATTTTTCCGCCAGGTAGCCTTGTACGGATAGGTCCAGGTCCCATCGGCATTCAGCCACCAGCCGCCGCACCACTCTTTGGCGGCCATCGCGCCGGAGGTTTTGAAGAAGTAGGTCTTTCCGCCTATCGTCTTCCAGCCCGTCACCATGGCGCCGTTCGATTCGAGATAATACCACTTGCCGCCGATCTTCTGCCAGCCGGTCTGCATCGCACCGCCGGCGTTGAAATAATACCATTTGCCGTTAATCTTCTGCCAGTCGGTCACCATAGCGCCGCCGGCTCCCAGATAGTACCATTTGCCGTTAATCTTCTGCCAGAAGGTCTGCATGACGCCTTCGGCATTAAAGTAATACCATTTCCCGCCGATCTTCTGCCAGCCGGTGACCGCCGCGCCGTTCCCGTCATAGTAATGCCATTTGCCGTCAATTTTCTGCCAGCCCGGCTCGTAGGCATTGAAATGGACCGTCGTATTCAGAAGGATCTCGTTATTCGGAAGAATTAAGATCTGATTCCACTCTTCCTCCGTGCCGGCATAATACACGTCTGTTAAACTGGTGCAGTATTCAAAGGCATAATAGCGGATCTCCGTGACACTCACAGGAATCGTAACGCTCTTCAGACCGCTGCAGCCCTCAAACGCCCGGGAGGTGATGGTTTCCTGCCCGGAAGGAATAATGATTTTTTCCAGGCTGCTGCAATACATAAACGCGTCACTCAGATTCGTTATGCCGCCGGGAATATTTATTTTTTTCAGGCTGCTGCAGCTCATAAAAGCTTCGTCCCCTATGACGGAGAGTGAATCGGGAAGCTTGACTTCGCGCAGATTCACGCAATTTTCAAACGCATCTCTCCCGATAGTGGTAACGCCTTCTTCCACGGTCAGCGTCTGGATATCATCCAGAAAATCCAGCCAGGGCTGCACTTCATCGATAATGAAATTTTCCATTTGACCCGTGCCCGAGATCCGCATATTGCCTTCCTCATCCAGATACCACTGGAGATTTTTGTAGCGGTACTCTCTCCCGCACAGGCCAAAGGCAGGAAAACCGTTGTAGTGGATGGCCGCATTCAGCAGAGGGCTGTTGCCGATACCGCTAATCAGCTGCGTCCATTCCTCCTCCGAGCCGTTGTAATACACGTCGCTAAGACCGTTAACGTTCAGAAAGCTGCTTTCATCCACGCTCTGAAGGCTCTGGGGCAGCCGGACCCAGGATAAGCTGCTGCAGCTGGCAAAGGCATAGACCCCGATGCCGGTCACTCCCTCGGGAATATTTACCGAACCAAGCGAACTGCAGCCGACAAAGGCACGCGCACCGAGGCTCCTCAGGCTTCGGGGCAGGTTCACCTCGGTCAGATTCGTGCAGCTGCGGAAGGCCCAGGCGCCGATGCCGGTGACCCCGCTTTCCACGTCCACGATCTTAATCTGTTCCCGGTAATCATACCAGGGGGCTTTATCCGACTGCGAATAATCGGTCATGGCGCCGGTACCGGTGATCCGCATGATCCCGTTGCTTGCCAAAGTCCAGCTAAGGCCGTCCCCGCAGGTACCGCTGTAACTGCCTGCGGCCAAAGCCGTCCTGCCCGCCGGCAGCAGGCTGAACGCCAGTGCCAGAGTCAAAAAGAGTGCGAGAAACTTGCTTGTTTTGCGCATGACTATTTCCTCCTGTTCTGTTTTGACGCGTATGAGAATATATATCAGATTATAAGCGGAAGACGCATGCCCGTCAAGGGCAAGCGTCTTCCGCTTATTCCTCTTTCGTTTTCTTCTTGTAGTGGATCAGCTCTTTCAGTTCTGATGTCAGTCTGCCGGCATTCCGCTTCCGCCCGCGGAACAGGCGGTAGAGCGGCAGAAAAGGCAGCAGGACCGGATATTTGGCAAAAGTCGGAAAAATGGATCGCACCACATCCATCGGCGGATACAGCCGGCGGAAGAGATACTTCAGTTTTGCCCCGGCGCCGTTTCCCTCCCGGGTGAGATGATTCGAGATTTCGTTCGAGATGGTCCCGTATGTTCCGGAAAAAATAATGTATTCCAGCATTTCCTCTTCTTTCGGATCCAGCGTCTTTCCCTGGAACAGATCCATTGCCAGACAGCGGTTCTGCGCTTCAAAGTCCGCGATGCCCAGCTTTTCCAGTTCCTGCCGAATATAGTCCCAGTCCATGGCAGGGCCTTTCTGCGTGCAGTACACATAAGTGTCCAGCAGAGAACGAAGGCCTGTTCCGCCTATGGCATAATGCTTATACTCGTGCGCCGTCATATACAGATAAAAATCTTCATCGGTGAAATGAAAGCCGAAGCGGCGGTCTTCATCCGGCAGGATGCGGTCTTTTACGCTCCGATAGTAGGCATTCAGCGATTTATTTTCGATGGCCGGAGAAAAAAGCTGTCTGTGCAGCTCAATATTATACAGCGGCTTTTTCACATAGGCGATATGGGCAAAAGTCGCTTCTTCTTCCTGATAGCCGAGTTCCGACATGATCTTCCCGGCCTCTTTCACGCGGTCCGGATCGATCAGGATATCGATATCCGACATTTGGCGCATGCCGACAGACGGATACAGATCCTTGAGCAGCGCGCCTTTCAGCGGCATATACCAGATGCCCGCCGCTTCAAAGCGCTGCAGAATGGCATCTTTTTCCGCATTCAGAAGAATCACCTTCCGAATCGCGTTCCCTTTCGCCCGGGTCAGTTTTTCATTTGTGATGCCGGCGCTCTCCAGCGCCATGGCCGTGATTCCGCTCAAAAGATGCCGCTGCGCCGCCTGCAGCAAAGCGTCCGGATCCATCTGATCCGTCCGTTCCCTGTCCGGAGCCGTCCTGTTTACGGCACAGGCCGCCAGATAGGCTATATTCAGGACCGCACTGCGGTAGCTTTCAGCATTCATAAAAAACTACTCCGTTCTTTGCCGCATGGATAGATCAGTATCAGTATACCATATCCGGGTGTAGTCTGTCACGTGATTTCGAAATCGCCCCGACCGATTCGGCCGGGGCGGGGCGGATGTTCCTTCTTTTCTTCTCAGTACAGCGACGGAAAGAGGCTATTGAAAAACAGACCGAACACCATGCTGGCCAGATTGGCCAGGAACGCATAGAGGATGAGCTGCTTTTTACTGTGGTAGACATCCTCTAATTTTTTCGTGTAAACGAAAGCTTCCGCCGCAAAGACGCCGATCTCGCAGAGGATAAAGAGGAAACTCCAGGAATTGAGGCCGAGCCGGTGAAAGTTCAGAGAAGGGCCTTTCATCAGGATCAGGTTCAGCACGATCTGCGTCGCCAGATTCATCAGAATGATTACCTTTTTCTGTTCTTTCTCGCGCAGATTGAAAAGGAGCGCCACAAAAAGCTCGATCGCCAGCGTAAACAGGAGCCGGCCGGCGAAGCCTGTCAGACGGCTGAGGGTAAAGAGCGAGCTTCGAAACGTGATCGGATTCAAAGAGCAGTCCGCCGTGTACAGCGAATCGAAAGCATAGCGGCTCTCAGCTTCGCTGATCAGAAAGCTGTTGGATTCGGGCAGATAGATCAGAAGCTTAAAATCCTGCGGCGGATAATACGTCCAGCTTAAGGTCCCGGACACCGTCACGTTCTGAACAAAACCGATGAAATAGTAGTCATCCTGCTGCGCGTAGCTGTCGAACGCCTCCCAGATTTCCTGGCTGGCGTCCTTAGAGCCAAAATGATCTTCATAGCTGACATCCGCCGAATACGGCCCGGTGGACCTGGTTTTTGACAGCAGCGTCGCATAGGCCGTACCTTCCGGCAGGTTTTCCAGTGTGACCGTGACCGAAGGCTTGGGGCCGGTATCGGCTTTTGCGGCCGTGACCGTGCCCAAAAGCACGGCCAGCGTCAGGAGTATCCAGGTAGAAAGTGACAGGATCCTGCGTTTCATAGCGTTCCTCCTCATACAGGGAAGGCGGGTCAGGAAACGGTTTTTCCCGTCTCTCTGGCCCGCCCCCGCTTGTCAGAATATTATTTGAAGTTGAAAGCACCCTTGCCCGGATACTGCGCGGCGACGCCCAGCTCTTCCTCGATGCGGAGCAGCTGATTGTACTTGGCCACGCGCTCGGAACGGGACGGCGCACCGGTCTTGATCTGGCAGGTGTTCAGAGCGACCGCCAGGTCCGCGATGGTGGTGTCCTCGGTCTCGCCGGAGCGGTGAGAGGTCACGGCGGTGTAGCCGGCCTTGTGGGCCATCTTGATGGCTTCCAGCGTCTCGGAAACGGAACCGATCTGGTTCAGCTTGATCAGGATGGAGTTGGCGCAGCCGTTCTTGATGCCCTTCTTCAGGCGTTCGGTGTTGGTCACGAACAGATCGTCGCCGACCAGCTGGACCTTCTTGCCCATCTTCTTGGTCATCTTCTTCCAGCCTTCCCAGTCTTCCTCATCCAGACCGTCTTCGATGGAGTAGATGGGGTACTTGGCGACCAGGCCGGCCCAGTGCTCGATCAGCTCGTCCGTGGTGAAGTCACGGCCGGACTTCGGCTGATGATAGAAGCCTTTGCCCTTCGGGCTCTTCCACTCGGAAGCGGCGGCGTCCATGGCCAGGACGAAATCCTTGCCGGGCTCGTAGCCGGCGGTCTTGATGGCCTTGATGATCAGATCCAGCGCGTCTTCATCGCCCTTTAAGTTGTTGGGAGCAAAGCCGCCTTCATCGCCGACGGCGGTGACGTCCTTCATCTTCTTGATCAGCGACTTTAAGGTCTGGAAGACCTCGGCGCACATACGGAAGCCTTCCGCAAAGCTCGGAGCGCCGACCGGCATGATCATGAATTCCTGCGTATCGACGGAGGAATCGGCGTGTGCGCCGCCGTTTAAGATGTTCATCATGGGAACCGGCAGCTTGGTGGCCTGCAGACCGCCCAGGAAGCGGTACAGCGGGATGTCCAGAGACTGGGCCGCCGCGCGGGCTGCCGCGATGGACACGGCCAGGATGGCGTTGGCGCCGAGTTTGGATTTGTCCTTGGTGCCGTCCAGCTTCAGCATCACGTCGTCAACCTCATAGATGTTGAAGGCGTTCATGCCCTGCAGAGCGGGGGCAATGATCTCGTTGATGTTGGCAACCGCCTTTAAGACGCCCTTGCCGCCGAATTTGCTCTTGTCGCCGTCGCGAAGCTCCAGGGCTTCGAATTCGCCGGTGGAGGCGCCGCTCGGGGCCGCGCCGCGGCCGACGGTCCCGTCAACCAGGGTCACTTCCGCTTCCACGGTGGGATTGCCGCGAGAGTCAAGGATCT